>CAYOXI010000009.1:0-56212 GCA_964407855.1 uncultured Chromatiaceae bacterium
GGCAGGACCTCGTCCACCAGCAGCGCCGCCGTCTCCACCATGCGCCGCGCCCCGCCCAGTCAGAATCGTGGCAATGCGCACCCGTGACGCGTGAAAGTATGTAGCGATAGTCCCCGATAGCCCCTGAACGCTATCGAATCACTCCCACTCGATCGTCGCCGGCGGCTTCCCCGAAATGTCATAGACCACCCGGGAGATGCCGGGGGTCTCGTTGATGATGCGCCGGGAGACATGGTCGAGGAAGTCGTAAGGCAGATGGGCCCAGCGGGCGGTCATGAAGTCGATGGTTTCCACGGCCCGGAGCGCAATCACCCAGTCGTAGCGGCGGCCGTCGCCCATCACGCCGACGGAACGCACGGGGAGAAATACCGCGAAGGCCTGGCTCACCTGGTCGTAGAGGCCTGCACGCCGCAGTTCTTCGATGAAGATGTGATCCGCCTGGCGCAGCAGGTCGGCGTATTCGCGGTGCACTTCGCCGAGGATGCGCACGCCCAGGCCCGGCCCCGGGAACGGGTGGCGATAGACCATCTCGCGCGGCAGGCCGAGTTCGACGCCGATCTTCCGGACCTCGTCCTTGAAGAGTTCGCGGATCGGCTCCAGCAGCTTCAGTTTCATCTGCGCCGGCAGGCCACCCACGTTGTGGTGCGACTTGATCACGTGGGCCTTGCCGGTGCTGGCGCCCGCCGACTCGATCACGTCGGGGTAGATGGTGCCCTGGGCCAGCCACTTCACGTCACTGAGCCTGCCTGCCTCCTCATCGAAGACCTCGACGAAGACGCGGCCGATGATCTTGCGCTTTTCCTCCGGATCGGCGACGCCGGCGAGCGCGGTCAGGAAGCGCTCCGCGGCGTTCACCCGGATCACCTGCACGCCCAGGTGCTCGGCAAACACCGCCATCACCTGGTCGCCCTCGTGCAGCCGGAGCAGGCCGGTATCGACGAACACGCAGGTGAGCTGGTCACGCAGCGCTTCGTGGAGCAGGGCCGCCACCACGGACGAGTCGACACCACCGGACAGGCCGAGCAGCACCCGGTCGCGACCCACCGCAGCCCGGACCTGCGCTATCTCCCGGGCAATGATGTTGCCGGCCCGCCAGCTGTCCGGGCAGCCGCAGATCTCCCGCACGAAGCGCTCGAGGATCTGCTGGCCCTGCTCCGTGTGGGTGACCTCCGGGTGAAACTGCAGGCCGTACAGGCGCCGGCTTTCGTCGGCCATGCCGGCCAGCGGCGCGTTGGCGGAGCTGGCAATCGCCTGGAAACCGGGCGGCAGCCGGCCCACGCGGTCGCCGTGACTCATCCAGACATTCAGCGTGGTGCCGCCGGTGAGTCCGTCCAGCAAGCGGCTGGGGGCGGCCGGCTGAACCGCCGCGTAGCCAAATTCGCGGTGGGCCGAGGGCTCCACCTGGCCGCCGAGCTGGGCGGCCATCGCCTGCATGCCATAGCAGATGCCAAGTACCGGCACGCCGAGCTGGAATACCTCGTCGGGAATCCTCGGCGGCGCGGCCACCACCACCGACTCCGGTCCGCCGGACAGGATCACGCCCGCCGGGGCAAAGGCGCGGATCGCGCCGGGGGCAGCATCCCAGGGCAGGATCTCGCTGTAGACGCCTGCCTCCCGCACCCGGCGGGCAATGAGCTGGGTGTACTGGGAACCGAAGTCGAGGATGAGGATGCGACCGGTGGTCGCGTCGGCTGCCGTCACGAATCGGTCCGGTAGTTGGGCGGCTCCTTGACGATGGTCACGTCGTGGACGTGGCTTTCCCGCATGCCGGCGCCGGTGATGCGCACGAAGGTGGGCTTGGTCCGCATCTCCTCGACGCTGGTGCAACCGGTGTAGCCCATTGCCGCGCGGAGGCCGCCGATCAGCTGGGTGACGATCGTGGCCAGGCTGCCCTTGTAGGGCACGCGGCCTTCGATGCCCTCGGGCACGAGTTTCTCGAGTTCAGCTGCCGCGTCCTGGAAGTAGCGGTCCGAGGAGCCATGCCGCTGGGCCATCGCACCCAGCGAGCCCATGCCGCGGTAGGACTTGTAGGAGCGCCCCTGGTAGAGCTCGACTTCGCCGGGTGCCTCCTCGGTGCCGGCAAAGAGCCCGCCGATCATCACGCAGTGGGCGCCGGCCGCAATGGCCTTGGCGAAGTCGCCGGAGTAGCGGATGCCGCCGTCGGCAATCAGCGGCACGCCGGTGCCGTCGAGGGCAGCCGCGACCGCAGCCACGGCGGATATCTGCGGTACGCCCACGCCCGCGACGATACGCGTGGTGCAGATGGAGCCCGGTCCGACACCCACTTTCACACCATCGGCGCCAGCTGCCACGAGGGCCCGGGCCGCATCGGCGGTAACCACATTGCCGCCCACCACCTGCATTGCCGGATAGTCCTTCTTGATCGCGGCGATACGATCGAGTACGCCCTTCGAATGGCCGTGCGCCGTGTCGACGATCAGCAGGTCCACGCCGGCCTCGATGAGCGCGCGGACGCGCTCGGCGGTATCGGCCCCCGTGCCGACGGCGGCCCCGACCCGCAGCGCGCCGCGGTGATCCTTGCAGGCGTGGGGGTAATCCTTGGCTTTCTGGAAATCCTTGGCGGTGATCATGCCGCGCAGCTGGAAGTTCTCGGCCACCACCAGCACCTTTTCGATGCGGTGCTTGTGGAGCAGCTCCAGCACTTCTTTCTTGTCGGCGCCTTCACGCACCGTGACGAGGCGATCCTCGGGCGTCATCACGGAGGACACCGGGTCGTCGAGCCGGGTCTCGAAACGCAGGTCGCGGTTGGTGACGATGCCCACCGTACGCCCCCTGTCCACCACCGGCACACCGGAGATGTTGTGGGCCCTGGTGATGGCCAGCACATCGCGGATGGTCTGGTCAGGGCGCACCGTGATCGGATCGTTGACGATGCCGCTCTCGTACTTCTTGACCTGGGCCACCTGCTTCGCCTGGTCGGCCGGGCTCATGTTCTTGTGGATGATGCCCATGCCGCCTTCCTGGGCAAGCACGATGGCGAGCCGCGTCTCGGTAACCGTGTCCATCGCAGCGGACAGCAACGGAATACTGAGCTCGATCTCGCGGGTGACGCGGGTCTTGAGATCGGCTTCCCGGGGGAGGATGGCCGAGTAGGCCGGCTGGAGGAGGACGTCGTCGAAGGTCAGGGCGTCGTGGGAGATACGCATGGCTTATTCTACGCACCGTCGTCCAGCAGGTAAACCGCCCATGCGCCCCGCCGGCAACCCCCCGGTCTATTCGGTTTCGCAGCTCAATCGCCTGGTCCGCCAGCTGCTGGAGCAGGATCTGCCGCAGATCTGGGTGGAAGGTGAGGTCTCGAATCTCGCCCGGCCCGGCTCCGGACACCTGTATTTCTCACTGAAGGACGACAAGGCCCAGCTGCGCTGCGCCCTGTTCCGCAACCGCGCCGGTGGCGCGGCCCCGGCGGTCGCCAACGGCGACCAGGTGCTGGCCCGGGGCCGGGTCAGCCTCTACGAGGCCCGGGGCGAGTTCCAGCTGATCGTGGACCACCTCGAGGCCGCCGGCGAAGGCCTGCTGCGCCGCCGCCTGGAGGAACTGAAACAGAAGCTGGCCGCCGAGGGCCTCTTCGACGAGGCCCGCAAGCGGGACAAGCCCATCCTGCCCCGCCGCATCGGCGTGATCACCTCGCCCACCGGGGCGGCCATCCGCGACATCCTGCACATCCTGGCCCGGCGCTTCCCGGCGATCCCCGTGCTGATCTACCCGGTGCAGGTGCAGGGCGAGCAGGCGAAGTTCGACATCGTCCGGGCACTGGAAACCGCAGCGGCCCGCGCCGAGTGCGATGTGCTGATCCTGGCCCGGGGTGGCGGCTCGCTCGAGGACCTCTGGGCCTTCAACGAGGAGATCGTGGCGCGGGCCATCGCCGCCTGTCCGATCCCGCTGATCAGCGGCGTGGGACACGAAGTGGACGTGACCATCGCCGACCTGGTGGCCGACGTGCGGGCGCCGACACCCTCAGGGGCCGCGGAGATCGTGGCCCCCGACAGCCGCGAGTGGCTGCGGCGGATCACTACGCTCGACCGGCGGCTGGCGCTGGCGGTGCGCCGCTCGGCCAGCCTTGTGGCCAGCCGCTATGCCACCCTGGCCGCGCGGCTGGCCCGCTGCCATCCGGGCGTACAGCTTCGCCAGCAGGCGCAGCACCTGGATGAACTCCGCCAGCGGCTGACCGGCGCGCTGCGGCTCCAGGTGAACCGGGATCGGCTGCGCCTCACCCAGGCCCTCGTCCGCCTGCAGGGCCGGTCACCGGCGCTGGGCATCCAGCTCGCCGCCCAGCGCCTCGGCGGCAGCCGCCTGCGGCTGGCGGGCGCGGTGCGCACACAACTCAGCGCCAGCGGCACCCGGCTCGCCGTGCTCTCGGGACGCCTGCAGACCGTGAGCCCGCTAAGCACGCTCGAACGCGGCTACGCCATCGTGGCGGATGCGCAAGGTAAAGTCGTGCGCCAGGCCGCTCGGCTGAAGGCCGGCGAGGCCATCACCGCGCGGGTCGCGGATGGGGTGATCGAGGCGACGGTGCGGGGGGTGGGGCCGGTGAAGACAGCGGGATGAGGCTACCTCAATACCCCTAGCCTGCGAAGAACGCCTCCAGCACCGGCCGGAAGCGGTCCATGTCCACGAGGAAGGAATCGTGGCCCTGGATGGAGGGCAACTCAACGAAGTGCACTTCCCGGTTGCGGGCTTCAAGGCCGGTGGCCAGCTCGCGCTGCTGGGCAACCGGGAACAGGCTGTCGGTTTCCACCCCCACGACCAGCACGCGCTCGGTGCGGACCTTCGCCAGGCCGGCGCTCACCGAACCGCCGTGCTCGGCAACGTCGAACAGGTCGCTGGCGCGGGACAGGTACAGGTAGCTGTTGGCATCAAACTGGCCGATGAACTTCTGCGCCTGCGCTTCCAGGTAGGACTCCACCGCGAAATCCATTGACCAGGCATCCCCGGTCTGGTGCTCCTCCGGGACCCGCTCACGCCCGAAGCGCTGCTGCCACTCCCGGGCCGAGCGGTAGGTGATCATGCCGAGCTTGCGGGCGAGCAGCATGCCAGTCACCGGCCCCGGCGTGCCGGCATAACTGCCCTCCGCCCAGGCCGGGTCGCGGCGGATCAGCTCCCGTTGCAGTGACCGCAACGCAATGGCATAGGGCAGGGACCGCGCCGCGGTGGAAATCAGCGCCAGGTTGCGGGCGATGTCCGCGTGCTGCATGGCCAGTGCGAGGGCGGTCATGCCGCCCATGGACGGGCCGACCAGTGCGTGCAGCTGCCCGATGCCCAGATGATCGAGCACGAGCTTGCCCGCTGCGGCCACGTCTTCGAGGGACAGCACCGGGAATGACACGCCGTAGGGCGCACCCGTGACCGGATCAATGGATGAAGGCCCCGCCGAGCCGAAGCAGCTGCCGAGCGAATTCACGCAGATCACGAAGAAGCGCCGGGTATCAATGGGCCGGGCGGGCCCCACGATCTGCTCCCACCAGCCCGGGGAGGCATCCTCCGGCGAGGAGGTGGCGTGCGCCGAGGGCGACATGCCGGTGAAGATCAGCACGGCGTTGCCCCGTTCCGGATCCAGCTGCCCCCACGTCTCGTAGGCAATGACCGGGCGCTCGAGCACACCACCCCGATGCATTTCGAAGCGGCCGGGATGCTGATAGAACTTGCGTGCGGCCGTCATGGGGCCGGAATTATGCGGCGCGCCCCCCCGACCCGGACCACCGTTTGGTTATATGGATATGGGTCAGTTCCGGCGCTTGCCGATGGACCGGATCCGTTCCCGGCGCTTGATCTGCCGGGGCGTCAGCTTGTTGCGACGGCCGGCGAAGGGGTTCTTGCCGGCGCGCAGTTCGATCCGGATCGGCGTGCCCCGCAGGCGGAAGGCCTTGCGGAAGTAACCCATCAGGTAGCGCCGGTAACTCTCCGGCAGGGCATCGGTCTGATTGCCGTGAATCACGATCAGCGGTGGGCGACGGCCGCCCTGGTGGGCATAGGTGAGCTTGATGCGGCTGCGCTGGGCCACGGGCGTGGGATAGGCCTGTACCGCCTCGCGGAGCACCCGGTTCAGGTCCGGCGTTGGCAGGTCCCGCACCGCGGCGGCGGCGGCCTTCCGGCCGCTCGCCAGCAGGTCATACACCGCCGTCCCGTGCAGGGCGGAAATGTAGTGCAGCTCCGCAAAATCCATGAAGGGCAGGCGCCGGTCCAGTGCGTCCCGGGTCGCGGCGCGCTGGTCCGTGGGCAGGTGGTCCCACTTGTTGATGCCGATCGCCAGTGCCCGGCCCCGCTCCAGCACGAGTCCGACCAGGGACACGTCCTGTTCCGTCACACCGTCCCGGGCATCCAGCAGCAGCAGTACCGCGTCGGCCTCTTCGAGTGCCTGCAGTGACTTGACGATGCTGAAGCGCTCGACCATCTCCGAGACCCGGGCCTTGCGCCGGATGCCGGCCGTGTCGATCAGCACGAAAGCGTGCCCGTCGTGGCTGAAGGGCACCCGGATGCTGTCGCGGGTCGTGCCGGCCTGGTCGGAGGTGAGCAGCCGCTCCTCGCCGAGGTAGCGGTTGATGAGCGTGGACTTGCCGACATTGGGCCGGCCGATCACCGCAATCCGCGTGCCGGTGAGGACCGGCGCCTGATCCGGGTCGGCGCTGTCATCCCGCACCGGCAGTGCGCCGAGGATGCGCTCACCCAGCGCGGCCAGCCGGTCACCCTGGGTAGCGGAAATCGCCACCGGCTCGCCGAGACCCAGCACATAGAACCCGGCCGCCAGCTGCCCGGGGTTGCGGCCCTCGGCCTTGTTGATCGCCAGCACCGCGCGCTTGCCGGCCCGGCGGATGCGGGCCACGATGGCATGGTCGTCCGGCAGCGGCTCGTCGCCCGCCTCCACCACCAGCACCACGACATCCGCCTCGTCCACCGCGTAGTCAACCTGCCGGTCGATGAGGGCGCTCATCGCGTCGCTGCCACCGGTGAGTCCGCCGGTATCGATCAGGATGCACAGTTGCCCGCCGAGCTGGGCATAGCCGTAGAGGCGGTCGCGGGTCAGGCCGGGAAAATCCGCGACCAGTGCATCCCGCGTGCCGGTCAGGGCATTGAACAGCGTGGACTTGCCAACGTTGGGCCGGCCAACGAGTGCGATGACCGGAAGCACGGTGGATGGCCCCTACCGGGCTGACTCCTGGCGGAAGGCTGTGAGCGTGCCGCCGTCGGTCTGCACGAAGAGCAGCTCGTTGACGGCCAGCGGCGGCGAGGTCACCCGGCCCCCACCGGCCTTCACCCGGACCTGGGGCTCACCCGTGTCGGTGGCGAAGAAATGTACGAAGCCCTCGAAGTCGCCGACGACCACCGAGCTGCGGTATGGGGTCGGTCCGGAAATATCCCGCCGGTTCAGGATCCGGTGCCGCCAGAGTTCAACACCGCCCTGACGGGTAAAGGCGACCAGCTCGCCTGCAGTGCCCGCGACGTAGGCATTCTGGCTGTCGACACCCAGGCCCTCGTGGCTGCGTGCCTCCTGGGTCCACAGCGGCTGGCCGGACTCAAGCGCCACGGACATCACCTTGCCCCGGGTCGTCACGGCATAGATATCATCGCCCACCGTCCGTACCGTGGCATTGATGTCGGCGAGGCGCTCGATCTCGTTGCGGCCCGAGGGCGGGTCCAGCAGCGTTTCCCACACCAGGCTGCCGTCGGCCAGCTGGTAGGCCGCGAGCTTGCCGTTGTCGAAACCGCAGACCACCACATCACCGACTGCCACCGGCGCGGCTGTGCCGCGCACCGAGAGGCGTGGCATCACCTGCTGGACGAACCAGCGCCGGGTGCCATCATTGCGGTCGAGGGCTGTCAGCCTGCCATCCACGGACCGGACCAGCACCAGGTCGCCGGCCACCGCCGGCGCGGCCAGCACCTCGCTGGTGACACTCTGCCGCCAGCGCTCGCTCCCATCGTCCGCTGCCAGCGCCAGAACGTCGCCGTTGCTGCTGCCGATCACCACCACATCGCCATCGGTCGCCGGCCCCCCGGACAGCGGCAGCCTGGTCTTGCGCCGCCACAACCGTTCGCCACTGGTTGCCTCGAAGGCGGCGACCTGGCCGTCATGGGCGGCGGCGAACACGCGGGTACCGTCGGTCGCGGGTCCGAGGGCGAGGCGCAGCTTCTCGCTGTCTCCGCCCAGTCCGGCAGACCAGACTTTCTTCACCTGGATGGTCGCCTTGAAATCAGCCAGCCTGGCAACCGGATCCTCGTCCTTGTCCTTGTCCTTGAAGATGCTACAGCCCGTATTGAAGACGGCCGCGAGCAGCAGCAGCGCGACCAGCCGCAGCAGCGGCCCGGGACCAGCCGGCAGCGGCTGATGGTGGCGCATCACGGCGCCGGCGCTCCGTCCGGTACGCCGAGGGCATCCAGCTTGGCCTGCACGTAGGACGCATCAATCACGGCGGCGCCCACGCCGGCGGTCAGCGCCTGCTGGTACTCGCTGCGTGCCTCAGCGTGCCGGCCAAGTGCCGCATAGGCATCACCGCGGATCTCATGGAAGGCGGGCCTGAAGGAGCGCGCGCCCGGATCCGGGAGGGCTTTCAGCGCGGCGTCGTACTGCTCCTGGTAGATCAGCACCCGGGCGAGGCGCAGGCGCGCAATGTTCCGGATCTCCGGCGTCGTGGCCTTGTCCACCACCGCCTCCAGTTGTTCGGCCGCCTTCTCCGGGAGGCTGCGGTCCAGGTAGAGCTTCGCCATGACCAGTCTCGCCTGGTCCACATAGGGCGAGGAACCAAATTCGCGAACCAGGTCCGCCAGCTGCAACTCGGCAGTCTCGATCTGGTTGCTGCGGGCGGTCACCATGAACTCCTCGTAAAAGTCCGAGGCGAGCTCGGCTCGCTGTCCGCCCCAGCCCTGCCACTGGTTCCAGCCGAACAGGATGCCCAGGCCGAGGATGATGCCACCGGCCAGGAAGGGACCGTTGCTGCGGAGCCAGCCTTTGACCCTGTCCGCCTGTTGTTGATCTGTCAGCAGTTCATCCACGGCAAATTTCCTGTCAGGGTTATGAGTCAGTCCGGGTGTCAGCCCACCGGCCTCAGCAAGTCGGCCTTCAGTAGCTCAGCGTGAGCCACGGGCGCAGGCCAGCGATGAGGCCGGCAACCGGCACCTGCTGCTGTTCTGCGCTCACCCGCAGCGGCTTGAGCACCGCGGTGCCACCAGCCACTTCTTCTTCACCGATGATCACGGCCACCAGCGCGCCACTGCGGTCCGCCCGCTTCATCTGTGCCTTGAAGCCACCTCCGCCACAATGCACCTCCACCCGCAGGGGCGGATCCGCACTGCGCAGGCTCTCGGCAACACGGAAGGCGGCGCGCAGCGCGCCCTCGCCCACGGCCACCACATAAACTTCCGGGCCGTGACCGGGAACCGGCGTGCCAGCCAGGTCAACCAGCGCCACCAGGCGTTCGAGCCCGATGGCAAAGCCGATGGCCGGCGTGGCCTCGCCGCCCAGGTGCGCGACCAGGCCATCATACCGGCCGCCGGCGCAGACCGCCCCCTGCGTACCAAGCTGGTCGGTGACCCACTCGAACACCGTCCGGCCGTAGTAGTCGAGGCCGCGCACCAGGCGGGGATTGACCGTATAGGCCACTTCGGCATCGTCCAGCAGCGTGCGCAGCCCGGCAAAGTGGGCGGCGGACTCCGGATCGAGGTAATCGGTGAGCCGGGGCGCAGCCTGAATGAGCGGCTGCATGGCCGGGTTCTTGCTGTCGAGGATCCGCAGGGGGTTCCGGTCCAGGCGTCGGCGACTGTCCTCGTCCAGCTCACCCAGGCGACCCCGGAACCAGTCGGCCAGCGCGGTCCGGTACTGCTGGCGGGATTCGGTGGTGCCCAGCGTGTTGATCTGCAGGGCCAGGTGGCGGACACCCAGCCGCTGCCAGAGGCGGTTCTGGAGGATCAGCAGTTCCGCATCAATGTCCGGGCCGGCAAAGCCGAGAGCCTCCACGTCAAACTGGTGAAACTGGCGATAGCGGCCCTTCTGGGGCTTCTCGTAACGGAACATGGGTCCGGTGGTGAAGAACTTGTGGCGCTGGTTGCGCAGCAGGCCGTGCTCCATGCAGGCCCGCACGATGCCCGCCGTCGCCTCGGGACGCAGCGTCAGTGACAAGCCGTTGCGATCGTCGAAGGTGTACATCTCCTTCTCGACGATATCCGTCACCTCGCCGATGGACCGCCGGAACAGTTCGGTCCGCTCCACGACAGGGACGCGGATCTCCGCATAGCCATACTCGAGCAACAGGCGGCGAATGACGCCTTCCACGTGCTGCCAGGCGGCGGTGGCCGGCGGCAGGATGTCCTCCATGCCCCGGATGGCCTGCAGGCTGTCATTCATGGCGTGGGTCCCGATCCCGCCAGCCACCAGGCGATGGCGACCAGCAGCACGATGGCTGCCACCACCACGACCGCCAGCGCGCCCGGGGCGGGCCGCAGCGGCTGCTCCAGCTTCCGGGCCACGGCCGGCTGCGCATCGGCACCGGCGTCTGCGGCCCTCCAGGCCGCCAGCACCGCCTCCTCCGACAGGCCGAGCAGGCGCGCATAGGCCTTGAGGTGGCCGCGCACAAAGACGGCGGCACCCAGCACGGCAAAGCGTTCCTCCTCGAGGGCACGCACGGTGTCGAGCGGCAGGCGCAGGGCCTCCGCTGCCTGCTCCAGGCTAAGAGCCCGGGCCTTGCGTGCCGAACGCAGGCGCTCGCCAAGGCCCAGGCCGGTGTCTTTTCTGCCGTCAGCCATCGAGGAACCCAGCCCGCGCCTCCGGCCGGTCAGCCGGTCCGCCCGACCTGGTCGAGCAGCACCCGGGTCTCCGGCGAGCCGGGAAACTCCCGCTGGAGCCGGTCGCGGTAGTCGCGCGCGGCGCCTGGATCCTGCAGGGCCTGCTCGATCCGGAAGCCCAGCAGCAGGGAGCCCGGCGTCGCCGGGGAGCCGTCGAGGTAGCGCTCCAGGAAGCCCCGTGCCTGGAGCGGATTGCCCTGTTCCAGCATCACATCGGCCAGCTGCAGCAGCGCGTCGGGGAAGCGCGGGTCCTGGACCAGCGCACCCCGCAGGTAGGCTTCCGACCGGCTGAGATCGACGCGCTTCGCACAGGTGCCGGCGTTGGTGTAGAGCATCGTGCGGTTCGCGCTGCGCACTGACAGCGGAATGGCGATCGCCCGGTCGAACAGGCGCAGCGCCTCCTCCGGCTTCTGCTTCTGGTTGCAGGTAAACACGGCCAGTGCATTCAGGTTGTCCGGATCCCGGCCGTCCAGTTCCACCGCGCGACGGAAGTGACGCTCGGCTCCGGCCGGATCCTCCAGTCGCTCGAAAACGACCCCCAGCGCCGCGTGGCCGGTGGCGAGTCCCGGCTGCTGCTCGACGGCCTTCTCCAGCTTCTGTCGCGCGGCCTGCAGATTGCCCTGGCGGAGATAGCCGATGCCGAGCTGCAGGTTGTACTGGGACGCCTCCTCGGGCGACGCGGGCGTTGCCGTCGTCTGGCTGGTACTGCCCGAGATGCAGGCCTGGAGCACCGCAGCCGCAGCCAGCAGGACCGCCACGTTCTTCAGGACAGCCATCGGATCTCCTGCAGCTTGTGGCCGAGCGGCGCCCGCACCCGGTTACTGACCTGCCCGGCCAGCTGGCCACAGGCGGCCGCAATGTCATCGCCCCGGGTACGCCGGGTGATGGTGATGATGCCGGCATCCTGCAGCACCCGCTGGAAGCGCTGCACCACGTCTGCCGGTGACCGGCGATAGCGGCTGCCGGGAAAGGAATTGAAGGGAATCAGGTTGACCTTCGCGGGCCGGTTGACGAGCAGCGGCACCAGCTGCCTCGCCTGCGCCTCCGCATCGTTGATGCCGGCGAGCATCACGTATTCAAAGGTGATGCCGACGGCGTTGGTGGCTTCCGCATAGTCCCAGCAGGCGGGCAGCAGTTCGCCGATGGGGTGCCGCCGGTTGATGGGCACCAGCTCGTTGCGGAGTGCGTCGTCCGGTGCGTGAAGTGACACGGCCAGGGCCACGTTGCTCACTTCGGCCAGCCGGCGGATCTGGGGAACCAGGCCCGAGGTGCTCACCGTCACGCGCCTGCGGGACAGCTGATAGCCGAGGTCATCGACCAGCACGCTGCAGGCCTGCACCACGTTGCGGAAGTTGGCCAGCGGCTCGCCCATACCCATGAACACCACGTTGGTGATCGGTGAGCGCTGGGCCAGTTCCCGCTGGGCCAGCACCACCTGACCGATGATCTCGGCCGCACTCAGGTTCCGGTTGAAGCCCTGGGCCCCGGTGGCACAGAAGGAGCAGTCCAGCGCACAGCCCACCTGGGAGGACACGCAGAGCGTGCCCCGCCCCTCCTCCGGAATGAACACGGTCTCGATGAGCTGCCCGCCCCCGGCCGCCAGTCGCCACTTGGTGGTGCCATCGGCCGACACCTGGACCGTATCAATGCCCGGCAGGGCAAACGAGGCGCGGGCCAGCAGCTGCTCCCGCAGGGCCCCGGACAGGTCCGTCATCAATCCCGGGTCGAGCACCCCCCGCCCGTAGATCCAGCGCATCAGCTGGCGGGCCCGGAAGGGCTTTTCCCCCAGGCCGGCAAACAACTGCTCGAGCTCGGACCGGGGCAGGCCCAGGGGGGAGAGATCAGCCGTGCCGTTCATGCACGTTTACCGGGTGCGCGGACAGATGTCGGCCTGGGCAAAGAAAAAGGCGATTTCCTGCCGCGCGGTGTCGGGACTGTCAGAGCCATGCACCACGTTCTCCTCGATGCTGGTGGCCAGATCCTTGCGGATCGTACCGGCGTCGGCCTTCTTCGGATCGGTGGCACCCATGATCCGGCGGTGGGCCTCGATGGCATTCTCCCCTTCCAGCACCTGGGCGATCACCGGGCCGGTGGTCATGTAGCTGACCAGGTCCCGGTAGAACGGACGCTCGCGGTGGACGGCGTAAAAGGCCTCTGCCTGCGCGGTGCTCAGGTGGAGCATGCGGGCGGCAATGATGCGCAGTCCGGCCTGCTCGAAGCGCCGGTAGACCTCGCCGATCACGTTCTTCTGCACGCCGTCGGGCTTGATGATGGAAAGGGTACGTTGGGTCGTCATCGAAACTCCTGCCAGATAATCGTCGGGGAAAAGTCAGACCACGTCAGCGGGCCCTGTCGGTGGGCGGGTGTCCGCGCGAAGCGCAGGCACTCAGACCGTGAAACTCTCGCCGCAGCCACACTCGCCCCGGGCGTTGGGATTGCGGAAGCGGAAGGCCTCGTTGAGGCCATCCCGGACGAAGTCCACGACGGTGCCGTCGATCACGGCCAGGGCGGCCCGGTCCACGACCACCCGCACCCCCTCCTGGTCGAACACCACGTCGTCGGGGCTGGTCTCGTCGGCGTAGTTGACGACATAAGCCAGGCCCGAGCAGCCCGTGCGCTTGATGCCAATGCGCAGGCCGGCCCCGGGGCGGGCCCCGGCAATGAATGCGCGCACCCGGTCAAGGGCGTTATCGGTCAGGGTGACCGCCACCGTCATCTCCTTCAGGGGGATACCCGTGATTGTGCATTGTCCCAATCCGCCAAGCAGTTGTGCAAGGCATCCTGCACGATAAGCAGACTTCCTGCCCGTTCCCTTGGAACCATGAGAGCGGCAGCCAGTTCCCCGGGATCCAGGCTGCCGAGGCGGGCCACCGGCTGGCCCCTGAGGCGTTCGGCGGCCAGGCTGCAGGCCGCCACCGTGTACGGGCAGCCATACACCCCGTAGTGCAGCGCCTCGATTCGCCCCCCCGATAACAGCGCAGCGAAGGCCACCCGGGTGCCGGTTTCCGGCCGGCCGGCGGTACCGCGCACCAGCAGGCCCTTGCCGGTGGCCGGCGCCAGTGGGCCCGGTGGCCGGGCGAAAAAGCGGCGGAGCACCTCCGGCGGGTAGGGGTACGGGTAGGAGTAGGGGCCGGCGTCCGTCACGGGCCCATGGCCGCGGGGGCCAGCTGGCGGAGATGGCTGACAGCCGCCTCGAAATGTGCCGCCGCCTGGTCGATCGCCGCGATCGTGGTCGGCTCGCCGAAGGAGAAACGCACCGAGCTCCGGGCGAGTTCCCGGGAGCGTCCCATCGCCTGGAGTACCTGGGACGGCTCGTCGGTCAGACTGGTGCAGGCGGCGCCGCCGCTCACGGCCAGCGATCCCAGCGCGAGAAACAGGCTCTCCCCTTCCACCTCCGTCACGCTCACGTTGAGGATGTGCCCGGTGTTCCGGCGGAGGCAGCCATTGCGGAGCACGCCCGGGATGCCGCTGAGCCGGGCCCAGAGCCGGTCCCGCAGCTGCAGGACGTGGGCATTGCGTTCGGGCAGCCGCGCTGCGGCCAGCGCGAAAGCGGCCCCCATGCCGACGACCTGGTGGGTCGGCACCGTACCGGGACGCAGGCCCCGCTCCTGGCCACCACCGAACAGCAGCGGCGCCACCCGGCGCACCCGCTCGCCGTCAATGAACAGCGCGCCCACACCCTTGGGGCCGTAGAGCTTGTGGGCGGACAGCGACAGCAGGTCAATCTGCAGGTCCCGCACGGGAAGGGGCAGCCGTCCGGCGCCCTGGGCCGCATCCACGTGGAACAGCAGGTCATGGCGACGACAGAGGGCGCCGATGGCGCCGACATCCTGGACCACGCCGGTCTCGTTATTGGCCTGCATGATCGAGACCAGCACGGTATCCGGCTGCAGGGCAGCCTCCACCTGGGCCGGAAAAATAATGCCGTCCCCGTCCGGGCGGAGCCAGGTGATGCGCCAGCCCCGCGACTCGAGATGGCGGCAGCTCGCGATCACGGCCGTGTGCTCGGTCAGGGCGGTGATCAGGTGCCGGCCCCGGGCAGCGCGGAAGCTGGCGGCACCGAGGATCGCCAGGTTGTCGGCTTCGGTGGCCCCGGAGGTGAAAACCATCTCGCCGGGATCCGCGCCGATCAGGCCGGCCACCTGCCCCCGGGCGGCCTCCACTTCCCGCTGGGCCGCCCGACCGGGTTCGTGGGTGGTCGCCGACGGGTTGGCTGCCAGGGCCGGCGTGCTGAGGATGCGCAGCATCGCCTCCAGGACCTCCGGCGCCAGCGGCGTGCTGGCCGCATAGTCGAGGTACAGCGGATTGCCGTCCGGCCGGATCATCGCGGCCCGGGGTTGTCGCCGGAGCCCGGCACCAGACTGCTCAGGATGCCCCGCAGGATGTTCAGTTCGTTGTCGTCCAGCCGGGTCCGGTTGAAGAGCCGGCGCAGGCGCCGCATCAGGTGGCGGGGATTGCGGGGATTGAGAAAGCCGCTGCCCAGCAGGACCCGCTCCAGATGCGCGTAGAAGAGTTCCAGCTGGTCGGGTCCGGCCAGCGGCGCCTCGGGCGGGGGCAGGTCGCGCTCGAGGATCTGCAGCTGGCGGAGTTCGTAGGCAATGATCTGTACGGCCTGGGCCAGGTTCAGCGAACTGTAGGCCGGGTTGGCCGGGATGTAGACAATGGCATTGCAGAGATCCAGCTGCTCGTTGGCAAGGCCGGAACGCTCCGGACCGAAGAGCAGCGCGGCGGGCCTGACCGGCGACTGGGTCATCACCTCGCGGGCGCACTCGCGGGGATCCATTTCCGGGCAGCCGATGCGCCGGTGACGGGCACTGGCGCCGAGGACCAGGCCGCAACCCTCGAGCGCAGCTGGCAGGCCCGCAACGACCCGGGCAGCCGCGAGCACCTCCTGGGCGCCGGAGGCGAGCGCACGGGATTCCTCGCACAGCCAGTCCGCAGGGGGATTGACCAGCACCAGCTCGGCGAAGCCCATGGTCTTCATGGCCCGGGCCACCGAGCCGATATTGCCCGGGTGCGTCGGCTCGAAGAGGACAAAGCGGATGGCTTCTGTGCTGGTCATCGGTGCAAGCTCCATGAACCGGCATTGTATGCCGCCGCTGGCGGCCGCTAGCAGTCGGAGCGCCGCTCTGTACAATGGCGCCCCCATGCAGGCCCTGCTCAACACCGCTGTCCAGGCCGCGCGCCGCGCCGGGGATATCGCCATCCGCGCCCTCTCCCGCCTCGACCAGCTGGAGGTCAAGGCCAAGGCCCGCAACGATTACGTCACGCAGGTGGATCACGCCGCCGAGCAGGCCGTGATGGACAGCATCCGCAAGCGCTATCCGGATCATGCCTTCCTCGCCGAGGAATCCGGCCACTCCGGCAGCAGCGAGTTCACCTGGATCGTCGACCCGCTGGACGGCACCACGAACTTCCTGCACGGCTTTCCGACCTTCTGCGTCTCGATCGCCCTGCGCCGGCGGGATACCCTGGAAGTGGCGGTGGTCTACGACCCCTGCCGGCAGGAACTCTTCACCGCCATGCGGGGCCGGGGCGCCCAGCTGGATGGCAAGCGCATCCGCGTCAGCGAACGCAAGGAACTCGACGGCGCCCTGATCGGCACCGGTTTTCCCTTCCGCAGCAACCGGCGCTGGATGCCCGTCTACCTGCGGATGCTGGGCAGCGTGATGGAGAACACCGCCGGGGTCCGGCGACCGGGGTCGGCCGCGCTCGACCTGTCCTACGTAGCCGCGGGTCGCCTGGACGGCTTCTTCGAGTTTGGCCTGGAGATCTGGGATACGGCGGGGGGTACGTTGATGATCCAGGAAGCGGGCGGCCTCATTACCGGGCTGACCGGTGGCGAGAGCCATCTGGAAAGTGGCGACGTGCTGGCAGGCAATCCGAAGATGCATGAGGCCTTGCGGGTGCTGCTGGCGCCGCACCTGAACGCCGCGGCGACCGGCACCTGACACCGGCAGGGCCCGCCGGCAGCGGCCCCTCAGGGCAGCGCGTCCGCCTCGTTCTTGTCCTCGGCTGGCGGCAGCAGGTCCGAGGGGCTCGCCTTGAGTTCCAGCGCCGTGGCACTGGCGACATAGATGGACGAGTAGGTACCCACCGCAATGCCGATCAGCAGCGCGGTCGCGAAGCCCCGCAGGGTCTCGCCACCGAGAAACAGCATCGCCAGCACGACGATGCTGGTCGTGCCGCTGGTCATGATTGTGCGGCTCAGGGTTTCGTTGATGGACAGGTTCATGATGTCCAGTGGCGTCCCGCGCCGCACGCGGCGGAAGTTCTCCCGGATCCGGTCGAAGACCACGATGGTGTCATTCACCGAATAGCCGATAACCGCCAGCATGGCCGCCAGCACCGACAGGTCAAAGGTCAGGCCAAGCAGCGCGAAGATGCCGAGTGTGATGATCGGATCATGGAGGGTCGCGACGATGGCTCCCACCGCAAACTTCCACTGGAAGCGGAACATGATGTAGATCAGCATCATCAGCATCGCAAAGAGCAGGGCCAGAGCACCCTTTTCTGCCAGCTCTGAACCCACCTGGGGCCCGACAAACTCGGTGCGCCGCAGTTGCACCGAAGGATCCCCGGTCTGCAGGATGGCCATGATCCGGCCGGAAATTGCCTCGCTCGCCTCGCCTTCCCTGGGCAGCACGCGAATCAGGACATCCGTGGCGGAGCCGAAGTTCTGCACCTGGGCGTCCCCGAAGCCATTGGCAGCGAGCAGGCCACGCACGTCCGCGAGCTTCGCCGGCCCGCCGTAGCCGATCTCGACCAGCACACCGCCGGTGAAATCGATGCCGAAGTTGAGGCCACGGACGCCCGGAATCACGAGGATCAGCGAACCCACCATCAGGAACGCCGACAGGAAGAAGGCCGGCTTCCGCTTGCCGAGAAAGTCGATACGGGTGACCTTGCGAAAGAATTCCATGTGGGGTGTCCTCAGACCGGCAACGTGGCCAGCTTGCGGGTGCCGAACACCCAGTTGACCATGGCCCGGGTCACCCAGAGCGCACTGAACAGCGAGGTGAGGATGCCGAGCATCAGCACCACGGCAAAGCCCTTGATCGGGCCGGTGCCAAACAGGAACAGCACCAGACCGGCAATGAAGGTGGTGATATTGGCGTCCAGGATCGTCATGAAGGCCTTGTCATAGCCGGCGCTGATCGCTGCCTGGGGTGAGTTGCCATTGCGCACCTCTTCCCGGATGCGCTCGTTGATCAGTACGTTGGCGTCCACCGCCATGCCGATCGTAAGTACCACGCCGGCGATGCCCGGCAGTGTGAGGGCCGCCTGCAGCATTGACAGCAGGGCCACGATCAGGATCACGTTGACCACCAGACCCACGTTGGCGATGAGGCCGAAGGTCTTGTAGTAGAAGACCATGAACACGGCGACGGCCAGGAAGCCAATCAGCAGGGACATGGCACCCCGGTTGATGTTGTCCTGCCCCAGGCTCGGACCCACCGTCCGCTCCTCGACCTTGTAGATGGGCGTGGCCAGCGCGCCGGCGCGCAGCAGCAGGGCCAGGTCGCGGGCCTCCTGCACGTCAAGGCCCGTGGTCTGGAAGTTGCTGCTGAACACCCCGTTGATCGTGGCCACGCTGACCACCTTGCGTTCCACCCGGGGCACCTCGACCATCTGGCCGTTGCGCTCGACCGTGTCGCGCTTCTGTTCGACGAAGACCACCGCCATCGGCTTCTTGAGATTGGCCTTGGTGGTCTCCAGCATGCTGCGGGCACCCTTGCTGTCGAGGCGGACAAACACGGCGGGCTGCCCCTCGGAGAAGCCCTGGCTTGCATCAATCAGCTGGTCGCCGGTGACGATGGTGCGCCGGCGCAGCAGTACCGGCGAGCCATCCCGGGCGCGGAACAGCTCGCAGCCGAGCGGGGTGCGGCCGGACTGCTCCGCCTCGAAGGCATTCTCACCGTCGCAGACCAGCCGGTATTCCAGCGTCGCGGTGGCGCCCAGCACCCGCTCCGCCTGGCCCGGATCCTGGACGCCGGGCAGCTGCACGACGATCCGGTCCACGCCCTGGCGCTGGACCACCGGTTCGGCCACGCCCAGTTCGTTGACCCGGTTGCGCAGCGTCGTGGTGTTCTGCTGGATCGCGAAGTCCTGCCGGTCGCGGATCTGGGTTTCGGTCATGCGGCCGACGATCAGGCTGCCGCCGTCGGGAGCGCTGCGGATATCGAACTCCAGGTCGGGATCAGCCCTGCGCAGCAGCTGCTCGGCGCGCTCCGCATCGGCCGCATCCGGAATCCGGATCTGCAGCTCGCGGCCGACGACCGAGACCGAGCGGCGAATGCGCTCATCACGCAGCAGCTTGTTGAAATCCGTGGCGTAGACGTCCAGCCGCTGCCGGAGCGCCGCGGACATATCGACCTCGAAGAGAAAATGCACGCCGCCCCGCAGGTCGAGGCCGAGCGGTACGGGCTTGAGGCCGAGGGTCCGCAGGAAAGCCGGCGTGCGCGGCGCCAGCGTGACTGCCACCACGTACTCGTCGCCAAGGGCATCGCGCAGCTGGTCGGCCGCACCGAGCTGGTCGTCCACCGACGGGAAGCGCACCGTGACCCGGCCGCTCTCGGTGTACACGGAACTGGTGGGTGTCCCGGTCGCTGCCAGGGTTTCCTGCACCCGGATCAGGCCACTGCCCCCCAGGGGCTGACCGCTGGTGAGGCTGACCTGCACCGCCGGCTCTTCGCCGAACAGGTTGGGCAGGGAGACGATCGTCGCCACCACCAGGATGGCAACAATCAGCAGGTTCTTCCAGAGGGGATAGCGGTTCATGAGATTCGGTCGGGAACTGGGCGGCAGTCAGGCCGGAGCGGCCCTCAGGCGTTCTTGATCGTGCCCTTGGGCAGTACAGCGCCGATGGTATGCCGCTGCACGATGATCTGCACACCGTTGGCGATTTCCACCCGGATGAAGGCATCACCCGTATCGGTGACCTTGCCGAGCACGCCACCGGCCGTTACGACCTCGTCGCCGGTGGAAAGCTTCGCCACCATGTCCTTGTGTTCCTTCTGGCGCTTCTGCTGCGGCCGGATCAGCAGGAAGTAGAAGACCACGAAGATGATGACCAGCGGCAGCATGCTGAGCCACGGATCCGAAGCCGGAGCAGCACCCTGCGCCCATGCGTCCTGAATGAAAAAGCCCATTGGCGGAAAACGTCCCGGGAAAAATGGCGCGCCATTATGGCACAGAAGGACCGGCCTGCTGCCGGGCGAGGAAGTCCGCCGCCCAGGCCTGCAGCGAGCCCTGTTCAATGCTACCGCGCAAACGGTCCATCAGCCGCATATAGAAGTACAGGTTGTGGATGGTATTGAGCCGCGAACCCAGCATCTCCCCGCAGTGGTCCAGGTGGCGCAGGTAGGCCCGGCTGTAGTGCCGGCAGGTGTAGCAGCCGCACCCCTCCTCGATCGGGCGGGGGTCATCCCGGTAGCGGGCGTTGCGGATCCGGACGACGCCGTCGGCGACAAACAGGGTGCCGTTCCGGGCATTGCGGGTGGGCATCACGCAGTCGAACATGTCCACGCCCCGGAGCACGGCCTTGACGATATCCGCCGGGGTCCCCACCCCCATCAGGTAGCGGGGCCGGTCGGCCGGCATCCGGGGTACGGTGTGGGCAAGGATCCGCAGGCGTTCCGGTTCGGGCTCACCCACCGAGAGTCCGCCAATCGCGAGACCGTCGAAGCCGAGCGCCAGCAGGCCCTCAAGGGACGCAGCCCGCAGCGGCTCGTGCATGCCCCCCTGCACGATGCCAAACAGCGCCGAGCCGCGGCCCGGTGCCGGACCGGCATCGAAGGCCGTGCGGCTGCGGGCTGCCCAGCGCAGCGACAACTCCATCGACGCCCGTGCCTCGTCTTCGGTAGCCGGGTAATTGGTGCATTCGTCGAAGATCATCTGGATGTCGCTGCCCAGCCGGGCCTGCATGCCCATGGCGATCTCCGGCGAAAGGAATACCAGGCTCCCGTCGGTCGGCGCCCGGAACTCCACACCCGCTTCGCTGACCTTGTTTTTCGTCGCCAGGCTCCAGACCTGGAAGCCACCGGAGTCCGTCAGGATCGGCCGCTGCCAGTGCATGAAGCCGTGCAGGCCGCCCAGCGACTCCACCACCTCGCCCCCGGGCCGCATCATCAGGTGAAAGGTATTGCCCAGGATGATCTCGGCGCCGAGACCCTCCAGCTCCTCGGGCGTGATCGTCTTCACCGTGCCGTAGGTGCCCACCGGCATGAAGACCGGCGTCTCCACCGTGCCGTGGGCGAGCGTGAGGCGCCCGCGCCGGGCCGGGCCGTCGGTGGCCAGCAGTTCAAACTGCACGAGGCGGCTCCAGGAACATCGCGTCACCATAGCTGTAGAAGCGGTACTGCTCTTCAATGGCGGACTGGTAGGCCGCCCGCACCCGTTCCAGGCCGCCCAGCGCTGCGACCAGCAGCAGCAGGCTGGAGCCGGGCAGGTGGAAGTTGGTAATCAGCGCATCCACCATCCGGAACGCGAATCCCGGCCGGATGAAGAGGCTCGTCTCACCGCTGAAGGGCCGCAGCTCGCCGGATGCCCCGGCGGTTTCCAGCCCGCGGGCAGCCGTCGTGCCGACGACAATCACCCGTCCGCCGCGGCTGCGGCAGGCGTTGACGGCGGTGGCAAGTTCGGGCGTGACGGTCAGGCGCTCGGCGTGGAGCCGTCCGGTCTTCAGCTGCTCCGGGCGCAGCGGCGCAAAGGTGCCGGCTCCGACATGCAGCGTCAGCGTGGCGAAATCAACGCGCCGCTCAGCCAGCGCGGCCAGCAGCGCCCCGTCAAAATGCAGGCCGGCCGTTGGCGCGGCCACGGAGCCGGCATCCCGCGCATAAACCGTCTGGTAGCGGGCCCGGTCCCCCGGCTCGTCAGGCCGGCGGATGTAGGGGGGCAGCGGCACGTGACCCTGCTCTTCCAGCACCGTCGCGATGGGCCGCGAGAAGCGCAAATGAAAAAACTGCGCCTGGCGCCCGAGCATGATGGCCGTCACCTCAGTGCCGAAGCGCAGTTCGCCACCCGCCTTTGGTGGATGACTGGCCCGGAGCTGCACCAGCGCCTCGTGCCCGTCGAGGATCCGCTCCAGCATCAGCTCCACCTGTCCGCCGCTCGCCTTGTGGCCCAGGAGCCGGGCGGGGACCACGCGGGAATCATTGGCGACCAGCAGGTCGCCCGGGTGCAGCAGCCCGGGCAGATCCCGGAAACGCAGATGGGCCAGCCCCTCACCCACGTGCAGCAGCCGGCTCGCGGCGCGGTCCGGCAGCGCGTCCTGGGCGATCAGCTCGGGAGGCAGGTCAAACTGGAGGGCGTCGGGAAGCATCGGCGCGGGATGTTACTGTAGACTGCCCACCCGCGCCGGTGTGGCGAAACTGGTAGACGCACGGGACTCAAAATCCCGCGGCCGCGAGGTCGTGTCAGTTCGAGTCTGACCACCGGCACCAATCGCCCCGAGGCCGCCGGATTTGTGCCGCGCAGACCGCCACCGGCTGTCGGGCGCGAACACCCCGTGGTAGCAGGTCAGGTGCACCCGAGGTTTCGGCACCAGTGCCGCCAGGCGCGCCATGACAAAGTTGACCAGGCCGACTTCGGCCTTGGGCGTCCATTCGACGGCGGCAGCCGGCAATGACGTGAACAAACCACCCAATGCCATGCCTCAGGGCCAGGCGCGCTCCAGCAATTGCGCCTCGGGCAGGCTGGCCGTGCCGCTGCCGAACACCAGTCCGCGCTGGTCTCCGAGCCGGCTTTCGCAGAAGGCCGCGCCGACGTCGCCGTCGCCGTGGCGCAGCAGCAGCGAGGCCTGCAGCGCCAGCGCCATGCGCTCGGCCAGCAGGCGCGCGGCGGCCTCGCGCTCGGCTGCCGGCACCGCCAGCGCGGAACGCAGCACGGCGATTTCACGGTCAAGCAGCGCATGGCCGCCTTGGGCGAGCGTGAGTTCGGCGAAGAACGCGTCGGCCGTCGCCGGCTCGCGCTCCAGCGCACGCAGCAGGTCCAGGCACTGGATGTTGCCGCTGCCCTCCCAGATGGAGTTCAGCGGCGCCTGCCGGTACAGCCGCGGCAGCGGTGAATCCTCGACGTAGCCGGCACCGCCCAGGCACTCCTGGGCCTCGTTGACGAAGGCCGGCGCCCGCTTGCAGACCCAGAATTTCCCGAGCGCGGTCGTGAGGCGCGCGAGGGCCGTTTCGCCGGCATCCCGCCCGCTGGCATCCACCGCACGCGCGACGCGGAACGCCAGCGCGGTGGCGGCCTCGGATTCGAGCGCGAGATCCGCGAGCACACGGCGCATCAGGGGTTGCACAGACAGCGGCCGGCCGAACGCGCTGCGATGGCGGGCGTGGTGGATCGCCTGCACCAGCGCCTGCCGCATCAGGCTGGCCGAACCGGTCAGGCAGTCCAGGCGCGTCAGCGCCACCATCTGCAGGATGGTGGCGACGCCGCGGCCCTCTTCGCCGACGGCCCAGGCCAAGGCCCCCTGGAACTCGACTTCGGAACTGGCATTGCTCCAATCACCCAGTTTGTCCTTCAGGCGCTGGATGCGGATGGCATTGCGTTCGCCGTCGGGCGTGAACCGCGGCAGCAGGAAGCAACTCAATCCACCCGGTGCCTGCGCCAGCACCAGGAAGGCGTCGCACATCGGCGCCGAGAAGAACCACTTGTGGCCAACCATCTCGTAAAGCCGGCCGCCGCCGGCGGCGCCGACCGGCACGGCGCGGGTGGTGTTGGCGCGCACGTCCGAGCCGCCCTGCTTCTCGGTCATGCCCATGCCGATGGTGTTGCCGGACTTTTCCCAGGCCGGCACCGCACGCGGGTCGTAGTCCTTCGATGCCACGCGCGGCAGCCACTGTTCCGCCAGTTCCGGCTGGTGCCGCAGCGCCGGCACGCAGGCGTAGGTCATGGTCAGGGGGCAGCTGCTGCCCTGGTCGGCCTGGTTGTGCAGGTACATCAAGGCCGCGCGCGCGACGTGGGCGCCGGGACGATCGGCATGGCGCCAGGCGAAGCCGGCGACGCCGTGCCGGACCGCGGTAGCCATCAGCTGGTGGTAGGCGGGATGGAAGTCGACCTGGTCGATGCGATGGCCGTAGCGGTCCACCGGCACCAGCACGGGGCGGTGCCGGTTCGCGAGCTCGCCCATCAGCATCAGTTCGCCGCCCGCGAGCCGGCCGTAGGCGGCGACCTCGTCGTTCGCCCAGCCGCCGCCTTCGCGAACCAGTGCATCGCGCAGCGGTGTGTCGGTGGCAAAGGCATCGTAGGGCACCAGCGCGGGCGGCTGGTTCTCGACCGCGTGGGTGATGAATCGCTCGCGTTCGCTCATGCCGGCATCAAAGACCATCCCTGCCTGCCGCGCAAGCAAGTCCGTCAGCCGGGATGGGAATAGGCATTTCGCCACCCCCTAAGCGGAGTCTGGCGGTGCAGGATCCCGGCCGCCACGGCCGCCGGGCTGGCCGGTTGCCCGCCGCCCCGACCCGGGCCAGGTGCCCGAGGATCCGGCCGATCACCGCCGGGTCCTCGATGCTGGCGATGAACTTGACCTGGCCCCCGCACTGCTCGCAGGTCTCAATCTCGATGCCGAAGACCCGCTTGAGCCGCTGCGCCCAGGCCCAGAGAAACAAAGGCCGCCCGAAGGCGGCCTTTTCATTTGCAGTGCCTGATCCACGACGCTCGTGAACTCGACGAAACTGCGCCAGTCGACGGAGGCGAGGAATCGCAGGCTTCCGATCGAGTTGCCGATGGTGACCTGGTCCGCGGCCTGGATCTGGTTGCCCGACTGCACCAGCTGCTCGGTCGACAGGCCATCCTCCGCCAGTCGTTGCTCGACCCAGGTCAACGCCAGCGCGAGGGCCGGGCTCTGCCCCTGCAGTCCCCGCACGAACTCGGAGACGAACGGTGCGGACATCGGGGGATTCGAACGGGCCATGTCCGCGACGACCAGGATCAGGCTCTTGGGATCCTGGTCGAAGGCGGTAATTATCGCGCGCACCCACTCGCTGGCGATGTCCCGGTCGATACGCCCCGCCGCGATACGCAGGGCCACGTGGCGGAGGCTATCGATCAGGGCGAGCCGCAGCATGATCGGAATCGCCCAGAGTTCCCCGAGATTCAATGGCGAGACGCTTTCGTACGCAGCAACGAAACGCGTCAAACCCACCAGGTCGACCCGCCCGTCGCCATGCGCGATCGTCTCGAGCGCGATGTCCCAGACCCGGGGGAAGCCGGCCGACGCTCCATTCGCGAGGCGCGGCAGTTCCCTGCTGTAGTTCTTCGGCAGGTGGCGCTTGGCGGTCCGGATCTGGTCCTCGATCAGGTAGAAGTTGTCGAGCAGCCAGTCGCCGGCAGGCGTCACGCGGCGGCCTGCCGTGACCGCCTCGGTCAGTTGCTCGAACACCTGCTGGAGAATTTCCTCGTTAACCGCCAGGCGGGGCAGCAGCTGGTCCGGGGCAGGGCGCGTCGTAAGCACGTGCGATTCCGCGAGATACCGGCCGTGTTCCTCCATCTGGTCGGCGCTGAACAGCTCCGACCTCAGGGGCGGTTCTGCCATCGAGGCGTCCACCGGCAGACTGCGCAGGCGCGACCAGGCTGCGACGCGTCGCAGTCGGGCAAGGAGTCCGTCACGGGTCGAATTCATGGGGTGGAACCAGGACTGCGGGTGGACGCAGTCCCAGTATGGACGTTTAGTCCGCCACGGGTGCGGCAGCCGAGGAGATCTTCATCGGCCCGGAAGAAGCAGTGGGTCCTGCACAAGCGGATGTCCGTCTACCAGTACGCCTTCGACACACCGGTGGACCTCTTCACCACCCGCTATTTCCTGGTGAGCGCCCGCAACTTCTTCACCGCGCCGCTGTTCGACTTCGTCTCCGAGCGGCAGAACCGGGTGATCGTCGAGGAGGACCGGCGGGTCATCGAGAACCTGGAGCCGCCCGTACCCTTCGAGAACGCCACCGCGGACTTCTCCGTGAAGGCCGACGCCATCCAGCTCTGCTACCGGCGCAAGCTGAAGGACTGGGAGGCCCGGGGCTGGCGCATCGACACCGGCAAGCTCGCCGAGGTGCCACCCGGCACCGGCCTGCACGTGATCCCGAGCCCCGGCAGGCGGGAGCTGCGCGGCTGGCAGTTTCCGCCGGTGCCGCTGGTGGCACCCACGGACCCCGCCGGAGAAGACCGGGCCTCACGCGCCGGCTAGCGCCGGCATCCCCGTAGTCGACCCGCACCGGGGTCGGCGGCTTCATGCCTTTCTGGAGCCGGGACGGCAGTTCCCGCGAGGCCAGGTGTCCGGCCCCGTCGCTGACGTCCTGATCTAGCCCGCGACTTCAAACTGCCTGGCATTCCTGCCCTTGAACGGCGCATAGAACGCTTTGATGATTTTCATGTCGGCGTCAATGTCGCCGCTGGGATGTAGCGTCGGCCCGAGGCCCGTCAGCTTTCTTTCGTAATCCATGTAGGCCATCACGATGGGCACGCCGGCGCCCAGTGCAATGTAGTAGAAGCCGGTTCTCCAGTACCGCGTCTTGCTGCGCGTGCCTTCAGGTGGAACGACCAACTGCATCGCGCCAGTCGCACTCCTGATTGCTTCAGCAGAGGTACTCACCATATTTGTGGATTGCTCGCGGTTCACCGGAATGCCGCCAAGCCATTGCATGATGGAGCCGAACGGCGGCGAAAAGAGCGACGATTTACCCATCCAATAGACATTCAGCCGCAATATGAACGCGACCATCAGCATGTACGGCAAATCCCAATTGCTCGTATGGGGCGCTGCGATCAGGACAAATCTGCCGTCGCCCGATGGGAGCGAGCCTTCGACTTTCCAGCCGGTTACTCGCATGAAGACAGTCGACACATACCGCACGATGGCATTGACTATGGGGGTGTCGAAAATGGTGATGCGCAATGTTCTGGCCTTCGAGTCTGCATCTGCAACCTACCATCACTCGCCCGGCCCTGGCCGCGAAGCTGGACGGCTGGCCATTGTGCGGCGTACATGTGCAACCACTGCGACGGGTGCCTGGAGCTGAGCGGGCCACTGGTCGCTTCAGACGACGGCGTCATGTCGCGGCCGACTCGCTATCGAACAGCGCGCACACTGTCGTCCTTCTTCGGGGAGACCCACATGCCGATCACAGCGCGGCACACCACCTCGCCACTGCTGTCAGTCACGCGCACGGGCACGGGGAGTTCGGCTGCGGGACCGAAGGCAGGCACCACGGCCAGCTCAGCCACGGCGCGCAGGCTGGTGCCGGCCTTCTTCAGGTACTCGACGGTCATGCTCCTGGGAATCCACCGGTGGCTGGACGGCACCGTCGCCTCGCTCATGATCCCGGCCGCCAGCTCGGCCATGTTGCACATGGCGATGGCGTGGACGGTGCCCAGATGGTTGGTCACGGCACGACGCTTGCGGATGGTGACCTCGCAGTAGCCAGGCCGGAGGTCGATGAAGCACGGCCGCACCGAAGAGAAATAAGGCGCCTTCAGGCAAATGATGCGGCTGAACAACCACTTGCCGCCGGGCATCGCGGCAAGCCTGGACCACAGGCCCAGCACGGAGTTCGGTTGAGTCTTCATTGCCGGAACCTCGTCGCACCGCGGACTTCGTGGCTGGATAGTATGCTCGCTGGCGGTCGGTGCATCCAGGAACCGCATGACGGGTAGGATATTGGTCGGTGCGACCAGCAGCGGGGTCTTCGAGCATGCGTACAGGGGTTAACCGTGGTGTGGCGGCGCTCGCGACGACGCTGGCGCTGTCGGGGTGCACGCCGGGCCCGGTGGCCCCGTCCGACGGAATCGCGACAGCACCGGCCGGGCGTGCGTGCACCCAGATCGGGTGCCAGGACGGGCTGGTCGTTCGGGTCCTGCCGGCTGAGGCCTGGCCGCCTGGGCAGTACCAGTTCGACATCGGGCAGGACGGCGCGCGGGTCGCGTGCACCGGGACATTGCCGCTGCCGCCCTGTGGCGGTCAGGCGATGGTCTGCGATGCGCGGGAGCCGCTGATTGTCGAATCAGGCTGCGCCCTCGAGCCGGCCGCACACGCGTTCGGCGCTGTGATCTTCTCGACGACCCCCGCGGAGGTCGCAGTCGTCGTAACGCACGATGGGAAGCGGGTTGGCGCGGGGCACTGGCGTCCGGTCTACCAGACGAGCCAGCCAAATGGGCCGGGCTGCGAGCCCGTTTGTACCAATGCGGTGGTGGAGCTGGAGCTGTCTTTCGGGAGTTTCGCTGCAGCCGTCGGCAACGCGCATGCGGCGTCCGGGCCGGTAATGCCGCAATCGCTACGGTGGTTCAGCGACTACGGGGACGGACAGGAGCATACGACGCGGGAGCTTCGCGAGTGTGTTACCCGGGAGGAGCGAACGATGGCGTTTCTGGAACGGCCGCTTTAGGGCTGTCACCATGACATGTCAGGGAGGATGCCTGGGCAACGAATCCTGCATGGCTTAGCTGTACTTCGCACTCGTCGTCGCGGCACTCGGCAGGTGTTAACAGGGGTATGCTGCTGCCCCGACCGGCGGACCCAGACCCGGGCCGACAGGAGAACCCCATGTCCACGGCGCAAGCCCGCCCCAGAGCCAGGCTCGATTACCCCTGCGGCGAACCGCCCCCGGCCGGTGCAACGAAGCAAGTCGCGCCGGGCGTTCTCTGGGTCCGCATGCCCCTGCCCTTTACGTTGCGCTGGATCAACCTCTGGCTGCTCGAGGACGGGGACGGCTGGACGGTGGTGGACACCGGCGTGGCGACGGACGAGTCCCGCACCCACTGGACCACGATCTTTGCAAGCCCCGCGCTGAAGGGCAAACCCGTCACGCGGGTATTCTGCACCCACATGCACCCGGATCACGTCGGGCTCGCCGGCTGGATCACGGACCGCTTTCGCTGCGCGCTCTGGATGTCCCGGCTCGAGTACGTCGTATGCCGCATGCTGGTGGCCGACACAGGGCGGGAAGCGCCGGAGGATGGCGTTGAGTTCTACCGCGCCGCCGGGTGGGACGATGAAGCGCTGGCGACCTACCGCCGGCGGTTCGGCAGATTCGGCACGATGGTGTCAGCCATGCCCGACTCGTTCCGGCGCGTCGCGGCCGGTGAACACCTGGCGATTGGTGGCCGGACCTGGCAGGTTCTCGGCGGCAACGGTCACTCACCGGAGCACCTCTGCCTCTGGAGCCCTGACCTCAACGTTTTCATCTCGGGCGACCAGCTTCTGCCGCGCATCTCGTCGAACGTTTCGGTGTTCCCTACCGAACCCGAGGCGGACCCGCTCAGCGACTGGCTGGAGTCCTGTGCGCGCCTGCAGCGGGAGATTCCCGCGGACGTGCTCGTCCTGCCCGCCCACAACGAGCCCTTCGTCGGCGCGCACGCCCGGCTGCAGGCCCTGATCGACGGCCACGAGCTCTGCCTGACACGCATCGAACAACGCCTGCAGGCAGCGCCGCAGCGGGCCGTAGATCTGTTCGGCACGCTCTTCCCTGGGGCGGTGACGAGCGAGATCCTGAGCCTCGCGACCGGCGAGTCGCTGGCACACCTTAACTGCCTCATTGCCCGGGGGCGCGCCCGCCGCAGGCCCGGGAAGGACGGCGTCGCCTGGTACGCAGCCGGGAACGAGTAGTGAGGAGCCTCTGAACTACAGCATCACGGTGCCGGATTCGTTTCCGGTGGCACCCTGTGTCCATCGCCCGCCGGTCGCAGCAGGCCGTGTGCCACCAGCGTCAGCAGGCTCGAGAGCGTGAACGCCAGGGCGATACCTGTGAGTGGCAGGAGCAGGCCGAGCCCCAGGCAGAACACCCCGACGCTCCACAGACCCCGCGTGACGCCGGCGAGAAAGCGCAGCGTTGCAGCGCTGCCGTCGAGGGCGTGCGTGAAGCCGGCAGCCACCGAGGTGATCACCGGAAACAGGGCGGCATAACCCGCGAGCCGGGGCCCGAAGCGCGCGGCGAGCCAGCCGGAGATGAGGACCAGCAGGGCCCCCATGAGCATGCGCGCCGGCAGATCGAGGCGATGGGGCCGGGGGGCCTGTGAGGCGGACGGCAGCGGCGGCAGCAGCCCGGGTGCCAGTAGCAGGGCGGCGACTGCGAGCCCCAGCGCGAGCAGGCGTCCATCGGGCAGCCTCATCAGGGCCGCCACCGCCAGAATCCAGCCGCCGACGCTGGCCAGTATCGTCCATGTCCACGGCTGGCGGGTACAGACGTGCGCGTAGATGACGCAGAACAGGGCGGTGGGCAGGATGCCCGCGAGGGCGAATTCGCTGGCGCGCGCACCAAAGCCGGCACCCTGCTCGAGCGTGACGATCAGAAGGACCGGCCCCGCCACCACGGGCAGGCTGCCCAGCCAGCCGGCCACCCGGGCCCCGAACCTGCGCGCCGTGAGGGTGACCATGGCCAGCAACAGCGGGACGAGCAGCAGCTTGAGAGCAAGTACGATCACGGCGAGCCAGTATACGGAGGCCCCGGTGGATGTCCCGGCCGCCTGTGCTCTTCCCTGCCACAGGCGGCCCGCCTCAATACGCTCAATCCTTCGGTCAAAGCCGCCTTCATCAGGACCCTGGGCCTCGTTGCCCTGGCAGGCATCCTGCGCCTTGTTGTCTCCGCCTTCTCGGGCACGTTCAGCCTGCCAGGGAGCAGACGGCAGTCACGCGCCTTTGCCGTCTGCTCCCGCGTAAATGCTCCCGTATCGCTTTCTGTGAGCCCGTCGGTTCCTGCCGGTACTCCTTCTTGCACAACATGGCAGGAATGTTGATCAGCCAACGCCCGGACCGGCGCTGAGATTATGCGTGACCAGCCTGTCAGCCGGATCATGACCGTACCGGCCGTCGTGGTCGCGCCGGACACCCTGCTCCGGGAGGCGGCGGAACTGATGGCGCGCAACGGCCTGCACCACCTGCCGGTTGTGCGGGACGGCCGTCTGGCCGGCATCCTCAGCGCCACGGACCTGCTGCAGGCCGACCGCGGCAGCTTGGCCCCGTCACCCCGCCAGGCGGTGCGCGTTGCCGACCTGATGCGCCCCAACCCGGTGACGCTGCGGTCCGACGCAAGCCTCGGCGATGCCGCCCGCCTGCTCGCTGACGGGGGCTATCACGCCCTGCCGGTCGTTGACCTGGCCGATGCGGTCGTGGGCATCGTCACTTCCACGGATCTGATCATCGTGCTGCTGCGCCAGCTGCCCACCGGCCGGGTGCCGGCGCCCGGCGCGGGCAGCTCAGCCAGCCCGGACGCCAGGGCCGAGGACCTCGAGACGGTCTGCCGGGCCGCCGAGCTCTACCTGAGATCCGGGCACGGAGAACACGAGCACGCGGTACTCACCCGGGCTCTCGCGCGGGCCCGCGAGCACCTGGATCCGGTCCTGCCGACCGGCCGGCTCTAGCCGCCCACCAGTCTCTTACCGGGGTTCAGCTGCCGGAATGCCCGGTTCCTGTGCGGCCTGGCCCGCATGGTAGGTGGCGTAAATGAAGACCGGGATGCCGAGATCGCCCAGGTGCTGCGTGAGGAGCGGCTGCACCACTGACCAGTCGAGTCCACCAACTCCAGTCGCCAGCCGGGGCAGTGCAAGGCTGCTGAGCTCCTCAGCCGCCACCAGCTTGTGCAAGGCCCGCAGTGCGTGCCCCACATGCTGGACGGACGCCCGACCGGGGTGCTGCCCGGCCGACCGGGGCGGCTCCTGCGTAAAGAGGTTGATGATCCGCCGGCGGTCGGCACCGACCCATGTCCACAGCGTGCCGGGCTCCGGATTCCGTGTCTTGCAGTAGTGCCGGAAATCCTGGTAGAGGGCGGGCCATTGCTCGCGGAGGCTGAGGGCGAGCCCCTGGCCGAAGTTGTCACTGGGGCTCACGCCATGGGCAATCGCCGCCGCCCGACTGAGAAGGATATCGCCGGCCACCTGATACAGCACAACCGCACTCCCTGTAATGATCCTGTGCAGCCATCAGAGCACGGCATCCGGCCGTTTGCCAACCGGGAGTTCTACGGACCGCGGCGTTGGCCGGCGCCGGGATCGCTACAGGCACATACCGCCATCAATGCGCAGCGTGGCGCCCGTGACAAAGGAGCCCCGGTCGGAGATCAGGTAGGCCGCAGCCTCGCCGGCATCGTGTTCCGGGTCGCCAAAGCGACCAACGTGATGTTTGGCAGCGTTCTTCTGCTCGAAGGCGGGCATGGCCGCATGCATCTGCTTCGCTTTCTCGGTTTCAAATACACCAAACAAGAGCGTGTTGACGCGAATTCCCTGCCGTCCATACTCCAGTGCTGCGGCCTGCGTGAGGCCTTCCACTGCCAGCTTCGACGCGATGTACGGCGCCATGCGCATGCCGGTGTCGCGGGTCGCACCGGAACTGATATTGATGATCGAGTAGTTGTCGCCGGCAGTCGCTCCCTGGGCGAGGAACTGCCTGATCGCAAAGCGCATGCCGAGGTAGGTGCCCGTGACATTGGTCCGCATGACCCGCTCGAAACTCTCCAGTGACTCATCTGCCAGGAGCTGGAAGTCACCGGGGAACACGGCGTTGTTGATGAGGGCGTCGAGACGGCCGTACTTTTTTACCGCGAAGGCCACGAGACTGTCATTGTCGGCTTCGCTGGTGATATCCATCTGCAGGTAGGCAACGTTGCCGGCCGGGCAACCGGCGGCTTCCCGCAGGCGCGTCAGCGCTGCTTCGCCCGTATCGCTGTTGCGACTGGTGATGATTACGCTGGCACCGTATTTTGCGAGCCTGGTCGCCATGCCGAAACCGATACCCATCGTCCCGCCGGTGACGATCACTGCTTTGCCGGCGAGCTCCCTGCTGTGTGCCATCTCGTTGTCCTTCGATTCCTTGCGTCTGGCCATTATTGGTCCAGGTGCGCTGCCCTCACTGGCAGGCGGCCCGCCACCACCCTGTCTGGCCTGCAGCTCTTCGAGGAGTTTCACGGTTACAAAGTTGCTGCCATTGGCTCGCGCAGCCGCCTCGGCGTTCTTGATGATCATCGGCTGGACAAAGCCGGGGGCCTTTTCGATGCGGGCAAGGGCGGCGGCCTCCCACTCGAGCGTGGCCTTGGATTTGGCATCACGGGGCACGACCGGCTCCGCCTTGCCAAAGTCCTTTGCCCGGGTTGGTTTGATGCGGTCGATATCAACGAACCTCAGATCGCTGACGGACGCGGCGGCCGTCCTGTTTGCAGGGATACGCGGCATCGGCGCATAAACCCAGCCATCGGGGCTGGCCTTGCGGCCGGGTGACGGAATGATGCGCACGGCGAGCGCAGGGTCGACCAGCTTCTCCTGATCGATCTGCCAGCCCTTGTTGCGGAGGCCTTCCATCAGCCCCCAGTAAGCGAGCATGAGCTTGTCTTCGTCGTGGGTATAGATGCCATGCGGGTTCGGGCCGGCCGGTGCGACCAGCGGTCGCTGCGCCTCAGCCAGCGCCTTGTCCTGGTGAATGTTCTGCAGGTTGCGGCGTGTGTGTTCAGCATCGAAGTCTGCCTGCATCCGGTAGTTGCGCAGGAAGTAATGACGCATCATCGTCCGGTGCTCATCAATGGGCGTGGTGAATTCATAAAAGATATTGAACTCGCCAGAGCCGATGCCGCCGATCTCCACCTGTCCGCGCAGCGTGAAGCCGGGAATGAAAAACCTCATGATCGATTCGACTTTGGCGTCCTTGTCACGCAACTCGCTCCAGACCCCGGCACTGGGTGCAGGCGTCACGCGCATGACTGACTGAAAGCCATGTTCGGTTGCCGTAACATGGTGCTCCGGCGCCTGAATCGGGTTCTCGTTGCCCTGGAACAGGATGCCGTGCACCACCGGCAGGTGCACATAGTCGAGGTTGGTGAACTTCGAGGTGTGGTAATCAGCGTTCCAGATTTCCTCGTTGCTGGTAAAGCGAAACTCATCGTTGCCCCACTCGGGCATGTCGAAGATCGGCGAGGCGGCATCCGGGTCGTCGCCGAGACACACCCAGATCAACCCGTATTTCTCGACGGTGGCATACGCGTCGGTGCGGATGCCCGGCGCCACAACCTGCGCCTCGTGATCGCGCCGGGACGGGATCAGGGTGCACGTGCCGTGGCCGTTGAAATGAAAGCCGTGAAACGGACAGGCGAGCGTGCCGTCCTTGTACAGGATTCCTTCGGCGAGGCTCGAGCCACGATGCGGGCATACATTGCTGATGCACCGGGGCGTGCCATCCATCTCGCGGAACAGGACGAGATCCGCGCCCAGCATGGTGACTTTTACGGGCGCATTGCTGAGATCCTGACTGAAACCCGCTACATACCAGACGTTGGTGTACACAGCCTTCTCCGTTTGACGGCCACCGGACGTGCGGGTGGCTCGGGTTGTTTATCTGTGCCGCTGGCCCTCGCAGCCACAACCGCTGCCTCCCGGTGGGTAAGGCCGAGCATGCGCAGCACCAGCTCGGCGAATTGGGTCTCCACGTCCGGCGGAGCTTTTCCCTGCAGGATGTCCTGCAGCAGCGGGTAGGCAGCGCCGCGTATCACAGCGGCGACAACCCGGGCATCGGTGATCCGGAAGCGGCCACTCCGGGCACCGGAACTGATCATGTTCACGAGATCGTCTGCGCGCCGTATCCGCGCCAGTTCACGCATTGCGCCGGAGCGCACCATCACCCAGGCCACTGCAGGGTCCTGCCTGGCCACCCGCAGGGTGTGCCGCACATTCATCGCGATGGCCTCGGCCGGGTCGGCAATGCGGCTGAACACCTGCACCTTGTGGCTGGCGTCGCGTTGGAAAAAGTCTGCCGCAATGGCCTCTACCAGCTGATCCTTCGAGGCAAAGTGATTGTAGAAGGACGGTTGGGATACGCCGGCTTCCCGGACGATTTCGACAACTGTCGCGGCCTCCACGCCCTTGCGCGCCAGCACGCGCCGGCCACCGTCCAGCAGGGCGCGGCGGGTGCGCTCGCTGCGGGGATCGTCAGTGACAGCCATTGCTCGCTGGGAATCTGCCATCGTGCAAACTATTTAGCATTATGCTAAATAGATGTAAACCTGTCGCCGCGGCGCGCGGCAGCTTGCCCGCGAGAGCGGGGCCGTGAGCGTAAGTGGTGCCTGTAGTGTCCGGATCTCCTGCGCAACTGAAAGTCGGGCCAGTCCTGCTGGCCGAAGGCGTCCGCAAGTTCAATTTCTGGACGTTCATGTACGCGTCGTTCATCTGCGTTGGCATGCTCGCCGGCATGAACTTCCTGCAGAGCTACGTGCTGACCGAGCATCTGCACATCCCGGCGACCGAGGTCGGCGCGGTATCCGGCAATCTCGCGTTCTGGACCGAGATTGTCGTGATCCTGCTGATCGTGCCCTTTGGCGTGCTCTCCGACCGTGTCGGCCGCCGGCCGGTGATGGTCGTGGGCATCCTGTTTCTGGCCCTTGGCTATGCGCTTTTCCCCTTTGCCAGCAGCATTGGCGAACTGACCCTGTACCGGATCGTCTTTGCCATCGGGGCGGCCGCGGTGTCGGCACTGATTGCAACCGTGGGCAACGACTACACCGACAATGCGTCCCGCGGCCGGCTCTTCGGTTTTGCCGGCGTCATGAATGGTCTCGGCGTGATTTTCATGAGTGTGGTGGTTGCGGCAATTCCCGCTGCGCTGACCGCGCGGGGCGTGGCGCCCGTTTCCGCAGGCATTGTCATGTTCCTGACGGCAGCCGGGCTGTGCGTGATGGCAGCCGCCATCTTCAGCCGCGGCCTCAAGGGCGGGGTGCCGGCACTCACTGCTGCGCCCCCGCCGCTCAGTGCACTGCTCACCAGCGGCCTGCGCGCGGCAGCGAATCCGCGGGTCGCCCTGTCCTACGGGGCCGCCTTCATGGGGCGCTCGGACAACGCAGTCAAGGGCCTGTTTGTCTCGCTCTGGGCGCTCCAGGTGGCCCCGTTGACGGGACTCTCGTCGTCAGAAGCCCTGGCCGGTGCCGGCAGGCTCATGGGCATCATGGGCCTGGTGATCCTGCTCTGGACACCCCTGTTCGGGCTGATCCTCGACCGGGTAAACCGGGTGACGGGGTTGGCCATTGCCATGGGGCTGGCCGGGCTGGGTTATGCCTCGATGGGCTTCGTTGAGGAGCCGCTTGCGGCCAGGAACCTCCCCCTGTTTGCCCTTCTCGCCATGGGCCAGGGAAGCGCGATCATTGCGTCGGTCACGCTGGTAGGTCAGGAAGCACCCGTCAGGGAGCGCGGCAGCATCGTGGCAACCAGCGGACTGTTTGGCGCTATCGGCATTCTCGTTGCGGCGGTTGCTGGCGGCCGGCTCTTTGATTCGATCGGGCCCTCTGCGCCCTTCGTGATGCTCGGACTGTTGCAGCTGGTGTTATGCCTGGCGGCGGTGGTCGTGCGGCTGAAGTCGCCTGGCAGCGCACATCGTCTGCCGTGAAGCCGGCATGCCCGTCCCGCGCGCCCAGGCTGACATGATCGCCAGGGCCCGGGCTCACATCAGGGAGCTGCCTTCAGCGCCGATGGACGCCGATCCCGAGCAGGAGATCCGTGTGCCGATGGGCAGGGAGGAGCGCACCTTCACGCGGATCAACTACCTCCAGCACTTCGTCCTGCCCAATCTGTACTTTCACACCACTAGTACCTACCTGATCCTCCGGCACCTCGGCGTTGGAATCGGCAAGCTGGATTTCCTGGCGCCGCCGCCGCGCTAGACGCTTGAGCGCCCCGGCCGCGGCCTGGTCAAGCCGGGGGCGCCGGCCAGCGACCTGGGGCCCGAGCCTGCCGTCACTGGAACGCTTTCGCCGCGGTACTATTGCCGGACACCGGATGATCAGGAGTCAGCACATGCGGCAACCAGCAAGGATCGCAGTCACAGGCATCATCGGCGCGGCGCTGGCCGCCGGCTGTGGCGGACCGGGGTCGGCGGTGCCAGCCGGGCTGGCCGTGGCGCCGCCTCCATTGCCCGAGCTCGTCCGCCCCGACGGCAGCTACCCGGTAGTACCGCTGGAGAAGGACGTCGTCGTCATCAAGGTCGTCCAGCACTCACCGGTCAACCTGCAGGACGCGCCCAGCGTGCGCGAGGGCCTGGCGACCAACGTGGAACGCATGGCCTACTGGATCGACCAGGCCTGCACCACCGGCAAGAAGCCTGACTTCATCCTGTTCAACGAGTTCCCGCTGACCGGCTACTCGGCCGGCACCCGCGACGAGAAGCTGGAGTTCACGATCCAGGTGCCGGGCCCCGAGACCGACCGGATCGGCGAGCTGGCGAAGGACTGCGACACATACGTGATCTTCGGCAGTTACGCCACCGACCCCGAGTGGCCCGGCCACATCCTGAGCCTGAACCCGGTAATCGGCCGCGACGGCAAGGTGCAGAAGGTCTACTGGAAAACGCGCAACGTGCTGCGCCTGAACGCCGACGAGGAGATCCCCACCACAACGATCGAGAGTGTGCGCGACCGCTTCCGGGCCATGTATGGCATAGAGGAGGAGTTTGGCGTACTGCGCACCGAGCTGGGAAATATTGCGGTGAGCACCGTACAGATCGACCCCTTCGTGTTCGCCGCCTACGCGATGCGCGGCGTGGAGATCATGTTCCGTACCGCGACGCTGTTCTCAAAGACCGACGTGCAGGCTATTGCCTTTTACAACAACATCTACTCGGCAATGTCCAACATCACGTTCCCGCCAGAGTCCGGTGTGCCGCCGGATTTCGGCGGCAAGTCACTGATCGTCGACCCGCGCGGCCGCGTGCTGGCCGAGGACCCCAGCAACAACGACAGCGTCATCGAGGCCGAAATCCCGATCGCCGAGTTCCGCCGCGGCCGAACCATCCCGCGCTATCCTCTGGAAGTCGTCGCGCCGGTGTTCGGGCAGTACGTGCCGGAGGTGCCGATGAACCATCTGGACATGCCGGCTGAACAGCTGCCGCAGACCAACCAGGACATGAAGAACCTGATCGACCGGGTGAGCCGCTGGCTGAACTGAACCGTCCTTGGACCGGCGATTATCAGGAGTACGTCGGCGGCTGGTTGGCAACGCGGACGGTCCCGGTCCTTGACGTAGCGACTGGTGCGGCCAGAATGGACCGGGTTCCCCGGTAAACAGGAAGTCCCCCATGAAGATCCTTATGACGGTTCTCACGCTGGTCGTTGCTGCCACCGCCTGGGCCCAGCAGCCTGGAATGACGCCCGAGATGATGCAGAACATGCAAAGGAGCATGGGCGAGATGCAGAAATGCTTCGCCAGCATCGACCAGAAGGCCCTCGAGCGACTTCAGGCGCAGGCCAAGGAAATGGAGGCGGAGGTCAAGCGCCTGTGTGCCGCCGGTGACCGCGCTGGCGCGCAGGACAAGGCCCTCGCCTACGGTATCCAGATGAGCAAGGATCCCGAACTGCAGAAGATGCGCAAGTGTGGCGAGGCCTTCCAGTCGATGGCGATGCCCGGCCAGTTCTTCCCGGAGGACAAGACCGAGCAGGAGTCCCGGCAACACATCTGTGACTAGGCTGCCTGCCCCGGCTTCCGGCCTGAACGGTCGGCGCGGCTGCCCGGCAGCATGCCCTGGACGAGCAGGGAGTACTGGCATGGCCAGCGACGGATCATGGGGCTCCCGCCCTGACGGTATTCGCGACCTCTGCGCGCTGGCGCTGCTCGCGCTGCTCACGCTGCCCGGGTCCGGTCAGATCCACGCCCAGGGGCAGGACTCAACGCCCGGCGAGCGCAACCTGCTCGTCATGGCGGAGTTGCTGCCTGGCGTATACGACAACGTCAACCAGGCCTACTTTGACAGCCGTCGCAAACTCGAATCGCCCGACCAGCATCCGCGTATGCACGCCACCATCACCCGGGTGGCCGCGCCGGCCTTCGGGCCATACGCCTTCCTGTGGGTCAATACGACGACCACCCCGCAGGGGCCGCAGCGCTCGTGGCGGCTTGCGACTCTGGAAGCCGGGCCAGCGACAGACGAAGTGACGATGAAGCAATACCTGCGGATGGACGGCGAGATCACGGCCGCGGAGCTTGAGACGCTGACGCCCGAAGGACTGCGTCGCACCGAGGGCTGCGACTACTACTTCAGGCGCCGCGCCGATCACTTTCGTGGCCTGCAGCGCTCGCGGGCCTGCGAATTCGACTGGGAGGGCCAGCGCGTCTACACCGACAACGAGATCCAGCTGTCGGAGACCAGCCTGTGGTTCGTTGATCACAAGTTCGTCAGGCACAGCGGGCTGCGTATCACCGGCGTCACCTCAGGAGAACCCTTCTGGCTGGAGCGCGCCCGTGTGTTCCATTGCTATGCGGATATTCCCGGAGTGGCTGGTGGTCGTGACATCCCTTTCCAGCGTTATGACGGTATACGCCTGCACGACAGGGGCGGCAGCCACTGGTTCAGGACGCGACCTTCGCCTGACGAACCCGGGGGGCGCGAGATCGGCCTGCAGCTGCAGGCAGTCACCTGGCATGTGCTCAACGAGAAGGACGGGAACTTCAATCGCGATTCCCTGGTGCTGTATGCCTTCGAGCGACTGCCCGATGGCAGCATCAGGGAGCATGGCTATGCGTTCACGGATCCGGCTGCCGACCGGATCGGCAACAATCTGAAGTGGATGCTGGTGAACTGCGCGCTGATCCCGCGTGACCAGGCCCGGCCGGAAATGTGAAGGGCAGCCGAATGAGGGGCCACTAGGCGCCCGCCAGGTCGAGAATACCGACGGCGGCGCGTTCGCCGGCCTCCATGGCGCCTTCCATGCCGGTATGCAGATGACTGGCGTGCTCACCAGCAATAAACAGCCGTCCGGCCGGCCGGATCATTGGCTCGGCCCAGCGTGATATCTGTCCTGGCGCCCAATGCATATACGCGCCGCCCGCGAGCGGATTGGATGGGGTCCACCGAACCACTGCGCGCAAGGTTATACGTCCTTCACTGGCCGGGCGGAGGCGGGCGAAAGTCGCCGTCAGCAAGGCCTGCCACTCTTCCTTGCTGCGGTTGTCGCCCGCGATGGCGTCGGTCCCGTCGATCCAGCAGGTGAACATGCCGGTTGGACCAGACGCACCGCGCCGGGCAAATATGCGGTTCAGCGGGGAATTGGTCCACATCTCGGGGGCAAGTCCGTCCTGCTCCCAGAATGGCGTCTGTGCCTCCACGTGCAACTGGATGATGGGTGTGTAGGGCAAGCCGGCTATGGCCGCGGCCTGGTCAGCACTGAGGGGTGCGGACACCGCCAGGCGGCGCAGGACGGGGAACGGCAGGGCACTGACCAGGAAATCTGCGCGCAGCAACTCGCCGCTTTCCAGCCTGACGCTGGCGCCGGTTTCGTCGGCTTCCATGGAGATGACCGGCGCGCGGGTTCGCACCGGCCGGGGCAGGACGCTGGCCATCGCCTCGGGAAGGCGCTGCGAACCGCCCGCAAGGCGCTGGGAAGGGCCAAGCTCCCGCTCCGCATTGAAGAGTGTCAGGGTACGCCAGACATTCATCATCGAGTAGGTGGACAGCCGGCCGCCATTGAGCGTGGCGTCCATCAGACGAATCGCCTCGTCATTCGCGCCCAGTGTGCGGAGAAAATCTTCTGCCGCTACATCGTGGTCCTGCCACCTGGCTTCCCGCCAGGCATAGACATCGGGCAGCGGATTGTGGCGCGCGACCAGGGCAAAGAACAGCTGGTGCGGGCTGATCACCCGTAAGGGCTCGGGCAGGCCGTTCCGGACCGAGGCTGGCCAGTCGGCTGCCGGGATCAACTGGCCGTCGATGCCCAGTTGCTCGCCAAAGCGAGCCGGGGGGAAGTCCTCGAACGCAAGGTTCAGCGCTGCCGCTTCCGCGCGCACCCTGGCATAGCCTTGCCCCACCTGCTCGCCACCAGCCTCCGGAGCGCCGGGCAGATGGTCCAGCGTCACCATGCGGCCGCCCAGCCGGTCCGATGCCTCGAGAACCAGCACATCAAGTCCCTCGCCGGTCAGGATGCGCGCGGCATGCAGGCCACTGAGGCCAGCACCGAGCACAATGACGTCGGCGGCCCTGGCGCCGCGGTCGGCGCGCGGCCCGCATCCCCCAATAGCGAAAAATCCGGCGAGGGTGGCGCCGCCGGCAAGGATGTCACGTCGCGAGTAGCCCGCCTTCCGCCGCCTTGAAGTCATTCGCGCGTCTCCAGAATCTCCTGGGCCTCGAGGAGTCAAGCCAGGGTAGGCACGAGCACGTGGGGGACCACCCGAAAGGACTGATCCATCATAGCGCTCCCTACCGCCGTCGCCCATCGCGAAACGGCGTCCGGGTGCAGACCATCGGTAGACTTCAGTGGGCTTGTGCGTCAGCATGTTGTGGTCGGCCATTTGGCCCCGCACACTCCGGCGCACACCAGAATGGCGGCAAACCGAACCCCGGAATCCACTGGTGGCCACCGTCAGCAACCCTGAACCAGAACCCGGATCGAAGCTGACAGCCGCGCCTTCCGCCGGCCGCCTCGTCCGCATCCTCAATGCGGTGGAGCGGGCCGGCAACCGCCTCCCCGACCCGGCGCTGCTCTTTCTGCTGCTCATGCTCCTCACCTGGGTGGTGGCCGCGCTGCTGTCCGGGGTCAGTTTCGACACCATCGATCCCCGCACCGGGGCGCCGATCGTGGTGCGCAACATGCTGGCCGGGCAGGAGCTGACGGGCTTCGCGGCCTCGCTGGTGACCGTCTTCGTCAATTTCCCGCCCTTCGGCATCGTGCTGGTCGCGATGCTGGGTATCGGTGTCGCGGAGCACACGGGCTTCATCCGGGCGGCGATCCGGGCGGCCCTGTCGGTGACGGCCCGCTGGGCCCTCACGCCGCTGGTCATTGCCGTCGGCATCTTCAGCCACACCGCCGTGGATGCGGGCTATGTGCTGGTGGTGCCACTGGGTGGGGTGATTTTCCATGCGGCCGGCCGACATCCGCTGGCCGGCATCGCGGCCGCCTTTGCCGGCGTGTCCGGCGGCTTCTCGGCGAGCTTCGTACCCTCGAGCCTCGACCCGATGCTGTCCGGACTGACCGAAGCGGCCGGACGGATGCTGGATCCGGCGCTCACCGTGAACCCGCTCAACAACTTCTACTTCACGGCCTCCTCCGCGCTGATCATCATCGGTGCCGGCTGGTGGCTGACGGACCGGATCGTCGAACCGCGGCTGCGCTCGACACCGGTGGATGGCGATCTCCGGGATGCACCCACGCTGGACCCGCTCAATGCGGTCGAGCGTCGCGCCCTGCACCTCGCACTGGCTGCGATGGGCGTCGGCCTCGTGCTGCTGTTCGCCACGGCGCTGCCGGGCGACTCGCCCTGGCGGGACCCGGGCGGCGAGCTCACGGTGTCCGCCGCACCGCTGATGAAATCCATCGTGCCGCTGATCTTCCTGCTGTTCCTGATCCCAGGCGTGGTCTACGGCTACGCCGCAGGCACCGTGCAGGGACACCGGGACATCATCGCCGGCATGACCCAGGCCATGAGCGGCATGGGCTACTACATCGTCATGGTGTTCTTTGCGGCCCAGTTCATTCATGCCTTCGGCCAGTCAAACCTGGGTGCGCTGCTGGCGCTGAAGGGCGCGGCCGCTCTCCAGGCGCTGGCGCTGGCTCCCCAGTGGACGCTGATCGGCATCGTCCTGATCACGGCCGCCGTCAACCTGCTGGTGGGTTCCGCATCGGCCAAGTGGGCCCTGCTGGCACCGATCGTGATCCCGATGATGATGACGCTCGGCCTCTCGCCGGACGTTTCCCAGGCGGCTTACCGCATCGGTGACTCCGCCACCAACATCATCACGCCGCTGATGCCCTACTTTCCGCTGATCGTGATCTTCTGCCGGCGCTACCAGCGCGGTGCCGGCATTGGCACGCTGGCGGCGATGATGCTGCCCTACTCGCTGCTCTTCATGCTGCTGTGGACGGCCCTGCTGCTGCTCTGGTGGACACTCGGCCTGCCGCTCGGCCTGCAGGCCAGCTATCGCTATCCGCCAGCCTGAAGTTGCCCGCCTGACATCACCGGGCTGACGAAGCCGGGTGTCTCTGCCAGAATCCCCCGGTTCCCGGGGAGTCTCATGCCGTTCCTGCTGCTTGCCATTGGTCTCGCCGCCCTGATCGGAGGTGCCAACCTGCTGGTTAACGGCGCATCCCGCCTCGCACTCGCGGTGGGCATCTCGCCGCTGGTGGTTGGCCTGACGGTGGTGGCCTTCGGCACCAGTGCGCCGGAGCTGGCCGTCTCGATGAAGTCCGCGTGGTCAGGACAGGCGGACATCGCGCTGGGCAATGTGCTGGGCAGCAACATCTTCAATATCCTGTTTATCCTCGGGCTCTCGGCGCTGATCACGCCGTTGATCGTGGTGCCCCAGATCCTTCGCCAGGAAGTGCCGGTGATGATCGGCGCCAGCGTGCTGCTGCTGCTGCTGGTGCTCGACCGGTCGCTGGGCCGGCTGGACGGGGTGATCCTGCTCGTCCTTTTGGTGAGCTACACGATCTTCCTGATCGTCCAGAGCCGTCGGGAAACCGAGCTAACCCGGGACGAATACGCCGCCGGGATCCGGCCGGGGGTGGCCCCGTGGACCACTCGCACCTGGGCCCAGCTGCTGTTCATCGCCGCGGGCCTGGCGCTGCTGGTGCTCGGCTCCGGCTGGCTCGTGGACGGTGCCGTGCAGATCGCGCGCGCCTTCGGCCTGTCCGAACTGGTCATCGGCCTGACGATCGTCGCCGCCGGCACCTCGATGCCCGAGGTGGTGACCTCGGTGACCGCCGCGCTGAAGGGCGAACGGGACATCGCCGTCGGCAATGTCATCGGCAGTTGCGTCTTCAACCTGCTGGCCGTGCTGGGTGTGGCCGCCGCCCTGGCGCCTGCCGCGCTGGCAGTGCCCTCCGCCGTCATCAACTTCGACCTGCCGGTGGTGATCGCGGTCTCGGTCGCGTGCCTGCCGATCTTCTTCACGGGCAACCGGATCGCGCGCTGGGAAGGGCTGCTGTTCCTGGCCTACTTCTGCGCCTATACGGCCTACCTCATACTGGCCTCCCGGCAACATGATGCGACGGCCACCTTTGAACTCGCCATGCAGACGGTCGTAATCCCGCTGACCACCATCACGCTGCTCGTGGTACTCACCCGCGAGTGGCAGGCCCGGCGCCAGCGATGATTGCGCTGATCGTCCTGCTGCCCTTTGCGGCCGCCCTCGTGCTGATGGCGTTCCCCAACGATGCCCGGCGCGCCAGTGCCTGGTTTGCGGCCGCTGCCACCGGCGTCGCCGGCCTGATCCTCGCAAGCGTCACGCCGGACGTCGTGGCCGGCGAGGTGATTCGCGCCTCCTGGGACTGGCTGCCCTTCGAGGGCGCCCGCTTCGGCTTCCGGGTGGATGGCCTGGCCTGGATGTTTGCCGCCATCGTGCTGGCCATCGGAGCCCTGGTGATCCTCTATGCCGGCTACTACCTGTCGGACAAGGATCCCATCGCGCGCTTCTACGCCTTCTTCATGGCCTTCATGGGGGCGATGCTCGGCATCGTGCTGGCCGACAACCTGCTGTTTCTCGTCGTCTGCTGGGAACTCACCGGGCTCACGTCCTTCCTGCTCATCGGCTACTGGCAGGGCGCCACGGATGCCCGCCAGGGAGCCCGCATGGCCCTGACGGTCACCGGCGCCGGCGGACTCGCGCTGCTCGCCGGCGTGCTGCTGCTGGCCGACATGGTCGGCACCTTCGACCTGGACACGGTGCTCGCCTCCGGCGACCTCATCCGCGCCGATGCCCGCTACCCGGTCGCCCTGCTGCTGGTCCTCGCCGGCGTCTTCACCAAGTCGGCGCAGCTGCCCTTCAATTTCTGGTTGCCGTCGGCGATGGCGGCACCGACGCCCGTATCGGCATACCTGCACTCGGCCACCATGGTCAAGGCGGGGGTCTTCCTGCTGGCGCGCCTGCATCCGGCGCTGGCCGGCACCGACCTGTGGTTCTACGTGGTCAGCAGCGTCGGTCTCGGCACCATGCTGCTCGGCGCCTGGGTAGCGATCTTCCAGCATGATCTGAAGGGTCTGCTGGCCTATTCGACCATCAGCCACCTGGGCCTGATAACGCTGCTGTTCGGCCTCAATTCGCCGCTCGCCGCCGTGGCCGGCGTGTTCCATATCCTCAATCACGCCACCTTCAAGGCCTCGCTGTTCATGGCGGCGGGCATCATTGATCACGAGACCGGCACCCGGGACATGCGCCGCCTCAACGGGCTGCGGCGCTACATGCCGGTCACGGCGGTACTGGCCATCGTGGCCTCGGCCTCGATGGCCGGGGTACCGCTGCTGAACGGCTTCCTGTCCAAGGAAATGTTCTTCGCCGAGACGCTGTTCGTCAGCAACCAGCTCGGGGCCCGCTTCATCGTGCCGGCGCTGGCCACTTTGGCCGCGGCCTTCTCGGTCACCTACTCGCTGCGCTTCATCCACGATGTGTTCTGGAACGGCGAACCGAAGAACCTGGATCGCACGCCGCACGACCCGCCGTTCTGGATGCTGGTACCGGTGGGTGTGCTGGTACTGATCTGCGTGCTGGTCGGCATCCTGCCCCAGTACACGGTGGGTGCGATCCTGGAAGTCAGTGCCCGTGAAGTGCTGGGCGGCAACCTGCCGGCCTACAAGCTGGCGGTGTGGCATGGACTCAACCTGCCGCTGGCCATGAGTGTGGTGGCGCTGCTGGCCGGCATCGGCTTCTATTTCTCCCTGCAGGGCATGTTCCGCCTGCACGAGTATGTGCACCTGCCGCGCGGCGGCCGTGAGGTCTACAACCTTCTCCTGCTCGCGCTGCTGGGTTTCGCGCGGCGCGTGATGCGCACGCTGGACACGGGGAGACTCCAGCCGGCGCTCGCCTGGCTGTTCGGAGCCATGCTGGTAACGGGCGGCTGGCCCTTCCTGAGCGGTACGGGCCCCGCGGGTGGCCTGCAGTCGGCCGCCAACCCGATTGCCTTTGCCCTGTGGGGCATCGGTATCGGCGCCACTGGCGCGGTGCTGCTGCTGCGACGGCAGCGGCTGCCGGCCCTGGTGGCACTGGGCGCGATCGGCCTGATCGTGAGCCTGGCCTTTGCCGGCCTGTCCGCACCGGACCTCGCCCTGACCCAGCTGCTCGTCGAGTTTGTCTCGATCATCCTGATCGTGCTGGCACTCAACTACCTGCCACCCACGGCACCCGCCGAATCCTCCGGCGCCCGCCAGGCCATCCACGGCGCGCTCGCGCTGTGCGCCGGCGCCGGCGTCACCGTGCTGGCCTGGCAGATCCTGACCAGCACGGGTGATCCCATGGCCGGCTACTTCCTGGCCAATGCGGTGCCCCGGGCCTTCGGCACCAACGTGGTCAACGTGATCCTGGTGGACTTCCGGGCGTTCGACACGCTGGGGGAGGTCACGGTGTTTGCGATCGCCGGCCTGGTGGTGTTTGCCCTCCTCCAGGACCGCGGACGAGGCCCGGCAATGCCGCCAGCGGAAACAGGTCCCTCGCGGTCGCTGGCGCTGCAGCTGGTGAGCCTCTTCCTGCTGCCGGTGGTCATGACGGTCTCGCTGTATCTCTTCCTGCGGGGCCACAACCTGCCCGGCGGCGGCTTCATCGGCGGCCTGGTGCTGGCGGTGGGCGTGCTGATTCCGTGCATCGCCTACGGCGTCAGCTGGATGGACGAGCGCCTGCGGCTCGACTATCACCGCGCCATCGGCGTCGGCCTGCTGGTGGCGACCGTCACTGGCATGGGGGCGTTCGTCGCGAGCCACCCGTTCCTGACCAGCACCTACTGGAAGCCCGAACTGCCGCTGCTCGGCCAGATTCCGGTGGCCAGCGCGCTGTTCTTCGACCTGGGAATCTACCTGGTGGTGGCCGGCGCCGCGCTGCTGGCCCTGGTCATGGTCGGCCGCCTCCGGTCACCGGCTGGCCGGGAACCCTGACATGGAATCTCTGCTCGCGACCGGCATCGGCGTCCTGACCGCGGCAGGCATCTACCTGATGCTCCGGGCGCGCACCTTCGACGTGATCGTGGGCGTCACGCTGCTGTCCTACGCCGTCAACCTCTTCATCTTCGCGATGGGCCGCATCCGGCTGAACGCGGCGCCGATCATCGCGGGCGACCTGCCGACGACCCTGGCGTACTACACCGACCCCCTCCCCCAGGCCCTGGTGCTGACCGCCATCGTGATCGGCTTTGCGATGACCGCGGTGCTGGTGGTGATCGCGATCCGCAGCCATGCGGACAACCAGACCGACCATGTGGACGGGCGGGAGGAAGACGCGCCGTGAGCCACTGGATCGTGGCACCGGTACTGGTACCGGTGCTGACCGCAGCGCTGCTGATCCTGCTCCGGGGAACGTCCCCACGGGTGCAGGCGCTGGTGTCGGGTCTGGGTCTCGCCGGCCTCGGTGTGTCCATCGCCCTGCTGGCCGGTGAAGTGGCGGCGGCCGACGTGCTGGCCTACCTGCTGGGTGACTGGCGCGCGCCCTACGGTATTGCGCTGGCCGCCGACCGGCTGACCGTGATCATGCTGGCGCTGGCCGGGGTGGTAGCGGCCGCCTGCTACCTCGGCGGCATCGGTGAGCTCGGCGAGCAGGGAGGGGCCTACTGGCACGCGCTGCTGCACCTGCAGCTCATGGGACTGAACGGCGCCTTCCTGACCGCGGACCTCTTCAACCTGTTTGTCTTCTTCGAGGTCCTGCTGATGGCCTCGTACGGCCTGTTGCTGCATGGCCGCCGGCCCGACCGGGTGCGTGCCGCCACCCACTACGTCGTCGTCAATCTGGCGGGCTCGGCACTGTTCCTGGTCGCAGCGGCGCTGCTGTACGGGGCGGTGGGTACGCTGAACTATGCAGACCTGGCGTTAAAGATCGCGGCGGCCGATCCGGCCACCCGCACGCTGGTGGCCAGTGCCGGCCTGCTGCTGGTGGTGGTGTTCGGCGTCAAGGCAGCGCTGCTGCCGCTGCACTTCTGGCTGCCGGGCACCTATGCGGCCGCCGCCGCCCCGGTTGCCGCCCTCTTCGCGGTCATGACCAAGGTGGGCATCTACTCGGTGCTGCGCGTCCATGGGCTGCTGTTCGGCCCGGATGCCGGCGAACTGTCGGGCCTCGCCGCACCCTGGCTGGCTACCGCCGGGCTGTTGACCCTCGTGATCGCTGCCCTCGGCATACTGGCCGCAACCACGCTGCGTCAGGCCGCCGCCTGGGCGGTGATCGCCTCGGCCGGCCTGCTGCTCGCGATGGCGGGCCTGGTGGCGCCCGCGGCGCTGGGCGGCAGCCTCTACTATCTGGTGCAGAGCACCGTGGCGACCGCGCTGCTGTTCATCGTCGCGGAGATCGTGGCCCGCCAGCGCGGGGCGATCGGTGATGCCATCCGTGAAGGCCCCCGACTGCCCCGGGCCGGCTTCGTGGGCACCCTCTTCCTGCTGGCAGCCATCGGCGTTGCGGGCCTGCCGCCGCTCGCAGGATTCATTGGCAAGTCCTTGATCCTGCAAAGCCTGATGGCGGCCCCCTGGCAGGCCCTCACGTGGACGATCATCCTCACGACCAGCCTCGCGACGATCATCGCCCTGGCCCGCGCGACCAGCCGGATGTTCTGGAAGAGTGCAGCCAGCGACGTGGCGGGTGACGCCCGCGAACCGGGTAGCCCCCTGCTGGCGGCCGCCGGCCTGCTGATCGCCGTGCTCGTGGCGCTCACCGTGGCCGCGATGCCGGTGGCGGACTACACGCGCGCGGCCGCGGCGCAGCTGGCCAGCCCGGAGGTCTATATCAATGCGGTACTGTCTGCCAGGCCGCTCACGTCGGAGATTGCCCCATGAGGCGACGCGTACTGCCGCATCCACAATTGTCCCTGCTGATCGCCGTGTCGTGGCTGCTGCTGAACGGCACGCTGGCTACCGGTCACCTGGTACTGGCAGCGGGCCTGGGACTGGCCATTCCATGGCTGATTGAACCCCTGTGGCCCGATACGCTGCGCCTCGCGGCCCCGGGAACCGTGCTCCGGCTGGCGGGGCGGGTACTGGTGGACATCGTGCTGTCGAACATCGAGGTGGCGCGGCGCATTCTCGGCCCCGAGTCGGCGATCCACCCGCGCTTTGTGCGCTACCCGCTCACGCTGCAAAACCCGTGGGGGATCGTGACCCTGGCCGGCATCATCACCACCACACCCGGCACCGTGACGGCCGACATTGCGCCCGACCGCAGCTCACTGCTGATCCATGCCTTCAATACCGATGACGAGGCCGCACTCATCACCAGCATCCGCGAGCGCTATGAGAAGCCGCTGGAGAAGATCTTTCCATGCTGAACCTGGCCCTCGACATCACGCTGTTGCTGCTCACCCTCGCGATGCTGCTCGCCTGCTATCGCCTGATCCGCGGTCCGGGCGTGCCGGACCGGATCCTCGCGCTGGACACCATCTACATCAATGCGATCGCGCTGCTGGTGGTGATCGGCATCCGCTTCGCCTCGACACTCTACTTCGAGGCAGCGCTGCTGATCGGCATGCTGGGCTTCGTGGGCACAGTGGCCCTTGCCTCCTTCATCCTGCGGGCCGACATCATTGACTAGGAGCACGCCATGAGTCCCATCCTCGAGGCACTGATTGCCAGCATGCTGCTGATCGGCGGCGGCTTTGCGCTGATCGGCTCGATAGGCCTTGCGAAGCTGTCGGACTTCTACAAGCGCCTGCATGGCCCGACCAAGGCAACCACGCTCGGCGTGGGCGGCGTGCTGATTGCATCCAGCCTGTACTTCACGGCCACCAGCGGCGCCCTGAGCGCGCATGAGTTCCTGATCTCGCTCTTCCTGTTCCTCACGGCGCCGGTGAGCGCCCACCTGCTCGTCAAGGCGGCCCGCAAGCTCGAGGGCCGCAGTCGGGACGGCGCCGACTAGTCGCGGAGCCGCCGCTGGATCCAGGGCGGCAGGGGCGTCAGGTGCAGGCCGTCGCTCACCTGGACGATGCGGCGCAGGCGCGGTACATCCAGGATCGTGAGTTCCCGGTGGTGGCGGCGGATCAGGCCTTCCCGGGCGAGACGACCGAGCATCCGGTTCACATGGACACTGCTGAGGCCCGCCGCATCGGCGATCAGCGCCTGGTTCGCCGGCAGCATAAATCCCTGGCCGTCGGCCAGGTCAACCAGGCTGAGGCGCACCCACAGCTCCCACAGCAGGTAGGCAACCCGCTCATAGGCGGTGAGGCGGCCGACGGCCATCAGGTGCGCCCGGGTGATGGCCTTTTCGTGGGCCTCGCTCCACCAGAAAGCGGCACCAAGCCGGGGGTGGCTCTGCAGCAGGTCCAGGAGGTCGGTCTCGGGCACCCGCGAGTAGTGCAGATCGGTAAGCGCCTGCAGGGAGAAACTGGCCCGGGCCGTGACGAAAACCGTGGGATCGCAGAGATCGCCGGGCAGCACGAAGTCCAGCACCTGGCGGCGGCCGTCCGCCAGCGTGCGGTGCCGGAAGGCCCAGCCCGCGTGGACCAGCACCGCTGCCCGCATCTGGCGTCCGGCCGTGATCAGGTCCTGCCCGGCGCGACAGCGCCGCACGGGCCCGCCCAGCGCCGACAGGGCCGCGATATCGGCGGGACGCAGCTCGAGAATCCGGGTGAGCTTGCGAACCAGTGGTGATGACATGCCTGGCCTTTTGCGTGGCCACGCTGACGGGTGGCGTGAGGGGAAGTACGCACCCGGAAATTAACATAAGTTAAGGCCCCGCCCGGAACAGTCCGTATAAGAGACGGAGACCATCCAGCCATCATTCGAACGGGGGAATTTTCCATGGCCATCAAGACCGCCGAGCTTGCCGGGCCGCGCCCGGACGAGATCCGGGACCTGCCACCGGCACCACGCATCACGACTGTCACCCGGGTCGCCGCAGCTGCGGTTGCGGGGCCACGACCCGACGGTGAAGACCGGCTGAGACTGATTGCAGAGGCCGCCTATTTCCGTGCCGAGCAGCGCGACTTCGCGCCCGGCCAGGAGCTCGAGGACTGGCTTGCCGCCGAAATCGAGGTCGACGCCCTGTTCGGCAAGGACTATCTGGACTGAGCCAGGTCCGTGTCGCTTGCAAGGGCAGCAACCAGCCATGCCTGCATGGAGCACCGCTGCGGGACGCGGCATGCCGTCCGGGTGCCGGTGCTGCTGATCCGTCACGGCAGCCCGCCGGTGCCGGCGCTGATGCAGGACATCAGTATCACCGGGATGTTCGCGCTGCTCGTGCCTGATCAGATCCACGCACCGGCGTTCAGCCCGCACCAGCTGGTCACGGTGAAGTTTGCCGCCAGCGACAACGCAGAAGGCCCCGCCTGGCAGGCAGAAGCCCTGGTGGTGCGGACCAGCCACCGCGGCATCGGACTGGCCTTCGACGAGCTTCGACTGCCGGCCATGCGGTCCCGGCTGGCGTTGGCCACGGCATTGGAGAGCGTGCATCCGTGAAACGTGTCTGGCATGTCCATATCCATATGGCTGAGATAGCCAGATGGAAAAAGCAACCATTTCAGAACTCAGAAACCGCCTGAGCGCTTACCTGCGAAAGGTGAAGGCCGGCGAGAGCGTGCTCGAGGCCCTGCTCGACGAGCGACTGACCGGCCGGTGAAGTTCTGGGACGCCTCGGCCATCGTGCCCCTGTTGCTGGAGGACACCGGCCGCGCACCACTCCTCCGGCTCCTTGAGCAGGACCCCGTGATCCTTGCCTGGTGGGGCACGCCGGTGGACTGGGTCCAGACGAAGGCTTCCTGTCCGGACGCGCTGAAGCCGTAGCCGACAACCACGCTGCCGTCGGCGGAGACGCCTTGGGCACGGCTTTGGAAGATGCCCCCCGGCAAATGAGGAACGGGACAGTCAAGATGCCGGCGCTCTGTCCGGCGTGGCCACATCCGTGCAGCCCAAGTGGACCTGCGGCTGGGCAGAGGCAGATACAAACCCGACCGCGTCAAAATCGTAATGGATCGCGCTCGCTTAGGGCAGGAAATCCTCCAGCCGATTGCCGGCGATCAGGTTTTCCATTGCGTTGAAATGCACGTCGAGGCTGAATACCGCGTAGCCGTATTGCATGGCGACGGCGGCGATCCACAGATCGTTGGTCGGTACTGGCCGGCCCGTCCGCCGCAGGCCGGAAAAGATTGCAGCATAGTGCTCCGCGGTTTCAGCATCGATGGCGAGCTGGCGGACGCGGGGGGTGCGCAGAAACTCGTCGAGCTCGCGACGGTTTCTCGCCACCTGGCTGCCGCACGCGAATCCGGCCAGCAGCTCACCCAGCACCGTGGGGCACAGTCCGATTTCAGGCGCACGGCGCAGCACCGCGACAGCTTGCGGATCGCCGCGCTTGAAGGCGGCATAGGCGTTGGTGTCGATCAGGATCCGCTTCAACGCCAGAGCGCTTCGTCGACCTGTCCAAAAGTGGCGGTTGCGCGCTCGAACTCGCGCGCGTCGCGCGCGTGCCAGGTGCCGGCCAGATGATCAAGGTCGGTGTTTTCCACGGCCCTGGTCCCGCTGCCCTCTCCGGCCTCGCTGTTCAGCATCTCGGTAATCAGCCGGTTGAGGCTGATACCGCGCCGTCTGGCGGTCTGCTTGAGCTTGCGCAGGGCCTGTTCCCCGACGCCGCGCACACTGAGATTTGCCATGCTATCACTCCAGCTATCATCTGCTGGCACGAATGCTAGCACAGCTTACGACGACGACATGCCAAGGATGTGGCAATTTCAGGCGTTGTTTTAGGCCTCCGACAACTCCTGCACAGGTTCCTTCCGCCGCCGCAGCCAGCCGAGCAGCCCCAGCGCACCGCCGAAGAGCCAGGCGGCGGGCCATTGGTCGGGGCACCACTCAACTGCCGATGCCATCCCGCCTATACTTGCCGCATGGAGGAGCCAATTCATCCCGTCCACCTCGAGGCCCTGAAGCGTGCCACCCCGGCGCAGAAGCTTGAGGCGGTTGCGGCGCTTTATGGGGCGGGCATCCGGCTGCGGATGGCCGGCCTGCGCATGACTCACCCGAACTGGACCGACGCCCAGCTCGAGACCGAGGCGCGCCGCTCGCTGCGCCATGCCGGCACCTGACCCCCTCGCGCCATTCATCGAGCCGCTGGAACGGCTGGGGCTGCCCTACTGCATTACCGGGTCGGTCGCCGCCAGCGTTTACGGCGAGCCGCGATTGACCGCCGACATCGACATCGTCCTGGTGTTACAGCAACGCGACATCCCTAAACTTCAGTCAGCGTTTCCCGAGGCGGGGTATTTCTTGCGGCCGACAGAAGTGATGCGCAAGCTCGAGTTCCTGCGCGAAGGCGGGTCGGACAAGCACGTGCGGGATATCCGGTACATCCTCGCCGCGACGGCGGTTGACCAGGCATTTATCGACACCGAGGTCGGTCGCCGGGACCTGCACGCTCAGTGGCTCAGGATGGCGCAGTCATAGTAGGCGTCACCTTGTCCGTGCCGTCCGCGCCTGCGGCCGCATCGGCGTAGCGCAGGTGCACTTCCCGCTGGGGGAAGGCGAAGACGATCCCGGCAGCATTGAAGGCGTGGTAGATCTCGCAGTTCAGTTCATGCGACACGAGCCCCCGCAGGGCCGGGTCCTCGATCCAGCACAGCATCTCGAACTGCAGGCCGGACTCCGCGAGCTGGCGCAGCCGCATCCGTGGCTCGGGCTTCTTGCACACCAGCACGTGGGCGGAGGCGGCGGCCAGCATCAGCTCCATCGCCTTTTCGATATTGGAGCCGTAGACCACCTCGACCGGAATCCGCAGCCGGTAGGTGCCGGATGGGCCACCTGACTCATTGATGATCTTCGCGCGGCCCATGATGCCGTTCGGGATGCTGACTTCCACATCGTCCCGGGTCAGCAGCCGCGTACTGCGCAGACCGATATGCGTGACCGCACCCCGCTCGCCGGTGTCGAGCACGATGTAGTCGCCGATGCTGTAGGGCTTGTCCGTCAGGATGGCAATGCCGGCCACCAGGTTGCCGAGGGTGTCCTGGGCTGCAAAGGACAGGGCCAGGCCGAGGATGCCGGCGGAGGCCACCAGCCCCGTGACGTTGACGTCCCAGGCTAGCAGCATCGCGTAGGTGCCGGCCAGGAACAGGACCACCACCACGGTATTGCGCAGGAGTGGCGCCGTGGCCGGCTGCGCAAAGGCCGGGGCCGGCTGGCGCTGGCCCAGTGCCTCCAGCAGCAGCCGGACACCCCCGATGCCGAAGCCCAGCCACAGCAGGATCAGCAGTGTCTGCAGCAGGCCGACGGTCAAGCGCTCGATACGCGGACCGGGATCGATGATGGCCACTGCCACCATGAGCCCGGTGAGGAGCACCGTCATGAAGACCGGGCGCTGGGCCGACCGGACCAGGCTAAGACGCGCGGGCTCCGGCCAGCTGCGTACGGCCTGACGGAGCAGCGCGCGCACCACGAGCTCGACGACCAGCGCCAGCAGCAGGAAAAGGATGACCACCGCCAGCGCCCGCAGGTAAGGAGCCGGACCGAGATAATCCAGGCCCTGCTGCGCCAGACTGGTGATGTCGTCCAAGCCCCCGACCCCTACGGCATGCTCCACGCGTCACCTGCGATGCTACCCGACTTGAGGAGTGGAATGGCGATGAGGTGAGCGGAGTGCGGGCTGACCCGCTTGCCGACTCTGCGGTCTGCCGCCGTGTCGGCAAGCGGGTCAGCCCGCGATCCGCGGCAGTACCGCCAGCTCCGGCAAGCGGGCTAGCCCGCCAGCCGCTGCCCGTGCTCCCGCGTCGCGTGAAAGCCGATGGTGGGCCAGCGCTCGACGGTGAGCTTCAGGTTGTACTTGTTCGACGACAGGAACACCGGGTTGTCGTCCACGTCCCGGGCGAGCGACAGCGCCTCTTCCTTCTCGAACTTCTTGCGCGTCGCCTCGTCCGGAAAGACCAGCCAGCGGGCGGTATAGATGTCCACCTCGTCGTAGAGCGCGTCCACGTTGTACTCGGCGGACAGCCGGTGGGCGACGATCTCGAACTGCAGGCGCCCCACCGCACCGAGCAACAGCTGTGCGCCCTGGCGCGCGGCAAACACCTGGATCGCGCCTTCCTCGCCCAGTTCCTGCAGACCCTTCTGTAACTGCTTGCTTTTCATGGGGTCCCGGGGCCGCGCCGAGCGGAACAGTTCGGGCGCGAAGTAGGGGATGCCGCGGAACTTCAGGTCTTCACCCCGGCTCAGCGTGTCGCCGATCTGCAGCTGGCCGTGGTTGTGGATGCCGATGATGTCGCCGGCCACCGCGCCCTCGCTTGCCACCCGCTCGTTGGCCATGAAGGTCAGCGCATGCGCGAGCTTCATCTCCTTGCCGGTGCGCAGGTGCCGGGCCCGGACACCGGGCGCATAGCGGCCCGAGCAGATGCGGAAGAAGGCGATGCGGTCGCGGTGCTTCGGGTCCATGTTGGCCTGGATCTTGAAGACGAAGCCGCTGAAGTTGTCTTCCGCCGGCTGTACCACGCGGGTACCGCCGTCCCGGGGCTGCGGCGGTGGCGCCCAGTCGATCAGGGCCTGCAGGATTTCCTGCACGCCGAAGTTGTTGATGCCGGAACCGAAGAACACCGGCGACTGCTGACCGGCCAGGAAGCGGTCGAGATCCAGCGGCGTGCTGGCGTCCCGGATCAGCTGTACGTCGGATCTGAGCTCCTCAAGTTCGTCGGGGAAAAGCTCGGCGAGGCGCGGATTGTCGAGCCCCTTGATCTGCTCCGCATCCGTGCGCTTCTCCTCGCCCGCCGTGAAGCGCAGCAGGCGGTTCTCGAGCAGGTGCCAGACGCCGCGGAAGCGCTTGCCCATGCCCATCGGCCAGGTCACCGGTGCGCACTCGATCTTCAGCGTGGCCTCGATCTCCTCCAGCAGCGCCACCGGCGCACGCACTTCGCGGTCCATCTTGTTGACGAAGGTGATGATCGGCGTGTTGCGCAGCCGGCAGACCTCCAGCAGCTTGATGGTCTGCGCCTCGACGCCCTTGGCCGCGTCGATCACCATCACCGCCGCATCCACCGCTGTGAGCACCCGGTAGGTATCCTCGGAAAAGTCCTCGTGGCCCGGCGTATCCAGCAGGTTGATGGTGTGGCCCGCGTAGTCGAACTGCATCACCGAACTGGTCACCGAGATCCCGCGCTGCTTCTCCACCTCCATCCAGTCGGAGGTTGCATGCCGGGAACTGCGCCGCGCCTTCACGGTGCCGGCCAGCTGGATCGCGCCGCCGAAGAGCAGCAGCTTCTCGGTGAGCGTGGTCTTGCCGGCGTCGGGATGCGAGATGATCGCAAACGTGCGCCGCCGGGCCACTTCCTGGGCCAGCGGAGTCTCGGGCAACACGGTTTTTTCGGGCTGGGACATGAGGCGGCGCAGGATACCACCGGCGCTGGCGGTGCTGCCGCGGATCGCGCGGCGACGTCAGCGGAGCGCGGGCGTTCCTGTGGTTACAGCGGCTTCCGGAAACGCATGACCACCTGGTCGGTGCGCCCACGGACGGAGGGGTCGAAGGCCGACTTGGTGCGATCGTCGGCCGGGTTCATCAGCACGTCGCTCTCCGCCTCCAGCACGAAGCCCGCCGCGGTGATGTCCGCCTTCAGCAGGCCCGGATCGATGC
>CAYOXI010000010.1:0-11628 GCA_964407855.1 uncultured Chromatiaceae bacterium
ACCGGGCCGCTGAGGCCATCAGCCTGCCCGATGGCCATGTGGTGCAGGCCATGTGCGCGCTCGGCCGCCCTGGGCGCGTCGAGGACCTGCCCGCACCCTATCAGGAACGGGAAAAGCGCAGCGGCCGGGAACCGGTGTCGTCCTTCGCCTTTGCCGGCCGCTTCGACTGAGGGGCCACGGCCCGCGCACGCAACTGCCCGCAGCCGCCCTCGATGTCCTGGCCCGCCGAGTGGCGCAGCTTGGTCAGCACGCCCCGCTGGTGCAGGTAGCGGGCCATCCCGGCGGCGCGCTCCCAGCTCGGTCGATGGAAGTCCAGACCCTCGACCGTGTTGTACGGGATCAGGTTCAGCACCGCGTACCTGCCTTTGAGCAATGCGGCCACCCGGTCAAGCTCCGCATCGCTGTCATTGATGCCCGCGAGCAGCGTCCACTGGTACTGGATCGGATAGGTGGTCACCCGGGCGTAGGTCTCGCCGAGCGCCACCAGTTCCTCCGGCGCCAGTCTCGGTGCCCGGGGCAGCAGGCGCGCGCGCAGCTCCGGATTGGTGGTATGCAGGGACAATGCGAGCGCCGGTTTTACGGGACCGAGCGGCAGCCGCTCGAAGACGCGCCGGTCGCCCACCGTGGAGAACACCAGGTTCTTGTGGCCGATACCGCCCTCGGTGCCCAGCCAGGTGATCGCTTCCAGCGTGGCCTCCAGGTTGTGGGCGGGCTCACCCATGCCCATGAAGACCACCTTGTTGACGGCCTGCGTGCGTCGGGCGAGCGCCACTTGCGCCAGCATCTCCAGGCTCGTCAGCTGCCGGACGAGTCCGCCCTGCCCCGTCATGCAGAACACGCAGCCCACCGCACAACCGACCTGGGTGGAGACGCAGAGGCCTGCCGGCGGCAGCAGCACGCTCTCGATCTGCTGGCCGTCGTTGAGTGCGAGGAGCCACCGCTCGGAACCATCCGCGCCGGGATGGCGGGAATGCACCGTGGCAAGCACATCCAGCGCGGCAGAAAATTCCGGCAGGGCGGCGCGCAGCCGCGCAGGATAAGGCCGGGAACTGTCTTCACCCGCAGTCAGCGGCCGGCCACCCAGCCAGGCCCGGAGCAGGCGCCGGGCATGGCCCGCACCGGCACCGGCGGCCGCGAGTTCAGCCTGGAAGTCGGCGAGTGTCATGGGCCGGCGGCCGGACCGCGCGGCAGCGGGTATCAGCCCCGCCGCCCGCTGCCCGACGGCACCTTGAAACCACTCGGCTGCCACGGGTAGTCGGGTTTCTCCGGCGGGATGTCCTGGGCATAGGCCTTCCAGGTATCCACCCGGTCGTTGCGGGGTTCCCAGCTGTCCGGCACGGTGAAGTACTCGGGCGCGTGCTTCTCCACATAGGCGCGCACCTTGGGTGGTACGTCGTCGAGGCCCGGCAGGCCCTTGTGGCTGAACATGCGGCCGAAGAGGGAGGCGCCCGCGTAGGGCGTGCCGCCCATCTGCATGAAGGGCCAGCACTCGGAGATGCGGCTGAAGCCCGCGTGGAAGCGCACCGTGGGCAGGTCACGGTCCTCGAGTGCCTTGCGGGACACGGCGAAGGTGAAGTGCTCGGAGGGTGTGGTGCGGGGGCCGGTGGACGAGCGTGGCCAGCCGGCCGGCGTCACCGGGTTGGTGTAGTCGTGGGTGTAGTCCCAGGAGAGCAGCAGGTCGTCGCCGTAGGACTCGAAGGGGAGGATGAAGGGGTAGCGGCCGCTGGCATCGGGGAAGACCGTGCCCTCGTTCATCAGCGTGGGCGAATCGCCCTCCACGCCGAAGAAGAACTTCGGGATCTCCTTGCCCACCTTGCCCACCAGCAGGTCGTTGTAGAAGTGATAGACCGGCACCGTCTTCTCGGTGAACGGGTTGTCCCAGGTCTCGAGGATGTCGCCGGTGCGCAGGTCGGTGAAGTAGCCGGTTTCCCGGGATTTCACCCAGAGATCACCGTTCTCGTCGATCTTCGCGAGCAGCGCGCCGGTGCCCGTATAGCCAAACACCGGCACCATGCGGCGTCCCGGAATCCGCAGGTACATCAGACCGTGAAAGCCGCCGATCACCGGCCTGTCGTAACCGGCCCACAGCTTGCCGAAGGCGTAAAGATTGTCCCGCGGGTCGGCGTAGTCGAGCCCGCCCTTGCGTTTGCCTCCGGCGTGGCTGCTGGCCATTGCAGCGCCAGACAGACCCAGACCCATGCCCGGGAAGCCAAGGGCGGTGGCCAGGGCGAGGGAGGATTTCAGGGCGGTGCGACGATCGAGGAGACTATGGACGAGACTGGACGTCATGGCGCGGTCTCTGGCTGCAAGGAGACCAGATGGTAGCCGATTCGCCGGCGACGATGGCGTTAGGGTGGCTCAGGCCCTTGCCGCGATCAGCACCACGTTGGAGCCGCCGAAGGCGAACGAGTTCGACATCACGGCGCGGGGGATGTCGCCGCGCTCGGCCTGCTGCGGCACGTGGCGCACCGTGCAGCCGGGATCGATATCAACGAGGTTGGCGGTCGGCGGTATCAGGCCCTCGGCAAAAGGCAACAGCGCAGCGGCCATCTCGAGGGCGCCGGCGCCCCCCAGCAGGTGTCCGTGCATGGATTTCGTCGAGCTCACCGGGATGCGCCCGGCGGCATCGCCGAACACCGCCCGGATGGCTTCGCACTCGATCACGTCGCCCACGATCGTGGCCGTGCCGTGCGCGTTGATGTAGCCGATGTCTGCGGGCGCGAGGCCGGACCCGGCAAGCGCCTGCGTCATCGCACGCACCTGGCCGTCGCGGTCAGGCTTTGACATGTGCACCGCGTCGCAGGAGTTGCCATAGCCGGTGAGGATGGCAAGAATGGGCGCGCCGCGCGCCCGCGCGCGCGCCTCCTCTTCCAGCATCAGCGCGGCCGCGCCTTCGCCGAGTACCAGTCCGCCGCGCTGCCTGTCAAAGGGCTTGCAGCTGGCTGCCGGGTCGGTAAGGTCCGCCGGTGCGAGCGTGCGCAAGGCATGCCAGCCGGCGAGCATGCCCGGCGTGAGCAGGGACTCAGCGCCGCCGGCCAGCACCGCGTCGGCGCGACCGCTGTGGATCGCCAGCATCGCCTCGCCGATCGCCATCGCTGATGACGAGCAGGCAGTGGAGAAATTCGCGAACGGGCCGCGCAGGCCCCACTTGACGGCAACGTTGGATCCCGCCGCGTTGTTCATCGCCATGACCACGGTGAGGGGCCGCAGCCTGAAGTCGTCCTTGCCGTAGACGGTGCTGTAGGCGGTCTCGAGCGTGTTCGCGCCGCCCATGCCGGTACCCCAGTAAACGCCGACGCGGTTGCGGTCGGTCTTTTCCAGGTCGAGGCCGCTTGCCGCGATCGCCTGGCCGGCGGCCACCAGCGCGAACTGCGCGACGCGGTCGAGCGAGCTGGCTTCGTTGCCCTTGAAATGGACGGCCGGATCCCAGTCGATCAGCGCGCCCACCTGGACGCCGGAACCGCGCGTTATTTCTTCGGGGAGGCGGCGTACCGCCGACCTGCCTGCGGCAAGCGCGCTGCGAAACTCCTCAAGGCTGTTGCCGAGCGCCGAAACGACGCCGATGCCGGTGACCGCGACGCGACGCAACCCGGCTACGCCCGTCAGGTCTTGCCGGCGGCCTGGAGGGACGCAGCCACGTGGCGCTCGAGATCCGCCAGGCACGTGATGCTGCGCAGTTCCTCATCCGAGACCTTGACGCCGAATTCGTCCTCGATCCTGAACATGAACTCGATGAGCGTGAGCGAATCGACGCCCAGATCGGCCAGTGGCGCGTTTGGATCGATCCTGGCCGGATCGAGCGCGAGTTCCTTGATGGTGAGGTCCTTGATGCGGGCGAGCGTGTCCATGTATCGGTTCCGGGTTGGAAGTCAAAGTATAGACCTGGCGCCGGGGCGGGCAGCGTGATGGCAGCCTCATCCTGGTGGCCAATCCTAATGGCCAGCCTTACTGGCCATCCTTACTGGCCAGGCTGCCAGTCCGTGTGGATGGCCAGGCGCCACATGAAGCGCTGGCCGGTGTAGTCGGAGTTCGGACTGTGCTGGACGGCCCGGTTGTCCCAGAGCAGCAGGGAGTCGTTGCGGTAGCGCATCCGGCAGCAGAACACGTCCCGCACCGCGTGCCGCTTGAGAAATTCGAGTACTGCGTCACTCTCCGCCTTCGTCAGCCCCGTGATGGCGACGGTCCAGGCCTGGTTGAGATAAAGCATCTTGCGGCCAGTCTCCGGGTGTACGCAGACCAGCGGGTGCCCGGTCGGCGGGAAACCCTCCCGCATCTTCAGCAGCATCTGGATGGCCTGGGGCGTGGCTGTCGAGTGATGACCCGAATTCAGACCGTACTGGAGCACGTCGTGGATCGCGATCTTGTCCTCAAGAAAGGCCTGCATGGCTGGCGACAGGCTTTCCCAGGACAGGTAGTGACTGGCGAAGAGTGTGTCGCCGCCCGCCGCCGGCACGTCGCGGGCATAAAGCATGGCGCCCAGGCTCGGGTTCTTCTGGTAGGTGTGATCCGCGTGCCAGCCCAGGTTCTGGGTGGAGATATTTTTCGCGTTCTTCGGCGCGCCCCGCAGGTAGTAGACCCCGGGCACATCGGCCTTGTGGGGCAGGAAGGGCTCGTCCTCGAGCCGCCCGAAGCGCCGGCCGAAGGCCGCGAACTGCTCCTGGCTCAATTGCTGGCCATGAAACATCAGCACCGAGTGCTGGAGAAAGGCTTCGTGGATGGCGGCGAAGTCCGCCTCCGAAAGGTTGCCCAGATCCACACCGGCAACCTCGGCACCCAGGGCGCCGGTGACGGGCAAAACCTGAACGCGGCACTCAGGGGGCACCGCGGGGCCCCCTCCAGCCCGGGTAGAAGGGAGTGTACCGATCGGTCAGGGGATCCTTCGGGACGTAGCCGGTGCAGCGGGGAATCCGGGCGTTGCTCCGGTGCGCGTAATCCATCGCGCTGGGCGCCACCCACGGCGCGGGATAGCGCATGCCGAGTCCGGCCGAGACACAGGCGATCACCTGCGCACTGACGAAGATGAAGTAGTTGTCGTAGAAGGTCAGGTGCGTCAGCCCGATGATCAGGTTGGGAATATGGCAGCCCAGCGCCTTGATCTTCTGGGTCATCGGCGTGTCGTGCTCGGGGGCAATGTAGTGGTCCCAGTAGATGCTGTGCCAGTTCGGCTGCCAGCTGCCAAGGACCAGGAAGGTGATGATCCAGGTCGCCCAGTCCGGCATCCCCAGGTTGCCGATCAGGATCCAGACGGCGAGGAACAGCTGGCCGGAGCTCGAACCCCACAGGAAGCCGAAGAGCCCCGACATGAAGCGGTTGCTCTTCCGCTCGAAGACCGGCGTGAAGTACGACCAGACTCCGCTGTAGGCGATGAAGATGAAGGCAAAGTAGCCCAGCGTGAACCATCGCCAGACCGGGTCGGCGAGCTGCTCCGACGTGGCGATGGGACTCTCGACCAGCAGCTGCATCGCCCCCGACCAGTAGGAAATCAGGTAGCAGCAGCAGAAATAGATGCCGCCGCGAAGCCAGGCGATCTTCGGGTAGTAGATGTCCCAGGGGTGCTGCCGGTAGCGGACAAACCAGGTACCGACGAGGCCACAGAGCACGACAAAAATGGCAATCGCGAATAGGTCCAGCATGGCCAGGATTGTAACCCAGCTGGCCCGGAAACTCAGGCGGCCGCCGCCGACGGCTCCTGGATCCTGCCATCGCGGATCCGGATCACCCGGTCGGCCTCCAGCGCAAAGTTGTCGTCGTGCGTGACCATCACGAAGGCGGTGCCGGAACTGCGGCTCAGGCGTTTCATCAGCTCGAACACCATCCTGCCGCTCTTGCTGTCCAGGTTGCCAGTGGGCTCATCGGCGAAGACCACCGCCGGATCATTGGCCAGCGAGCGCACCACCGCCACCCGCTGCTGCTGCCCGCCGGACAGCTGGGAGGGCCGTGCCCTGAGCTTGTCCCCCAGGCCCACCGCCTCCAGCAGCTCACGCATATGCGGCTCCCGCGAACGCTCGAAGTCCCGGCCCCTCATCCGGCAGGGCATCAGCGCGTTTTCCAGCACGTTGAACTCTGGCAGCAGATAGTGGAACTGGAAGATGAAGCCCAGCCGGTCCCGACGGGCCCGGGCCCGGCCGAGTTCATCCAGCGAGCTCACGGCCCGGGACTCCACGCGGATCTCGCCACCGGTGGGCCGGTCAAGCAGACCCATCAGGTTGAGCAGCGTCGTCTTGCCCGAACCGCTGCCGCCGACGATGGCGACGAACTCCCCGGGCACGACGGACAGGGAGATATCGAAGAGCACCGGGGTCGCCACTGTCCCCGTGTAGTAGGTCTTGGAGACGTGGTCCAGTTCGACGACGGGTTTCACGGCCATCAGCTGCCCCGGATGACCTGCATGGGATCCACCTGCCCGGCCCGGCGGGCCGGGAAGTAGGCGGCAATCGCGCCGACCCCGATCGCCACCAGTGACGCGCCCAGCAGCAGCATGGGATCGATCTCGATGAAGAAGGGCGAGTCCATGCGCCCGTCAGGCCCGACCGTCCGCACCCTGCCCAGCGCCGTCAGCAGGCCGATGCCGAGCGGGATGCCCACCAGGCAGCCGACCACGGCCAGCAGCAACCCCTCGATCACAAAAATGGACTGGATCTCGCGGGGCGTGGCGCCCATGGCCTTCAGGATGCCGATCTCCCGGTACTTGCTGGTGACCACCATCACCAGGATGCTGGCGATGCCGAAGCCGGAGGCGATCGTGCTCATGATCAGGATCAGGTCGCGGGTCTGGCTCTGGGAGGCCAGGGTGCGGAACAGGTTCGGGTTGTCCACCACCCAGGAACGCACCTTGAAGGGCAGCGTGGGGCCGATCTGCCTTGCGACGGTCTCGGCCGTATACAGGTCGCGGAGCTTCAGTCCGAAGAAGCTGATACCGCCCCCGAATTCCAGCAGGGACTGCCCGTCCCGGAGGCTGATGTATACCTGGCCGTCGTCAATCTGGCCGAAGCCCGTGTTGTAGATGCCCGCCACCGTGAAGCTCAGCGTGAGGCCTCCGGGACCCACCAGTCGCACTTTGTCCCGCAGCTGCAGACCGAAATCCGTGGCCAGTTTGCGGCCCATCACCACCTCGCCGGAGTTCATGCCGATAAAACGGCCTGCGAGGATGTTCTTCTCGATCTCCACGATGCCGTTGTGGCGCTCAGGGATCACACCCTGGACACGCACCGACTGGCGGCGCGAGCCGCGGTTCAGGAAGGCCTGACCGGCGACAATGGGCGAAACCGTGGTCACGCTTGCCTCAACCCCGTCCAGGTAGGGCATCCAGAGGGACCAGTCGTCGATGCGCTCCCGGGCCCGGGGCAGGTTCACGACCTCACCCACGTAGAGCGTATCGCCGGCCAGGCCGAGGTTGGTCAACTGCCAGGCCCCGACCGGGGTGCGCTCGGGTGGCTCCACGGTGATGTGTGGTATCGCGCCGGTGGTGTTGGTCACGATGCGCACCTGCGTACCGCCGATCACCGTGCGCAGGTAGATGATCAGCAGCACGCTGATCGCGACCACGCCGATGGTCAGCAGCGACTGGCCCACGCTGTAGCGCAGGTGCCGGAAGGCCACGGTGCGGACGAAATAGCTGAGCATCAGCGCGGTTCGCCTGCGGCGCGGACCGGGGGACCGCCGCCGGGCGCGGCGGGCTCGGCCACCGCCCGCACCTTGCGGCCCGGCGCGACGCCGGCCAGCTGACGAACCACCTGCGTGCCCTCGGGCAGGCCAATGACCGCCGCCCAGTCGGGGTTGCGCCCCACCAGCTCCACGGGCTGGCGGGCCAGGACGCCGTCCTCACCCACAACCAGCACGAAAGGCGGATTGGCCTGGAGCGCCACAGCGCCGACCGGCAGCGCCAGCGCCTGGTCGGCCCGCCGCACCTCGATGCTCACGTCCACGGTCATGTTGGGCAGCATGAATTCCGGCAGCTCATCGGGCGTGATCTTGAGCCGCACCACACCCCGCTCGCTATCCACGAAGGGTCCCACCTGGGTCAGCGTCCCCCGGAAGGGCCGGTCGGGAAAGGCTGGCACGAAGGCCACCACCGGCTGACCAACCCGCAGCTTGCCCAGGTTGTTCTCGTCGGTCTCCACTTCGATCTCGGTGGCCGTCATCTCGGAGATCCGGAACCAGCCCTGGGCGGCGGAGACCGGCGTGCCGGGCTCCACCAGCCGCTCGGTGATGACGCCACTAAAGGGCGCCCGTACTTCACGCCGGTCGAAGTCGGGGCGCACGCGCTGCACCTCGGCCCGCGCCTCGCGCAGCCGTGCCCGGGCGGCCTCGGTGCGGGCGGCCTGCACGCGGGCATCGGCGGCGGCCCGCTCCACCTCCGCCACCGAGACCTGCTGTCGCGCGGCCAGGGGCTCCAGTCGCGCGAGATCCTGGCGCGCCTTGCTCAGCGCTGCCTCCTCCGCGCCCAGGTTCTTCTCCGCCACATCGAGTGCAGCCTGGGACGCGGCGAGTCTTGCAGTGGTCTCACCGGCGGTGAGCCGGCCCAGCAGGTCGCCCTCGCGGACGATGGCGCCCTCCCGCACGGCCAGGCTTTCGACGATGCCGCTGGCCTCGGCGCCCACCTGGGTCTCGCGGATGGCCTGCAGCTTGCCACTGGCGACGACGACTTCCACCACGTCGCGGCGCACGGGCTCGGTCACCATGACGGCACCCGGGCGACGGAGGAACATCACGAGGGCAATCACCACCAGCGCGATACCCAGTCCCCACAGCACTCTTGGTCTTGCGATCTGCATGCGTATCCTCGGTTCGGTCAAGGCGACGTTCAGCGGACGTCGCCGTTGGGACGCGGCAATTGCGCCAGTCTCTCCAGGAAAGCCGGCAGGTCGGGCAGCGCATGCACCCCGTCCGGCAGCGGCTCGCGGGCCAGCAGCGTGGCCGCTCGTCCGGCAATCCAGATCTCCACGCGGGACGGTACCCCGCGGCGAAGTTCCGCCAGCTGGCCCGCCACGTCTATCACCTCCGGCGCAGTTACCACGCTGAGCGCCAGAGCGTCCACCGGCTGGTGCGCGCAGAAGCGGGCAATTTCTGCCGCCGGCAGATCGGGGCCCAGATAGATGCACCGGTAGCCACGGCTCGCCGCCACCACTGCACCCATGAGTCCACCCATCTCGTGCCGCTCGCCACTCAGCGTGGTGAAGAGCACCCTCGGCCCGTTGGCCGTACGCAGGTAGATTTCCAGAGCGTGGTGGAGTTGCCGCTTCACGGTACCTGACAGCATGCGCTCCTGGACCACGGCCCATTGGCCCCGGTGCCAGCGATCGCCTGCCTCCCGCAGCACCGGAGATACCACCTCGCGCACCAGCACGATGGGGTCCAGTGACTCCACTGCCCTGGCGAGCGCCTCGTCGCAGGCGGCAATGTCATAGTCATCAATCACCGCCAGCAGGTGCCTGACCACATCATCCGGGGCGGTTGCCATCACGGTAGAGTGTTCGCAGCAGAGGCGGGTTGGGATTCGGCGGCTCCGATCCCGGAGCCCGAAAAGTCCAGTGGTGGCGGCCGCTCCCGGAACCCGCTGACGTGCTCCCGGATGAAATCCAGCATGGCCGGCGCGTTGCTGTAGGCGGCCATGCCCCCGCCCTGGGCGCACAGGTTGCCATCGGTGACACTGGCCACGCCCACCAGTACCGGCTGCCCGTCCTGCCCCCGGACCACCAGGGGCCCGCCGCTGTCGCCACCACAGGGACCACCGCGCCTGCTGCGGTAGGCGATGTGCGTACCCAGCATGCCGACCTCGTCAAAGCGGACGTCAGCCACCCGCAGCACATCTGGCCGCTGTTCGCCCGGAATACTCCCCCAGCCCATCACCTGGCCGGTGCCGTTGGGCCGCAGGAGGCTCCAGGCTTCGGCGAGGCTGGCCACCGGCAGCAGACGCGCGCGTACCGGGCGCACCAGACGCAGCAGCGCGAGGTCATGGGTCATCGGCTCGCGGCTGAAGCGCGGGTGGATGATGGCGTCCTCGACGGCCACGCGCCGGGCCGCTTCGCGGGACGGGCTGCCATAGAAGATTTCGCGGTTGGCGCCGGCGCAATGGGCAGCCGTCAGCACATAGCGGGGTGCGATCAGCGCGCCGGCGCAGATGCCGGTAGTGCCCCGGGTCTGGATCAGCACCAGCCAGGGCATGTCCCGGCTGAATTCATCGGGCCCTACCGGACGACCGCTCGCGATTGCACCGGCTGGTGACACCGGCGCCAGAACCAGCACCAGGATCGGCAGCAGGACCAGCAGGGCCGACAGCCGAGCGCTCCCCGGATGCGCGGCCGGCCTCATCGTGGCGGGCCGGTGTTCAACCGGAGGTAACGTCTTCGTAGAACTCGTGTGAGTGCTGGGGCAGCAGGTTCGGGAACAGGTCCCTGGCGCGGGCGCGTGAGGCGCCGCGGGAGAAGGCCACGCGGTCAGCCACGCTGTCCCACTGCTCGATGATGATGAAGGAGACGCCCTCGGGGCCCTCATGGGCATGGCCAGCGAGCTCCTCGGGCGGTGTCACCCGTCGCACCTCCGCCTCCATGGTGCCCGGCCGGGCGCGCAGCAGCTGCCGGCCGCGAAAGCCCTTGGCGTCCTGCAGCAGCGGCGCCAGATCCTGGTAGAAACGGGTCACCGCGAGTTCGCGGCCCGGCCTGACGAGAAGCGACGCTATATAAGTCACCATGGGCACGATTTCCTTTGGTTGCCGGAACGCCAAGGGCAATTATGCACCGCGCGACGCAGCCTGCCCGCTGCGCAACGAGGCATAGGCGTCCAGCGCCCGCTGCCGGGCCGCCCGATGGTCAATCACCGGCAGCGGGTAGTCGCTGCCCAGCACCACGCCGGTGGACTGCAACACCCGTTCCGGTGCTTCCCAGGGCGCGTGCAGGTGGGCGTCGGGGAGGCACGCGATTTCCGGCACCCAGCGACGGATGTAGCTGCCATCGGCGTCGAAGCGGCGGGACTGCAGCACCGGATTGAAGACCCGGAAGTAAGGCGCCGCATCCGCACCGCAGCCAGCCACCCACTGCCAGCTCGCCGCATTGCTGGCGAGGTCCGCGTCCACGAGGGTGTCCCAGAACCAGGCCTCGCCGTCCTGCCAGGACACCAGCAGGTCCTTGACCAGGAACGAGGCCACGATCATGCGCACCCGGTTGTGCATCCAGCCGGTGGTCCACAGTTCCCGCATGCCCGCGTCGATGAGGGGGTAACCCGTGGTGCCCCGGCACCAGCGCCGGAACAGTTCCGGGTCGGGCGCCCAGGGAAAGCCGGCAAACTCAGGGCGCAACGGCTCATCGGGCAGGCGGGGCCAGTGGTAGAGGAGATGCGCCGAGAACTCCCGCCAGCCCAGTTCCCGCAGGAAGGCCATGCCGGCACCATCGCTTATCGCAGCGCCGGCCATGCCCGCGCGGACGGCATGCCAGATCTGTCGCGGACTGATCTCACCGCAGTGCAGGTGGGGTGACAGCCGCGACGTCCCCGGTATACCCGGCAGATCCCGGGCCGACGGATAGGCGCCGATCACGTCGTCGACGAAGGCGGTCAGTGCCCTGAATGCCGCCGCCTCGCCCGGTTGCCAGGTCGCGCGCAGGCCGGTACTCCAGTCGGGCTGGTCTGGCAACA
>CAYOXI010000010.1:11728-53842 GCA_964407855.1 uncultured Chromatiaceae bacterium
GCAGGCAGCGGTGAGTGCCGGGTGATCCGCGAGGCGCAGATCCTGTCGGAACCAGACGATGACCGGAGCAGGCATAGATGGGTTTCGCTGCCGGGTTCAGGGCAGTTTCAGCCCTGCTAAGCTGTATTGATGGGGCGTGACAGGCTTTTTCTGCTGGCACCGGACTTCAGGTCAGGGGACAAGGGTCCTTTCTACTGTCCGGCCTGTGCGACGGTGGAAGGCCTGCTCTCCTACTATCCGGCGCTGCGTGCGTCGCTGGACGTTCACTACCTGGCATTCGCCAGGCCGCGCGCCGCCATGGTCGCGGAGCTGGGTGAGGCCCACCAGGGGCTGCCGGCGCTGGTGCTGGACCCGGCCGCGGATCCCGCCACACTGGCCGGACTCGACCTCCGGGAAGCCCGGGGCAGGCGCTTTCTCACAGCGCCCGTGGATATTGGCCGCTACCTGGCGCGGACGCGAGGCATTGGCGAGCCGCACTAGCAGCCCGCTTCAGTCGTCGTAGCGACGGGTGATGTCGCCGTAGGCGTCGATACGCCGGTCCCGGAGGAAAGGCCAGCCGATCCGGAAGGTCTCGATATCGGCAACCTGCAGTTCCAGTTCGAGGATTGCCTCGGCGTCGACCGGACCCCGGACCAGCACCCGCCCGTCGGGGGCCACCGCGAAGCTCTGCCCCCAGAACTCGATGCCCTCCCTGCCGCTGGGATCGGGCTCGAAGCCGGTCCGGTTGATCGACAGCACGTAGCAGCCGTTTGCGACGGCATGGGCCCGCTGCGCCAGTTCCCAGGCATCGTGCTGCCTCTCTCCCACCGCTGCCTTCTCCTCCGGATGCCAGCCGATCGCGGTGGGATAGATCAGGATCTCAGCGCCCTTCAGTGCCGTAAGGCGCGCGGCCTCCGGGTACCACTGGTCCCAGCAGACCAGCACGCCGAGGTGGCCGGCGCCGGTGGCAAAGGAACGAAAGCCCAGGTCGCCCGGGGTGAAGTAGTACTTTTCGTAGTAGCGGGGATCGTCGGGAATATGCATCTTGCGGTACTTGCCGGCGTAGCCGCGGGTGCCGTCCAGCACTGCCGCCGTATTGTGGAACAGGCCCGCGGCCCGCCGCTCGAACAGGCTGATCACGATGGTGGCATCACACTCCGCCGCCACGGCAGCGAAGGCTGCCGTGCTGGGTCCTGGCACCGGCTCGGCGAGGCTGAAGTGCGCAGCATCCTCGCTCTGGCAGAAGTACCGGCTGCGGAACAGCTCGGGCAGGCAGATCAGGCGCGCGCCCCGCCGGGCCGCCTCCCGCGTGAAGCCCAGCGCCCGTTCGAGGTTCTCGACAGGATCGACTCCGCAGCGCATCTGGATCAGCGCGACTGGCAGGGCGGCTCCCGCTCTGGTGCCTGGCATTGCTCCTCCCGCCTGGCTCAACCGGCACGCTCCACGGGTGCAACGATGGCGGGCCCCGGTCCGAGCGGCCGGGCATCGCAGTAAGTGGTGTCGTTGAAGCAGGCCACATACTGCGCGAGGATCTCCATCCCCTGCGACGGACGGATCAGTCCCGCGTCGATGCGGCGCTTGACGATCTCGCTCATGCGGCGGTTGAGGTCGTTGGGGAAGTACTGCACCTGGGCCAGCATCTCGTGAATCGCGGCGCCCGGGATCACCCGCTCGATCCAGAAGTTGTCAGCCTCGTCCGGATCAGCGTAGACATGCACCTCGGGGACCCGCCCGAACAGGTTGTGGGTATCGCCCATGATGTCCTGGTAGGCGCCCATCAGGAAGAAGCCCAGGTAGTAGGGCTGGTCTCCCTGGAGCGAGTGAACCGGCAGGAAGCTCTTGTCACTGAGGGAAGAAATGTAGTGGCTGACCTTGCCATCGGAGTCGCAGGTGAGGTCCACGAGCACGGCCCGGCGGTCTGGCTTCTCGTCGAGCCGGTCGACGGGAATGATCGGAAAGGACTGGTCGATCGCCCAGTGGTCGAGGATCGACTGGAATACCGAGAAGTCGCACAGGTAACGGTCGGTGAGCTTCTCCTCCAGTTCGAGCACCTCGGCCGGGGTGGGATCGATATCAGCGTCCCGGAGCCTGGCAAGCAGCTGCCGGGCGATGGACCAGTAAAGCTCCTCCACCGAACCGAGCTGCCGCAGCTCAAGGTAGCCAAGACTGAAGAGTGTCCGCGCTTCGATCCGGATCTCCTCGATGTCGTGGTAAGCCTCGATCAGTTCCGCCGGCTCCCGGTCCGGATACCTGACGTTGTCCAGGATCTTGCTCAGGGACTGAACCGCCGCGTGCGGCTCAGCCGGCAGCTCGATCTTTTCCGGGCCGTTGCGCCGGTGGCCTTCCAGCACCGGCACCAGCAGCACCGAATGGTGGGCCGTGATGGCCCGGCCGCTCTCGGTGACGATGATCGGCGTCGGCACCTGCCGCGCGTCACAGACTTCCTTGATGGCGTACACGACCGCGTTGGCGTACTCCTGCAGGCCGTAATTGACACCCGACTCGCCGCGGGCATGGCCGGTGCCATAACTCACTCCCAGGCCGCCGCCCACATCCACATAGCGCACGCCGACGCCCTGCTGGCGCAGCGAGGCGTAGATCTGGGTCATCTCCTTGAGTGCGCGCTTCAGCACCTGGATATCGATGATCTGGCTGCCGATGTGGAAGTGCAGGAGGGCCAGTGCCTCGGGCCGGCCGCGCCTCTCGAGCTCAGCCACGAGCCGCATCAGTTCGGGCACGGAGAGCCCGAATTTGGAGCGGGCACCCCCCGACTCCGACCAGCGCCCCGATCCCCGGGTCGCAAGCCGCACGCGGACACCGAGCACCGGTGCGACACCCTGGCCATCAGCCAGGGCCAGCAGCGCCTCGAACTCGGAATACTTCTCCATCACCGGCACCACGTTGAGACCCAGGCGCTGGGCCGACAGGATCAGGGACAGCATCGAGCGGTCCTTGACCCCGTTGCAGACCAGCAGCATGGACTCGTCGGTGAGATGGGGCAGACACGCAATCAGCTCGCCCTTGGAGCCACACTCCAGTCCCATCCCGTACTTGCGGCCGGCCTCAAGGACCTCCTCGACCACTTCATGGAGCTGGTTCACCTTGATGGGATAGACACCGTTGTAACGGTTGCCGTAGTGGGCCTCGTCAATGGCAGTGGCGAAGGCCTCATTCAGCATCCGGACCCGGGCCTGAAGTACATCCTGGAAGCGGATAAGAACCGGAAACGCCAGGGCACGCCGCTCCAGTTCGGCGATGAGCTTGACGATGTCGATGGCCAGCCGGTCGTCGCCAAAGGGCTGAACGGATGCGTGACCCTCGGGGTTGATCCGGAAGAAGGAATCGCCCCACGACTCCACCCGGTAAAGCTCGGCGGAATCCTCGGGCGTCCAGCGGGGCTGCTCGCGCACAACGGCGGGCTCGCGGGACAGGGGCATTGCGCTTTCGGCCAAGGAAGTTCCCTTTCGCTTACTCGTCAAGCACACAGGCGAAGATCAGCGGCGCGACAATTGTCGCGTCGGACTCAATGATGAACTTCGGCGTAGCGGCGGACAGCTTTCCCCAGGTGATCTTCTCGTTGGGGACGGCACCGGAGTACGAGCCGTAGCTGGTCGTTGAATCGCTGATCTGGCAGAAGTAGCCCCAGCGGGGGATATCCCGGATCTGGAGATCCTGCTCAAGCATCGGCACCACGCAGATCGGAAAATCCCCGGCGATGCCGCCACCGATCTGGAAGAAGCCGATGGAATTCTGCCGGCACCGCGACTGGTACCAGGTCGCCAGCTCGACCATGTACTCAATGCCGGTGCGCACCGTATGCACGTTGCCGATCTCGCCGGTTATGACGTGGGAACTGTAGATGTTGCCCAGTGTGGAGTCCTCCCAGCCGGGCACGAAGACCGGCAGGTTCAGCTCACACGCCGCCACCAGCCAGCTGTTGGCGGGATCAATCTGGTAATACTGCTGCAGCACACCAGAGCGCAGGATGCGATAGAGGAACTCGTGGGGAAAATAGCGCTCGCCGGCCTGGTCGGCCCGGGTCCACTCGTCGAGGACGGCATGCTCGATACGGCGGATGGCCTCCTCCTCGGGGATGCAGGTATCGGTGACCCGGTTGAGGTGGCGGGCCAGCAGCTTTTCCTCGTCAGCCGAGGTGAGCTCCCGGTAGCCGGGAATGCGCACGTAGTGGTCATGGGCCACCAGATTGAAGATGTCCTCCTCCAGGTTGGCGCCGGTACAGCAGATCGCGTGCACCTTGCCCGCCCGGATCATCTTCGCCAGCGAGAGTCCGAGCTCGCCCGTGCTCATGGCACCGGCCAGGGTCATGAACATGATGCCGCCCTGGTCCAGGTGGCGCACGTAGCCGTCCGCGGCGTCCACCAGCGCAGCGCTGTTGAAATGCCGGAAATGATGGTGGATGAACTTGCTGACTTCGGCCATGTTCAGGCTCCGGAGCGGATGCCCAGCGGGGGGCGGAAGCTTAGGGAATACCAGCGCCGGGGACAACCCGAGATTGCGGGCGGCTGCGGCGGTCTACTCCGCTGCCACCGGCACCTGCTGGGTCAGGCAGTGAAAGGTACCGAGGCCGGCCACGACGTCCCGGCAGTCGATGCCGACGATCCGCCGGCCCTGGAAGCAGCGGGCCAGGATGGCGGCGGCCTCCTCGTCAGCCGGGCAGTCGAAGGTGGGCAGCAGGACCACCCGGTTGCCGACGTAGAAGTTGGCGTAACTTGCCGGCAGCCGGTCCGTGCCCCGCAGCACCGGCGCCGGCATGGGCAACTCGATGACCCGCAGGGGCCGGCCATCCGGCAGGACGATGCCCTCAAGGCGGGCGCGGTTGTCGCGGAGTGCCGCGTAATTTGCGTCTGCGGGATCCTGTTCGACCACCGTCACCACGGCATCTTCCGCGACGAACCGTGTCAGATCGTCCACATGGCCGTCGGTGTCGTCACCGACGATGCCGTCGCCGAGCCAGATTATCTGGGAGACGCCGAGCAGGGCGCGCAGACGGGCCTCGATCCCGGTCCGGTTCATGCCCGGGTTGCGGTTGGGGTTGAGCAGGCACTGCTCGGTGGTCAGCAGCGTGCCCTTGCCATTGACGTCAATGGACCCACCCTCCAGCACCATCAACTCCTGATGCACGGGCACGCCCAGCGCCGCGGCCATCCGGCCGGGGATGGCGTTGTCGAGGTCAAAGGGCGGGTACTTGCCCCCCCAGGCGTTGTAGCTGAAGTCCAGGGCCACCAGGGGTGGACCGCCGCCCGCCTGCTCGGGATCCCGCGTCACGAAGATGGCGCCGTGATCCCGGCACCAGGCGTCATTGGTCGGGAAGTGGTGCAGGATCACCCGGTCCGCCGCAACGCGGCCGGCGAACAGCTTCTGCACGTGGTAGCCGTGACTCGCATCCTTGACGTTGATGCGCACGACCTCGCCCTGGGTCAGCACCCGGACGGCCTCGGCCATCACCGTTTCCACCGCAGCCAGGTTGCCGGGCCAGGTGTCCGTATTGTGCGGCCACGAGATCCAGGTGGCCTGGTGGGCACCCCACTCGGGTGGCATCCGGTATCCGGCGCCGGTGAACGGGGGCTGACCTGACATGAACGCGATGCTTCGCCACAACTTCAACAGTCTCTAGTCTAACCGGCCCGGGGCCCGCCCGTCCTAAAGCCGGGCGGGCGGCCTGCCGATAACGACCGGAACCGTCACGACAACAGGAAGAACCCATGGCTGTTGACCGTCCCGTACTCGCCCGCCACGCGGTGGATGCGCCGAAGCGCCCGGTGGCGCCTGCCGGACATGCGGAGCTGTTCCGTTTCCTGCAGAAGCTGATCAGCGACATGGATGAGGATTCGGACCTGCCGGGCTTTCCGGATGTGATCCTGCGACTGCACCGCGCCCTTGGTGATGCCAACAGCTCGGTCAGGGACGTGGTACGGCTGATCAGCTCCGAACCGGCGCTGAGCGCCCGGCTGATCCAGCTGGCCAATTCGGCAGCCTTCAAGCCGGCCGACCGGGGCGTTAGCGACCTGAAGGCGGCGGTTACCCTGCTCGGCTTCAGCCTCGTGCGTGGCACTGCCACCACATTTGCAATGCGCCAGATGGAACAGCAGGCATGGCTCGAGCCGCTCAGGCCCCAGCTCACCCGGATCTGGAAGGACAGCGTCGGCGTGGCCGCCATTGCCTACGTGGGTGCCAGGCGCACCGCCGGCATGCGACCGGACGAAGCCCTGGCTGCGGGACTCCTTCACCTGCTGGGCTGTCTCTACGTTCTCACCCGGGCCCACCGCGAAGGGATCAACCTCATCGGCGACGGTACGGACTGGACGGCCACCCTCGCGGACTGGCATCCCACCATCGCCCGCGCCATCCTCGAGAACTGGGGCATGCCGCCCTACCTCGTCGAAGCCGTGGAAAACCAGAACCGCCTGGGCGATGGCAATGCGGGCGACCTGCCGCTGCTGTCGAGGCTGCTGGCGGCAGCTACCCGCTACCATCTGGTCCTGGAAAACGCCGCCGGGGCCGACGAGGCCCGGCAGCAGCTTGAGGGCGTGCGCTTCGGCACGGAGTCGTTCCTGACGATGATGGCGGCCGCCCAGGATGACATTGAGTCGGTACGACGCGTGATTGGCGAGTTACCCGGCTGACGTCAGCAGGAGGCGAGTGTGACCGGGGACCGGTGCCGGAGCTGCGTTGCTCCGTCCCGGCCGTAACTGTCCGGTGCTGCCTGCCCACCCCGCAACAGATTCAGCGTGCCCTCGACCCGCCGGCGTTGTCCGCGGATGAGCAGGCCATTGGCCTCATTCAGCTGCCGGCACTGGGTCGCGAGGGTCTGCACGGCGCCGAGCAACTTCCGGCACTCCGGAGTCCCGGCTGCCGGCTGCTCGTCAAGCTGGCGACCGCGCAACCCGGTGAGCTTCGCCACCTCGGTGATGGCATCTGATTTCTGCTGGCTGCAGGCGAGCAGCGCCTCGGCATCCCGTCGTTCGAGTGCATCACTTTCCCGGTGGAGGCAGTCGAGCACGGACTGCAGGGCGGCCAGCTCAGCTGCAAGCAGGCTGGCGAGCGACTGGGCGGTCGATTCGTTCACGCGTGAATTTCCGGATCAGACCCGGTCACGCTCGAAGGCGAGCAGGCGATCGGCCAGACGGCCGGCATCAACCTGGTAGGCTCCGGATTCGATGCGGCTCCGGAGAGCCTCCACGCGGGCCTGATCCACGTCGGGCGAACTGCGCAGCCGGGCTTCGATCTGCTGCAGGTTCGTCGCGGTGTCCGTGAGCCGGACCCCGCCGGCCGCAGGCTCGCGGGCCTTCTCGTCAGCCGCCGCGCGGTCGGCATTCCGGGGCTTGTCAGCCCGGGCAGTGGTCTCGGGCCGGGCCGACTTTATGTCAACACTGCTCCGGCCAAAGCCTGTGATCTTGTCGCTCATCCACCACTCTCCTCGGCCGGGTTACAGCCCTGAAATCCCTGTCGGCCGCCCCGCCCGGAACTTTAGGGCCTCGCCGGTCAGATGGTCGTACCTGATAGTAGTGTTGCTAGTGCAGCAACACCTCTACCGACTTCGCAGATCGCACGACCGCCTGGACGATCCGCCCGGAGGCCGCATTTTCCACCTCGATGATCTGGCCCAGGGCGCCGTCGCCCCGGGCCGTACCCGCCATGCGGACCGCAATGCTGCCCGCGGCCGCCTCCAGGGTGACCTGCTGGCCCCGACGGACCAGCAACGGCGCGTCCAGCAGCCCGGTGGTCAGCACCTGCCCCGCCTCCGCGGGGCGTCGCAGTCGCTGGCCGACGGCCAGATCGGGATCATGGATTGCCCCGGCCAGCACGCTGCGCGGATCGGTCTGCGCCAAACGCACGTCGTCGGGCGCCAAAACGGTGTCGCGGGCCAGGGCCCGGGTGGCCACGACCACCGGCCGGGTCACCAGCAGCCGGACCGGCAGGTGCAGCCGCCACGGACGCGCCCCGGCGCAACGCACCTCGGCAGTCATCCGGCCGGCACGCACCCCGGGACTGGTCAGTGCGGCGGTCAGCGGCTGGTTGCAGCGGGGCAACCGCAGGCGCGGATCAGGCTGATCTGCCTCCACCTGCGCACCACTGCCGGCAGCCGCCTCGACCGCGGCCACGGCCGCCTGCTGGATCTCCTCCGGTAACTGGAAAGCCGGACCGGCCGTGACAGCGCCGGTCATGGCGAAGAGGACGACGGCGCCCATGCGCAACAGCCACGGACCAGGGACGCCATTCATCTGGCGGCGGATCGGCAGGCAGGCTGATCGGTCACATCGCTGCATCGTTGTCCCCATCGCTGGTGCTATCGCTCCCGGCCCGGTCGCGGTCCTGGCGGTGTTGTCAGGACTTGTGCCGGTGTTTGCAAGAAGCGTGCCTGCCCGGCGGGCGCGCCAGCAGACCCTGACCGGCAATGGTGTGCCGCACCGGCGGCGAGTAACTGCCGGCCGGGCGGCCGGCACCGACCGGTGGTGTATGCCCCGCCATGGTGGCACGGGGATTGCATAGAGCTACTCCAGCGGCCACACGGCCACTTCGCAACGCCGATGGACCCGGGGAGGGCCCATGCCTCTGGACCTGAATGCACAGTTCGACCTGCACGCCCGCGCGCTCAGTGTGGCGAACCAGCGTCTTGGCCTGCTCGCGGACAACGTGGCCAATACCGACACGCCCCACTACAAGGCGCGGGATATCGACTTCAGCGCCGCCATGCAAAGCGCCGGCGGCGGAACCCTGGCGATGACAGCCACGCGGCCGGGACACGTGCCCGGCGTCGGCGGGCCCGGCGGCGATCCGGCCAGCCCGATGTATCGCGTGCCGGAACAGCCTTCCCTCGACGGCAACACCGTGGACTCCCAGAAGGAGAACGCGGCCATCGCCGAAACAGCCGTGCGCTACCAGGCCACCCTCACTTTCCTGAACAGCCGCATCCGCGGTCTGCGCGATGCCATCACCGGAGGTCGCTGAGCATGGGATTGTTCCGCATCTTTGATATCGCCGGCTCGGCCATGAGTGCCCAGTCGGTCCGCCTGAACACCACGGCCAGCAACCTGGCCAATGCGAACACGGTCGCCAGCACGCCGGACGGTGCCTACCGCTCCCGCCAGCCGGTCTTCCAGACGGTGCTCGTCAACTCCGCAGGGAGCGACCCGGCCAGTGCCGGTGTGCGGGTGGCGGGCGTCGTGGAAAGCAGTGCACCGCCGGCGAAGGTTCATGACCCGGGCAATCCGATGGCCGATGCGGAGGGCTATGTGTACCGGTCCAACGTCAACCCGGTGGACGAGCTGGTCAACATGATCTCGGCGTCGCGCAGCTACCAGAACAGCGTGGAAGTGCTCAGCACGTCGAAGGATCTGCTGATGCGCACCCTGAACGTGGGCCAGTAGGCCCGGCGATGCAACCCCTTGTGAGGAGTACTCCGTGACAACCATCGGCTCGACCAATACGGATCTCGACCTGGGCAGCCTGCGGCTGGCCAGCAGCGAGGCCAAGAAGAGCACCAAGGAACTCGGGCAGGAGGATTTCCTGGCCCTGATGATCCAGCAGCTGAAGAACCAGGACCCGCTGAAGCCCATGGAGAACGGCGAGTTCATCGGCCAGATGGCCCAGTTCAGCACCGTGTCGGGCATCGCCGACATGACGAAGTCGGTCGGTGCGCTCACCGACGCCTTCAACGGCGGCCAGGCCCTGCAGGCGGCATCCATGGTGGGCCGGACGATCCTGACCGCCAGCAATACCGGCGCGATGGGGCCGGGGCAGCCACTGACCGGCGCCGTCGAGCTGCCGTACCCGACCTCTTCCGCCGTAGTCCAGGTGTACAGCAGCTCGGGCGAGCTGGTCCGGGAACTGCCGCTGGGCACCCAGGCCGCGGGCCTCGCCAAATTCAGCTGGGACGGCACCCAGTCAAACGGGCTGACCGCGCCCCCGGGCAGCTACACGATCCGCGCCGCGATCCGGACGCCGCTCGGCGATGCCGGGGTGGAGAGTTTCCTCGCCTCACGGGTCGAGAGCGTCACCCTGTCCACCGACGGTGCGGGCACCCAGCTGCGCACCGATAGCGGGCTCACGGTCCGGCTGTCGCAGGTCAAGGCAGTCAGTTAGTCAATCCAAACCGGCAATCACACCAGTCAACCCATCGGAGACAGATCATGTCCTTTCAGATAGCACTCAGCGGCCTGAATGCCGCCTCCACGGATCTCCAGATCACGTCCAACAACGTGGCCAACGCCAATACCTTCGGCTTCAAGAGTTCGCGCGGCGAGTTTGCCGACGTGTTCTCGGGCGATGCCGTCGGCATCGGCAACGGCGTGCGCCTGACAGACGTGCGGCAGAAGTTCACCCAGGGCAACGTGGAGATCACCGGCCGCCAGCTCGACCTCGCGGTCAGCGGCGACGGTTTCTTCATCACCGAGAAGAACGGCAGCCTGCTGTACTCGCGCGTCGGCGCCTTCGGTATTGATGCCAATGGCATCGTGCAGAACGCGGTCAGCGAACGGCTGCAGATCTACGCACCGGTCCCGGGTACGAATGGCTTCAACCAGGGCCAGCTGAGCGACCTGGTCATCACTGCCGAGACGGCGCCGCCGGTGGCCAGCAGCCGCGTGAACATGAACATCAATCTGCCAGCGAACGCAACCCCGCCGGGCCTCCCGTTTGATCCCAATGATCCGCTGTCCTACAACCACAGCACGTCGACCGTGCTGTTTGATTCACTGGGTGTCTCCCATACGGCCACCTACTACTTCTCCCGGACGGCCACTGGCTGGGAAGTGAACAAGACCTTCGACGGCAGCCCGGTGGGCACCGGCCAGCCCTTCAGCTTCAATTCCACCGGCACGATTGACTCGCCGGCAGGCGGCAGCATTGCCTTTCCGACCATCACGCTCACCAACGGCGCATCTCCGCTGACGGCCTCCCTCGAACTCGCGCAGACCACGCAGTACGGCGGTGACTTCACGGTCAACAGCATCAACCCGGACGGCCAGGCCGAGGGCCGGCTGCGTGGCCTGGAGATCGACCAGACCGGCGTGGTGTTTGCACGCTTCTCCAACGGCCAGTCCCAGACGCTGGGCAAGATCGCGCTGGCCAACTTCTCTAATCCCGAAGGGCTGCAGAAAGTCAGCGACACCTCCTACCAGGAGACCTTCGGCTCGGGTCTCGCCCAGCGGGGTGAAGCCACCGAGTCGAACTTCGGCCTGCTGCAGTCCGGTTCGCTGGAGACCTCCAACGTGGACCTGACCGAGCAGCTGGTGCGCCTGATCACGGCCCAGCGGCTGTTCCAGGCCAACGCGCAGGTCATTTCCACCCAGGACTCGATCACGCAGACCATCATCAACATCCGGTAACGACTGGAAGCGCGGACACTGACCCATGGACAAGCTGATCTACGTCGCCATGACGGGCGCCCGGGCGTCGATGAATACCCAGGCAACCACGAGCCACAACCTGGCGAATATCGCGACGACCGGTTTCCGGGCGCTGCGCAACTCCCTGGAGAGCGTGCCTGTGCCCGGCGTGGGTCTGCCCACCCGGGTCAATACAGTCCGGCAGCCGGAAACCTGGAACGCCAGCCAGGGCGCGATCCAGCACACAGGTCGCGACCTGGATGTCGCCATCCAGGGCCCCGGCTGGCTGGTGGTGCAGGATCAGAACGGCCAGCAGGGCTACACCCGCAACGGCAACCTGCGCATCAATGCCAGCGGGCTGCTGGAAACCGCCACCGGTCACCTGGTGCTCGGCAACGGGGGCCCGGTGAGCCTGCCACCCTTCGAGTCCCTGTTCATCGGTGACGATGGCCAGATCTCCCTCGTCCCCCAGGGCCAGACGGCAGAGTCCCTCGTGCAGGCCGACCGCCTCCAGCTGGTCAATCCACCGGCCACGGAACTCGTGCGCAGCGGCGACGGACTCTTCAGCCTGCGGGACGGCAGCACGGCGCCGCCGGATCCGGACGTGCGGCTCGCCAGCGGCCAGCTCGAGTCGAGCAACGTGAATGCTGCCCAGTCCCTCGCCGAACTGATTGAGATGGCCCGCCACTATGAAGTGCAGATTCGCGCGATGAAAACGGCGGATGACAACGCAGCGGCCAGCGCGAGCCTCATCAGGCTCAACGGCTGACAGCCGTCAACTGAACCCAGGGAGTAACTGAGATGGAATCATTGTGGGTATCCAAGACCGGTCTCGATGCGCAGCAGACGCGCATGACGGTGGTCTCGAACAACCTTGCCAACGTGAACACCACCGGCTTCAAGCGCGGACGGGCCGTGTTCGAGGATCTGCTTTACCAGAACGTGAACCAGGCGGGCGGCGCCACCTCGCAGAACACCGAAAGCCCCACCGGCCTCAGCCTGGGCACCGGGGTGCGGGTCGTGGCCACCGAGAAGACCTACACGCAGGGCTCGGCCCAGCAGACCGGCAACTCACTGGACGTACTCATCCAGGGCCGGGGTTTCTTCCAGGTACTCCAGCCCGACGGCAACCTGGCCTATACGCGGGATGGCTCCTTCAAGGTCGACTCCGACGGCCGGCTGGTCACGGCGAGCGGCTATGAGGTCCAGCCCTCAATCACCATTCCCCAGGATGCGCAGTCGATCACCATCGGCCTGGACGGTACGGTGCAGGCGTCGCTCGCCGGCCAGACCGCGCCCACCAGCCTTGGCACCCTGCAGCTGGCCGACTTCATCAATCCCGCCGGCCTCACGCCGAAGGGCCAGAACCTGCTGCTCGAGACGGCAGCCAGCGGTTCGCCCCAGGTGGCGAACCCCGGACTGGAGGGCATCGGCACCCTGGTGCAGGGCTCACTGGAAGGCTCGAACGTCAACGTGGTGGAGGAACTGGTCAGCATGATCGAGACGCAGCGCGCCTACGAGATGAACTCGAAGGCCATCTCGACCAGCGACCAGATGCTGCAGTACCTGAACAACAACTTGTGATGACCCGATTGTTGTCACGGAGCGCCGCCATGAGGAACTACCTGTCCCGTGCCCGCTGTCTGCTGCTGCTCTGCGTGCTGGCCGCCACCAGCGCCTGCGCCCCCAGCTATGTGGGGACGCGGCCGGGGAGTTATCCACCGGCACAGGTGCCCATGGCCGCGGCCGGCGAGGTGACGAGCGGTGCGATTTACCAGCCGGCCAGGGGTATCTCGCTGTTCGAGGACGTCAAGGCACGCCGCGTTGGCGATACGGTGACCATCCAGCTGGCCGAGCGCACCCAGGCCTCCAAGAGTGCGAGCACCGATGCGCGCAAGGACAGCAGCGTGGACACGGGCACGCCGGCCTTCCTCGGCGGCCCGGTCACCAGCAATGGCAACCAGATACTGAATAATCAGTGGGAAACCTCCCAGCAGTTCGGTGGTCAGGGCAGCAGCAGCCAGAGCAACCGGCTGGACGGCAGCATCACGGTGACGGTGGCCGAGGTCTATCCCAACGGCAACCTGCTGGTGAGTGGCGAGAAGTGGCTGACACTGAACCAGGGCGAGGAATTCGTGCAGATCACCGGCATCGTGCGGCCCGTGGATATCGGCCCGGACAACTCGGTGCCCTCCTTCAAGGTGGCGGATGCGCGCATCACCTACAGCGGCAGCGGCACCCTGGCCGATGCCAACCGGCCGGGGCTGCTGTCCCGGTTCTTCATGAAGCTCTGGCCCCTGTGAGGACCCACTGACCATGCGCAAGCAAGCCGAACTGATCCGTCGCCACACGCTGTTCCTGCTCGCGGGGGCACTGATCGCGCTCGCGCTGCAGCTGGAAACGGCTCATGCCGAACGGATCAAGGACCTGGCCGCGGTGGGCGGTGTCCGGCAGAACCAGCTGGTCGGCTATGGACTGGTGGTCGGCCTGGACGGCACCGGCGACCAGACCACCCAGGCGCCCTTCACCACGCAGAGCCTGATCAACATGCTGGAACGCCTCGGCGTGACAGTCCCCCCGGGCACGAGCCTGCAGCTCAAGAACGTGGCGGCGGTGGTGGTGCATGCAGACCTGCCGGCCTTCGCCAAGGCCGGGCAGAGTATTGACGTCACCGTTTCGTCAATCGCCAACGCCAAAAGCCTGCGGGGCGGCACCCTGCTGATCACGCCACTCAAAGGCCTGGACGGTCAGGTCTATGGTATCGCCCAGGGCAACCTTGCCGTCGGCGGGCTGGGCCTGTCCGGCCAGGACGGCTCCCGGATCTCGATCAACGTGCCGAGCGTGGGACGGATCCCCAACGGGGCCACCGTGGAACGGGAGGTGCGCACCATCATCGGCGAGGCGGAGCTGCTGACGCTCAACCTGCATCGTCCGGACTTCACCACCTCGACCCGCCTGGCCGAGACCATCAACGGCCTGCTGGGGCCGGATGCGGCGTCGGCCCGCGATCCGATGACCGTCGAAGTACGGGCACCGGCTTCCCAGTCGGCCCGGATGGCGCTGATCTCGACTATCGAGAACCTGGAATTCACGCCTGGCAATGCGCCGGCCAGGGTGATCATCAATTCCCGCACGGGAACCGTGGTGATCAACGCCAGCGTCCGCGTGGCACCGGCTGCGGTGTCCCACGGCTCGCTGGTGGTCTCGATCACTGAGGACTTCAACGTCAGTCAGCCCCAGCCCTTCTCGGAGACTGGCGAGACGGTCGTGACGCCCCAGTCGAACATCAGCGTCACCCAGGGCGACAACCGCATGTTCCTGTTCCGCCCCGGGGTAGAGCTCAACGACATCGTCCAGGCCGTCAACCAGGTGGGTGCCGCGCCCGGTGATCTCGTTGCGATCCTCGAAGCCCTGCGCGAGGCCGGTGCACTGCGCGCCGAGCTGATCGTGATCTAGGGCCAGACGGTAGAGCCAGACCGCGAGCCTGCACCCATGACCGCGAACATCACCACTGCCACCGACTTCCAGGGCCTCGCGCAGCTGCGCTCCGACGCCGCCGTGCGCACACCGGAAGCCGCCCGGGAAGCAGCCCGGCAGTTCGAGGCGCTGTTCGTGCAGATGCTGCTGAAGAGTATGCGTGAGGCCAGCGCGGTACTCGGTGAGCAGCGGGATACCACCTACGAGGAAATGTTCGACCGGGAGATTTCCCTGGAACTCACCCGGGGACAGGGTCTTGGTCTTGCGGGCATCATGGCCGATCAGCTGGGTGGGGAGGAGACAGATGCCGGGCCCATAGCGGCACCCGGGCAGCCGGTCACATCCTTCTCGCTGCCCGTGCTGCGCAGCCGGCTCGCCGCGCTAACCGCACCGGCTGCAGCTGCTGCTGCCAGCACCACGGCACCGGGATCGGGCAGTGACTTCCGTCCCGGCAGCCGGGAGGAGTTCGTCCGGGAAATCTGGCCGCTGGCGGTCCGGGCAGGCCAGCAGCTGCGCATTGATCCGCGGGCCATCGTGGCCCAGGCAGCGCTGGAAACCGGCTGGGGCAGTCACCAGATCCGGGATGCGAACGGCATCAGCGGCAACAACCTGTTCGGCATCAAGGCGGATGCCCGCTGGCGTGGCGCGCGGGTAACGGTGGGCACCCTGGAGTACGCAGGCGGCGTCCCGAAGCCCCAGCGGGCCCAGTTTCGCGCCTATCCGGATCTGGCCACAGGCTTCGATGATTATGTCCGCTTCCTGCAGGGCAACCCCCGCTACAGCGAAGCGCTGCGCACCGGCGCAGACGCTGACGCCTGGGGCGAGAAGCTGCAATCCGCAGGTTATGCAACCGATCCCCGTTATGGCGAAAAGCTGCGCAACATTTTGCGCAGCCCGCTGCTTGGGGCTGGTGCACCGGCGCTCAAGACCGGCGGAGACCTGCCGACTTGAAAGCACAACACACCCTGGCCAGCCCGGCTGGTACCGGGGCAAACACACTGGGATCCACAGGTGAACCCGCATGAGTGGCACGATAACCAACGGCCTTTCGGCACTGCTGGCGGCCCAGCGGGTGTTGCAGACCACCAGCAACAACATCGCCAATGCCAATACCGAGGGCTATGTGCGCCAGCGGGTCGACCTGGTCGCGACGCCGGGTGTGCCGCTCGGCCGGATCACGCTCGGCTCCGGCGTGGCCGTGGCCGATGTCACCCGGATCTACGACCAGTTCCTGACCGAGAACCTGCGCAATTCCACCACCCTGGAGCAGCGTTCCCAGGTCTTCAGCGACCTGGCGACCCGGGTGGGCAACATCCTCGGCAACCCGGACAGCGGCATCGCCTCCTCCGTCCAGCGCTTCCTGGACCAGGTCAACGCGGTGGGGCGCGATCCCACCTCCATTGCCCAGCGGCAGCAGTTGTTGCTGGAGGGCGAAAACCTGGCCAGCCGCTTCCAGCAGCTCGAGAGCCAGCTCGACGGGCTGGCCAAAGAGATCAACGGCCGGCTCGGGCAGTCCGCCGGCACCATCAACCAGCTCGCGGGCCAGCTCGCGACGCTGAACGACCGCATCAAGGTCGCCGGATCGGCGGCGCCTGCCGATCTCCTTGACCAGCAGGACCAGCTGCTGAAGAAGCTCAGCGCCCAGATCGATATCACCTCGGTCCGCCAGGCTGACGGCAGCGTGGATGTTTTCGTCGGCAGCGGCCAGTCCCTGGTGCTGGGGATCCAGGCGGCGCGACTCGGCACCCAGCCGGATCCCTTCGACGGCTCGCGGCTCCAGCTCACCATCACCTCCGGCGGCCCGCCCCAGGTGATCACCGGGCGGGTCAGCGGCGGGGCCATCGGCGGCCTGCTGGCCTTCCGCGGCGAGGTACTGGACACGGCCCGGCAGGACCTCGGCAAGCTGGCCACCGGCGTGACCGAAGCCTTCAACGCCCAGCACCGGCAGGGCATGGATCTGACCGGACAGCTGGGTGGGGCCTTCTTTGCCACCAGCGGGCCGGCCAGTGCCGCCGGCGTCGGCAACACCGGCACCGCGACCCTCAGCGCTGCGATCACGGACGCGGCCCAGCTTTCCGGCCGCGACTACGAGCTGCGCTTCAACGGGAGTGCCTGGGCGGTACTGGACGCCCGCACCGGCGTGGCCGTGCCGGCCACCGGCACCGGCACGGCCGCCGACCCGCTGCTCTTTGCGGGGCTGGCGGTGACGGCGACCGCGGGTGCCCAGGCGGGCGACCGCTTCGTCGTGCGGCCCGTGGCCGACGCCGCCAACTCGATCCGGGTGGTCGTCACCGATCCTGCGCGGATCGCTGCCGCCTCGCCCCTGGTGTCCCGCGTGGATGCCGGCAACCAGTCCCAGGCAACCATCGGCACACCGGTGGTGACCGACATCGCCGATCCCACGCTACTGGTCGAAGCCACGGTTTTCTTCGACACGCCGGACAGCTACTTCGTCTTCACCGGCTCCGGCCTTGATGCGATCGGCCCGCTGCCCTACACCAGCGGTGGGGACATCAGCTTTGCCGGCTGGACGGTCCAGGTCCAGGGCCAGCCCCAGACCGGTGACCGCTTCTTCGTGGCGGCCGGTGGCGCCGCCAGTGGCGACAACCGCAATGCGCTGGAACTGGCGACGGTTGGCCTGCGGGGTTTCTTCAACGGCGGCACCCAGTCAATTGCCAACCTCGGCACCGACATCGTGGCCAGCGTGGGCGCCGCCGCAAATCGCGCCGCCGGCGATCTCACCGTGCAACGCACGCTGCGGGAGCAGGCGGAGATCGACGTGGAGAATGTCTCGGGCGTCAACCTGGACGAGGAAGCCGCCAACCTGCTGCGCTTCCAGCAGGCCTACCAGGCGGCCAGCAAGGTAATCGGCGTGGCCGACGACCTGTTCCGCACGCTGTTGCAGGTCATTGGCCGCTAGGGAGCTCCACTCATGCGCATTGCCTCCAGTCTGTATCAACTCCAGTGGCTTGCCGCCATCCGCCGCCAGCAGGCGGACCTCGCCGTCACCCAGCAGCAGGTCAGCACTGGCAAGCGGGTCAACACCGCCGCTGACGACCCGGCGGGTGTGGGGCAGGCGATGCTGCTCCAGCAGGGTCTCGACCGGCTGGCTAACTACAGCGTCAACGCGGAAACGGCCCGCCGGCGCCTGGCGCTGGAGGAGAGTTCCCTGGCCCAGGCCGGCGATGTACTGAACCGCGTCCGGGAGCTGGCGCTGCAGGCTGCCAATTCCACCCAGACCGACGAGAGTCGCGCCGCCATCGCAGCCGAGGCCAGCGAACTCCTGCAGAGCCTGCTCAACGTCGGTAACGCCCAGGATGGCGAGGGCCGCTATCTCTTTGCAGGCAACCAGGTCCTTTCCCGGCCCTTCATCCTGGCGGGCAGCGTGCAGTACGCCGGCGACAACGGCGTGCGCAGCCAGCGGGTGGCGGATGCCCGGACCCTGCAGGAGAACGATCCGGGCTCGGCTGTCTTCATGCAGGTGCCGGCCGGCAACGGCACGTTCGCGATTGCCGCCGATGCCGGCAACCAGGGCACGGCCTACTGGAGTGCGGCGACAGTCAGCAGCGGCGGCATCTGGACGCCCGGCACCTACACCATCGAGTTCACGTCCGAATCCACCTGGGAGGCCCGCAGCGGGGCCGTGGTGCTGGCTTCGGGCAGTTTCGCCCCGGGTGAATCCATCACCGCCTTCGGCGCCACCATAGCTTTCCAGGGTACGCCGGCTGCCGGTGACCGGTTCACGGTGGGTCCGGCCGGCTTCCGGGATGTGTTCTCGACCGTGCAGGACTTCGTCGCCGCGCTGCAGACCAACACGAATTCACCGGCCGGTCGCGCCCGGTTCCAGAACCTGATCAACAGCAACCTGCAGAACGTGGACCAGGCGCTCAGTCACCTGGGCGATTTCCGCAGCCAGGTCGGCGCCCGGCTGGCCGCCCTGGATCAGCAGCTCGAGAACAATGCCGACGTAGAGCTGGAGCTGTCCCGTTCGGTCTCCGCCATTCGCGACACGGATTTCGCCAGCGCCATCTCCCGGCTGGAACTGCAGCTCACCAGTCTGCAGGCTGCCCAGAAGGCCTACGCCCGCACCCAGGCCTTCTCGCTCTTCGACGTCCTGTAGGAACTGCGACGCCGGTCACACCCGGCTGATTCAAGTCGCCTTCCCCCGCGGCCGATAACCCCCCCGCACAGCTGCAAAGGTCCCCACGGCAGAGCGCCGCGGCCCTGGCAAGCCGGCGAAACGGGTAAATCATTCAGGAGAGCATCATGCCTAGTGTCGTAAATACCAACGTGATGTCGTTGAACGCGCAGCGTAACCTGTCGCGCTCCGACAACATGCTTGCCACCGCCTTGCAGCGGCTTTCCTCCGGTCTGCGGATCAACAGCGCCAAGGATGACGCTGCGGGTCTGGCCATCGCCGAGCGCTTCACGACCCAGATCCGGGGTCTGAACCAGGCTGTCCGGAACGCCAATGACGGCATTTCCCTCGCCCAGACGGCCGAGTCCGCCCTGGACGAGCTCACCAACAACCTGCAGCGCATCCGCGAGCTGGCCGTGCAGTCCGCCAACGCCACCAATTCCGCGTCGGACCGCGCCGCCCTCGACCAGGAAGTGCAGCAGCGCATCGCGGAGATCAACCGCATCGCCACGCAGACCTCGTTCAACGGCCAGAAGGTCCTGGACGGCAGCTTCGGCGCCGCCCAGTTCCAGGTGGGCGCGAACGTCGGCGAGACGATCAGCATCAACCTGACCACCGGCGTGCGCGCCGACCAGATCGGCCAGATCGCCACCGCGACGGGTACGGCCGTGACGGCCAATGCCCTGACGGACGGCGGCCTGACGATCGCCGTGGGCCAGGCGGCCGCCGTGGCCATCGGTGCCAGCACTGCCGGTACCCAGGCCGGCCAGACGGCCGACAGCGCCTTTGCCAAGGTGAACGCTGTCAACGCGGCGGGCGTCTCCGGCCTGACGGCGACGGCCACCAACGTGACGTCCGGTGCCTTTGCCACCATCGCCAACGCCGCTGCCACCTCGACCTACAACCTGTCGGTCAACGGGGTGGACATCTATGCCGGTGCAGACAATCTGGCGGCGGGCGCGTCGCTGACGGCCTCCGACGTGGCCGCCCAGGTGAACCTGTTCTCGGCACAGACGGGCGTTTCCGCCGCAGTCTCCGGCACGACGCTCACCCTGACGGCAGCGGACGGCCGGAACGTGGTGGTCGCCGAGACCATCACCCAGGGCGCGGGTGCCACCCTCACCGGCACCGGCATCGCGGCCGGCCAGGAAGGCACCTTGCGGGGTACGGTCACGCTGTCGGCGGCCCAGAACATCACCCTGGGCGGTGCCAACGCGGACCTGGGCTTCGCCGGGACCTCCATCGCGGTGGATACCACGACCCTGTCGACGGTCAACGTCAACTCGGTCGCCAATTCCAACACCGCGATCCAGCGGGCGGATGCCTCGTTGACGGCAGTGTCCTCACTGCGCAGCCAGCTCGGTGCCATCCAGAACCGCTTCGAGTCCACGATCTCCAACCTGTCAGCCGTCTCCGAGAACCTCTCTGCTTCTCGCAGCCGGATCCAGGACGCGGATTTCGCGGCCGAAACGGCCAACCTGACCAAGGCCCAGATCCTGCAGCAGGCCGGTGTCGCGGTACTGGCCCAGGCCAATGCCGTGCCCCAGACCGTGCTGGGTCTGTTCCGCTAACGGCGACGTGACCAGGGCAGGTGACCGGCGGGGAGCCGGTCACCTGCCCGCTATCGCAGGGGTGGGGACCTGATCGTTATCCGGAGCGTTACCTCGAGGTGAGGTGAGCAGTGGACACCAGTATCAGCATACGCGGCGCCACCCCGGTGACGCCCAGGGTCGAGCAGGCTGCAGACCGCAGCGGCAAGGATTCGCCGGTGCGGGGCGGCATATTGCCGGCCGCGGCAGCTCCGGAGCCCACGCCGGCCCAGGTCGCCGAGGCTGTCCGGCAGATCGAAAGCTATCTCACCGACTCCCAGCGTCAACTCAGGATCCAGGTGGATCAGGGCACCGGGCGCACCGTGGTCCGGGTCGTACACCCCGAAACCAATGAACTGATTCGCCAGATTCCCTCCGAAGAGGTGCTGAGCCTGGCGCGCGCCATCGGCACCCAGGGCGGCGGGCTCTTCAGTCAGCTGGCCTGATGGCACGCATCTTGCTTCGCGTTGGGCATGGACCCGACGCCTCACTGTGAACTGACCGGTACGCCATTATGCCAACCGTGACCTCCTCCGGCCTCGGTTCCGGCATCGACATCAGGTCCCTCGTGGAGCAGCTGGTGGCCGCCGAGCGCGCCCCGGTCGCCAACCGGCTGACGACGCGTGAAGCCAGCGCCAATACTGAGCTGTCCGCGCTCGGCCGCTTCAGGAGTGCGCTCGCCACCTTCCGGGACGCCGTAGCCAGGCTCAAGTCCGCCGAGACCTTTGACCGCCGCAAGGTCACGGTGGAAAACGACAAGGTCTTCACGGGTACCGCCACGACCGCCGCCGTGCCCGGCAGCTACGCCATCGAGGTCCAGTCCCTGGCCAGCGCCGAGCGCCTGCGCTCCGGGCCGTTTGCCGATGCCAGTGGTCCCGTGGGCAGCGGCATCCTCAGCATCACCGTCGGGGGGGCGACCACCAGCCTGGCAATTGACGAAGCGGCAGGGTCCCTCGCCGACATCCGCAACGCGATCAACAACGACCCGCAGAACCCTGGTATTCGCGCCACCATCATCACGGCCGCCGATGGCGCCCGGCTGGTGCTCACGGCGAGCGCCACCGGCGCTGCGAACGGCATCACCGTCAGCGTCAGCGGTGGCAACGGGGGTCTCGCCTCTCTGGCCTTCGATCCCAGTGAACCGACCAGCCCAATGGTGCGCCTGCAGGCGGCGGCAGATGCCGTGATCACGATCGACGGGATCACCGTCACCAGCGCTGGCAATGCGCTCGGGGACGCCATCGAAGGCGTCACGGTGCAGCTGGTCAGCGCCGAACCCGGAACGGAATACACCCTGACGGTGGACACGGACCGGGGGGCGGCGAGGACGGCCGTCCAGGGCTTCGTGGCCGCCTACAACAGCTTCATCGATACCGTGACCGAGCTGACCCGCTTCAACGTGGACACCCGGGAGGCGGCGCCCCTGCTGGGGGATGCCACCGTACGCGGCGTCCGGGACCAGCTGCGCCGTGAGCTCAGCAGCCTGCCGTCGGCCGGCAGCTTCGGCTCCCTCGCGGCGCTCGGCGTCACCACCGAAACCAGCGGCCGGCTCGCCATTGATGCCACCCGCCTGGACGCGGCCCTCGACAACGACCTGGCCGGGCTCGGCGTACTCTTCGCAGGCACCACCGGCCTCGCCACGCGGCTTGAGCAGGTCGCGTCTTCCACGCTGGCCAGCGGCAGCACGATCGCGGCGCGGGAAGCCTCGCTGAAGACCACGCTGAAAGGCATCACCAGCCAGCGGCAGACGCTGGACGACCGGATCGGGCAGGTCCGCAGCCGGTTGCTTGACCAGTTCAATGCGATGGACCGGCTGGTCGCGCAACTGCGGACCACCAGTGATTTCCTGAGCCAGCGGCTCAGCAGAAACACCTAGCAGTTCGCCGGAAAAGGACAGCGACGAATGAGTTTCAACGGTAGCAACAGCCCTCTGGGCCAGTACCGGTCGGTCGATGCCTACGGCGCCGCCGCATCCGGGGATCGCCTGCAGCTCATCCTGCGCATGATGCAAGGTGCACTGGACCGTATTGCCACAGCCCGGGGGCATATGGAACGTGGCGAAGCCGGCCCCAAGGGCGAGGCCCTGGGCCGGGCCGTCCGGCTCATTGACGGGCTGCGCAGCTGTCTCGACCAGGAGCGGGGCGGCGACATCGCCACCAACCTCGCGGCCCTCTACGACTACATGGTGCGGCGCCTGACGGAAGCCAACCTCCGCAATGACCCACGGGCCCTGAGCGAGGTGGCCGACCTGCTGGATGAGATCCGCACGGGCTGGGAGCAGATTGCCGCCCTGCCTGCCCTGCGCACGGTTGGCGAAAGCAGCGGCACAGCCCGGGGCCCGGCGTGACCGAGCTGCCCCGCATCCTCGAACTGACCACGACCATCGAGGAGCGGGTGAGCGCTGCCGACTGGTCTGGCGCGGCAGCCCTCGACCTGCAACGGCGCGAGCTGCTCGCGGCCCTGTTCGCCGGCAACCCGGACGCGATCCGGAGCCAGGACGCCCGCGCGGTGCTGGAACAGCTCCGGGCGCGGACGGAAGGACTTGCTGCGGCCATCCAGGGGACCCGCCGGGCGCTGGCAGCCACCGCAGACCAGCTGCACTCGGCACCGGCGGCCATGCAGGCCTATGCAAGGAATCGCAGCCGGCTGGCCATCAGCGGCCAGCCCCGCGACGACCAGTCCGGCCTGACCGCGACCGAAGGAAGGGAAATCGCATGAACGCGCTGTTGGACTCGGATGACGGAGGGCTGTCGGTCCACGACTTCCTCCCCATGTCCTGGGAGCCCGGCCCGCTGACGGATGGCGCCGAGCTGGAGCACTACAACCACGAGACCGTCCGGGCGCTGCAGGCGCTGGCACTCTTCGAGGAAGCGCCGAAGGATGTCTCGGCCGAGGCCAACCAGCGCGCGCAGGAGTTGCTGCACCTGGAGGCCAAGGTCGACGTGCTGCTGTCCCTCGTGACACGCCTCGTCAGCCACCAGCAGGGGCTGCCGAAGCGCCACAACATCGTCCTGCGGGCCGCCACTCTGGAATGGACGGGACCCGCGATCGACCAGGCCCGGACGGGCGATGAAGGCGTCGTGGTCCTGTACCCGAATCCGGTACTGCCCATGCCCTTCCGCCTGCCGGCCCAGGTGGCAGGCTCGGTGGAACGCAGCGGTTCCCGCTGGCGTCTGATGCGCTTCCAGCAGCTCTCGCCGCTGGTCTCCATCGGGCTGGAGAAGCTGATCTTCCGTCGTCACCGTCGCCAGGTGGCCATCGCCAGGGGCACGGATGTGCTGAGCAAGTCCGCGATACTCCGCGCGCCAAAGTTCTGACAGCGGGTCGGTCACGTCCCGCCAAGCCCCTGACAGGGCCCCCGACAGTCCCGCCACAATGAATGCAAGCTATTGTTTTATAAGACCTAGATAAACCGGGCACGCTTCTTGCTCTGGGTCCTTGTGTGATCCCGAGGAGTGAACTGCCCCGATGGCCAGCCCTGCCCCCGCCCACCGTCCCGAGGCGCAGCTCGAAGCTGCCTTCCAGGCTTTCAGCTCGGCCTCCGGCCGGCTCGAAGCCGCCTACGCCCATCTGGAGAGTGAGGTCGTGGCCCTGCGCCATGCCCTGACGACCACGACGGCCGAACGGGATGCGGCGTGGCGGACGGTCCGGGAGCGCCAGCTCGATGAGGCACTTTCCCGCCATGAGCGTCTTGCCGCCCTCGGTGAGATGGCCGCCACCCTGGCCCACCAGATCCGCACGCCCCTGTCGGCTGCCCTGCTTTATGCGACGAATGCAGCCAGCAGCCAGCTGGCGCCGGAGCGCCGGGAAGCGCTGCTCGCGCGGGCCATCAGCTCGCTGCACGATCTGGAACTGCTCATCAGTGACATGCTGGGCTTTGCCCGGGGCGCGACCGCCAGCAATGCGCCCTTCACGTTGCAGGACCTGGTCACGGCGCTGCAGGGAGCTGCAGAATCCCTGTTGCGACCCGGCCAGGAAATTGCGGTGGGCCCGGCACCCGCCGGTGCCACGCTCTGCGGCAGCCGGGAGTCGCTGGTCGGCGCACTGCTGAACCTGGTCACCAATGGCCTGCAGTCCGCCGGGGCACAGGCCCGGGTGACGGTGAGCTTTGCCATCCGTGGTTCGCAGGCGGAACTGCGGGTGACGGACAACGGTCCCGGCGTGCCGCCGGCGCTCCGCGACCGGATCTTCGAGCCCTTCTTCACGTCGCGCCCCAATGGCACCGGACTCGGACTTGCGGTTGTCAGGTCGGTGACCGAGGCCCATGGCGGTGGCGTCATGCTCGAGGACAGCCCCTTGCCCGGTGCGTCCTTCGTACTGCACCTGCCCCTGGCGGCGGGTACCAGGCAGATCGTGACGGAGCAGGCGGCATGAAATCCCTGGCACCGATCCTGCTGGTCGAAGACGATGCCGCCCTGCGGGAGGCCCTGGCCGAGACACTGCGGCTGGCCGCCTACGAAGTGGTGACGATGGGCGATGGCGAATCCGCCCTGGAAGCCCTGCGTCATGGCAGCTTCAGCGCCGTTGTGACCGACTACCAGATGCAGCCGATGGACGGCTTCGCGCTGCTGACCGGTATTCGCGGGATCCGCCCGCACCTGCCGGTCCTGCTGATCACGGCCCACGGCTCGATCGAGCACGCGGTGCGCTGCATGCTCGAGGGCGCCAGCGACTATCTGGTGAAACCCTTTGCTGCCCGCACGCTGGTGGACAAACTTGCCCAGCTGACCCCGGTCCCGGCCAGTTGTACCCACGACCTGGTGATCGCCGATCCGGCCAGTGTCGAACTGGTGACCCTCGCGACCCGGGTTGCCGCCACGGACACAACCGTGCTGATCAATGGCGAGAGCGGCACCGGCAAGGAGGTACTTGCCCGTCTGCTCCATCGACTTTCCCAGCGGGTCGACGGGCCGTTTGTCGCGCTGAACTGCGCCGCCATACCTGAGAACATGCTCGAAGCCCTGCTTTTCGGCCACGAGAAAGGCGCCTTCACCGGCGCGCATGAGTCCCGCCCCGGGAAGTTCGAGCAGGCCCAGGGAGGCACCCTGCTGCTGGACGAAATCAGCGAAATGGATATCGGTCTGCAGGCCAAGCTGCTGCGCGTGCTGCAGGAGCGAGAGGTCGAGCGCATCGGCAGCCGGCAGCCCATCCGGCTGGATGTGCGGGTACTGGCCACGACCAACCGCGACCTCCACGAACAGGTCCGTAACGGCCGGTTCCGCGAGGACCTCTTTTACCGGCTCAGTGTATTTCCCCTGACGGCACCACCGCTGCGCAAGCGACCTGCGGACATCCTGCCCCTGGCGCGCCACTTCCTGCAGAAAGCGGCCGGTGGCGCCCGCCCGGTCCCGCAACTGGCGGATGACGCCCGGGAACTGCTGGTCAGTCATGACTGGCCCGGCAACGTGCGCGAACTGCAGAACCTGCTCCAGCGCGCCCTGATCCTCTGCAGCGGGAACGTGATCCGGGCCCGGGACCTGCGCCTCGAATCCATCCCGGCCAGCATCGGGTCGCTGGCCGCCGGCACCGGTGGCGGAGCCACCGGCGACGAATCACTGCTGCAGGAAAACCTGCATGCGGTGGAAGGCCAGTTGATCCTCGATGCGATCAACCGGGCCGGCAGCCGGCACAGGGCGGCCGAACTGCTCGGCATCAGCCCCCGCACCCTCCGCTACAAGGTCGCCCGCCTGCGCAGCGCGGGCATCAGCATTCCTCATTGCCGGGATACATCCCGGGCCACCTGCTGAGGTCCTACCGACATGAGTTCAATGGAAATCAACAAGGTCCTGACCCAGATGCGCGCCCTGTCGGGCCAGCTGGAGCTGCCTGCCACCGATCTCACCGCCGGGCCCGCCCAGCCCGGGGTGCAGAACTTCGGGCAGATCCTCCAGCAGTCGATCAGCAAGGTCAGCGAGCAGCAGGCTGCTTCCCAGGAGATGGTGACTGCCTTCCAGACTGGCACAGGCAACGCCAGTGTCGCGGAAGTGATGATCGCCATGCAGAAGGCCAGCCTGTCATTCACCGCGATGACCCAGGTGCGGAACAAGCTGGTCGAGGCGTACCAGGAAATCATGAATATGCCCATCTGAGTGCAGATGGGCACAGGCATTAGCAGGAGTATTCAATGGCCACGACCGACAACCAGTTTGCCAACCCCTTTGCCGCGCTGACCGCAATGCCGGGGATGCGCCAGCTGCTGGTCCTCATCGGACTCGCAGCCAGCATCTCCATCGGGGTGACGGCGGCCTTCTGGATGAAGGATCCCGGCTACAGCGTGCTCTTCAGCAACATCTCGGACAAGGAATCCAGTGCAATCGTCAATGTGCTGTCGGCCTCGGCCATTCCCTACCAGCTGGACAACAACTCGGGGGCAGTGAAGGTCCCTGCGTCGAAGCTGCACGAGGCACGGCTCAAGCTGGCCGAACAGGGGCTGCCGAAGAGTGCCGGCTTTGGCCTTGAGATCATCGAGGGGGCCAATGGCTTCGCCACAAGCCAGTTCATGGAGGGGGCGCGCTACCACCACGCCCTCGAGACCGAGCTGTCGCGCACCATCAGCAGCCTGCAGCCGGTGCAGAGCGCGCGGGTGCACCTGGCCGTCCCGAAGTCCACCGTGTTCCTCAGCAAGAAGCAGCGACCCAGCGCCTCCGTGCTGCTGCAGCTCTATGGCGGCCGGACGCTCAACGAAGCCCAGGTGGCGGCGATCATCCATCTGGTCGGCTCCAGCATTCCCGACCTTGACCCCAGCCAGGTCACCCTCGTCGACCAGTCCGGGCGGCTGCTGAACTCGCCGGATGACTCGTCAAACCTGGGCCTGAGCGCGCGCCAGCTGGACCACATGCGCCGGGTCGAGAGCAGCTACGTGGAGCGGATCGAGAACCTGCTGGTGCCGATGCTGGGTGCGGGCCGCGTCCGCACGACCGTTACCGCGGTACTGGACTTCACCGAGCGCGAGGAAACCCAGGAACTCTTCGATCCCCAGTCAGCCGTGCGCAGCGAGCAGGTGTCTGAGGACCGCAACAACGGCGCGGGACTGGCGGGCGGCATTCCGGGCGCGCTCAGCAACCAGCCTCCCCCGGCGGCGGTACCCCTCGCCCCGGTGGCTGCGGGCGCGACTGACCCGAACATCCCGGCGGATGCAGCCACAGCCGCAGCGGCAGCTACGGCAGCGGCCACGCCGACCAACGAGTCCATCCGCCGGACGCGCAATTTCGAGCTTGACCGGACACTGAGCCACACCAGGCGGTCGATGGGTTCGCTGCAGCGCCTGTCAGTTGCCGTGCTGCTGGATGACAAGCGCAGCGTGTCACCCGACGGCGAGGTGACGACGGAAAAGGTCTCGGCGGAAGAGCTCGAAGCCATCACGCAGCTGGTGCGGGATGCGGTGGGCTACGACCAGGTCCGCGGTGACACCGTCAGCGTCAGCAGCATGGCGTTCTACCAGCCGCCCGAGCCCGAGGCCCTGGAAGAGCCCGGCCTGTTGCAGAGTCCGACCGTGCAGTCGCTGGGCAGGCAGGGCCTTGCCGGCGCATTGATCATCGGCGTTGCACTGCTCCTCGTCCGTCCTCTGCTCCGGGCACTCGGCGGTGGCATGCCCGCAGGTGCCCCGGGCCAGCCCGCCTATGCGGGAGCGGGAGGCATTGGGGCACTGCCGCCGGAGCAGCGCGCGCCGCTCAGCTATGACGACAAGATCAGCGTAGCGCGGCAGCTGGCCGACAAGAATCCCGAACGGGTAGCGCAGATCGTAAGGTCGTGGGTACAGGCCGATGGCTGACAAGCAGGACCTCAGCGGCAGCGAGCGGGCTGCCATCTTCCTCATGTCCCTCAGCGAGAAAGAGGCGGCTGAGGTGATGAAGCACATGCCCGTCAGCGAAGTCCAGCGCCTCGGCAAGGCCATGGCATCCCTGCGGAAAGTCAGCCGGGGCCAGGCGGATAAGGTGCTGAGCCAGTTCACCAGCAATGTGGAATCCGAGGCGCCGATGGCCGGCCGCTCGCCCACGGCCCTGAAGCGGCTGCTGACCAGGTCGCTGGGCGAGGAGAAGGCCGCCAAGGTGCTCGACCGGATCGTTGATGACGAGCCCAAGGGGCTGGATTCACTGCAGCTGATGGAGGCAAAGGAGGTTGCGGAGGTGATACACCGGGAACATCCCCAGGTTATCGCGGTGGTGCTGGCCGGACTCGAGGCGCCGAAGGCGGCCGAGGTGCTTGCCCAGCTGCCGGTCGGACTGTCCACGGACGTGGTCACGCGCATCGCCCGGATGGGCGAGATCCCCCAGGATACGATCGAGGAACTCGATGAGGTAATGCAGCAGCGCTTTTCCCAGGCCACCGGCTTCAAGGTCACAGCCATGGGCGGGGTGCGTAGCGCGGCAGAAATCCTCAACATGGTCGGCAAAGACATCGAGCACGCGATCCTCGAGTCGCTCAACGAGACGAATGCGATCCTCAGCCAGGAGATCCAGGAGAACATGTTCGTGTTCGACAACCTCCTGAGCGTGGACGATCGGGGCATCCAGGCTCTCGTGCGCGAGATCACCACCGATGTACTGGTGGTAGCACTCAAGGGTGCCGACCAGGCCCTCCAGGACAAGATCTTCCGCAACATGTCGAAGCGGGCGGGCGAGATGCTCAGGTCCGACCTCGAGGCCAAGGGTCCGGTGCGGATCGCAGAAGTGGAAGCCGCCCAGAAGGAAATTGTGGCGACCGCCCGCCGGTTGTCGGACGAGGGCACCATCATGCTGGGACAGGGTGCCGATGAGTTCGTCTAGGCTCATCCGCGGTGACGACAGCTCCGCCCGGGTGGTGGCGTGGCGCGCGCCGGAGGTGCCTGGACAGGCCGCCGGCGGCCGGCGGGCCGGCGAGAACGAGCTGACAGCCCTGCAGCAGCGGGCCTGGCAGGAAGGCTTCGACCAGGGGCGCGCAGCCGGTGTCGAGGCTGGCACCCGCGAGCTGGCCGTTCGCGTGCAGTCCCTGGAGCGGGTGCTGGACGCGTTTGCGCGGCCCCTTGAAGACCTGGATCACCGGGTGGAGCAGGAATTGCTCGCCCTGGTGCAGGCGGTGGTCCGGCAGCTGGTCCGGCGCGAGCTGCACCATGACCCGGCACATCTGCTGGGGATTATCCGTGAAGGCCTCGGCGCACTGCCCCTCGGTGCTGGCGAGATCATCGTGCGCCTCAACCCGCGCGATGCAGAAGCCCTGCGGGAAACACTCCCGCCCGACAGCTCCGACCGCGCCTGGCGACTGGAGGCCGATCCGTTGCTGGAGGCCGGCGGGTGCCTGATCGCGTCGGAGCGTTCGAACATCGACGCCCGGCTGGATGCCCGGCTCAGCCGGGTGATCGCGGGGCTGCTCGAGGACGAACGCGATGCCGGCAGCTAGCCATCCCGCCCTGCGCCTCGCCTCAGAGCGCGGCGAGCGCTGGGCCCGGCGCCTCGCGGCCCACCGCTCGCGGGCCCGCGAACCGGGGGTAGTTGTTGAAGGCAAACTCGCGCGGGTCGCGGGCATGACGCTGGAGGCCGTGGGCTGCGAGGCAGCACTTGGCGCGCGCTGCCTCATTGAAAGCCATGGCGGGTCAGGTGTGGAGGCCGAGGTGGTTGGTTTCTCCGGCGACCGCCTGTTCCTGATGCCGACCGGCACCCTGGCCGGTGTCATGCCGAATGCCCGTGTCGTGCCGACCAGGTCGGTGGCCCGCGTGGCTGTCGGCGACGGCCTCCTCGGCCGGGTCATCGACGGGGCCGGCATGCCGCTCGACGGCCGCGGGCCGCTACAGTGCGAGAGCCGGGTCCGGCTCGAATCGGAACCCGTCAATCCGCTGGCCAGGCAGCCGATCGTGCAGCCCCTGGATGTCGGGGTACGCTCCATCAATGCCCTGCTGACCGCAGGTCGTGGCCAGCGCCTCGGCCTGTTTGCCGGCAGCGGCGTCGGCAAGAGCACGCTGCTCGGGATGATGACACGCTATACCCGTGCCGACGTGATCGTGGTGGGCCTGATCGGCGAGCGGGGCCGGGAAGTAAAGGAATTCGTCGAGGACAACCTCGGCCAGGCGGGCCTCGCCCGTGCCGTCGTGGTGGCCACGCCCGCAGATTGCTCACCGCTGCTCCGGATCCACGGCGCATGGCGAGCGACGGCCATTGCCGAGTACTTCCGGGACCGGGGCTGCAAGGTGCTGCTGCTGATGGACTCGCTGACGCGCTTCGCCCAGGCCCAGCGTGAAATCGGTCTGGCCATCGGCGAACCGCCCACCACCAAGGGCTATCCGCCATCGGTTTTTGCCCGCCTGCCCCAGCTCGTCGAGAGGGCCGGTACCGGCGCCGCGGGGGGCGGCTCCATCACGGCCTTCTATACCGTCCTCGCCGAAGGCGACGACGAGAATGATCCGATCGTCGATGCGGCCCGGGCGATCCTTGACGGTCACATCATGCTGTCGCGGGAGATTGCCGAAAGCGGCATCTATCCGCCGGTCAATGTCGAGTCGTCGGTGAGCCGGTCAATGTCGAGGATCACCTCGGTCCAGCACCGGGCGGCTGCACAGCGGTTCCGGGAAATCGTCGCGTGCTACACGCGGAACCGGGACCTGATCACCGTGGGCGCTTACCGCCCCGGCTCCGACCCCCAGCTCGACCGCGCCGTGCGCCTGTGGCCCCGCATTGAGGCCTTCCTGCGGCAGCCAACCGAGAGCCCGGTGAGTTTCGAGGAGAGCATCGCGCAGCTTGAGACGCTGGTAAACGCGGATGTCGCCGAGACGACGGTCCCGGCCCGTGGCTAAGCGGGACCGCATCGGCACGCTGCAGCGGCTGGCGGCTCATGCGGCAGCCGAGCAGGCGCGGCGGCTGACGGAACGCGTGCAGACGCTGGATGCGGAGGAGCGCCGCCTGCAGCAGATCCGCGGTTACCTGGCGGAGTACGCCGACCACCGGCGCGAGCACGATGCAGCGCTGACGATCAGCAGCCTGCGCAGCAGCCGGGGCTTCATGGACCGGCTCCGGGGCGCCGTCGATGGCCAGCGGGGCACGGTGGAACTGCAGCGGCAACAGGTGGACCAGCAGGCCACCCAGTGGCGCGCAGCCCGCACCCGCAGCCTGTCGCTGGAACGCCTCGGCGACCGGCTGGATGCGCAGGAGCGCGAACGGCGGGACCGCCGTGAGCAGGCCCGTCTGGACGAAATGGCGAGCCAGCGCAGGCCGAACGGCAAAGTGTGAACTTGCGTGGCACGGAGGTTGCTTGATCCCCCTCTGTGAGCGAACTGAACCTCAGCCTGAACCTGCCTGCGGAGCTGCTGGCTCCGACCTACCGGCCGGATAGCCGTCTGCGGCCGGCAGCGCCGGGGGACACGGCCCCGGCAGCCGAGAGCTCTGCCCCACCTGACCCCTTCGCGAACCTGCTGGCCTCGATATTTCAGGGCTTCCAGCCACTCCCGACGCCTCCGGGACAGGTGGCTACCGCTGGGACCGGCCCGTCGTCCATGCTCACGGCGGGCAGCGCGAACCAGGGCGGCGGACTGCCTTTCAACCCTCTGCTGCCGGACGCGGGGACCGACAGTGCGGCAAGCCTGGATGGCCAGTCCCTGCCGGCCACCGGCAGGGAATTGCCGTTGCCAGGCGGGGCCCTGTCGCCCCGGGCTTCGGGGCTGCCGCCACCGGTCACCCTGCCCGGGGGTCCGTCCGCGGAGCCCGCGGCCGGTCCGGAGCGCACCTCGCTGCCGGACCTCGATGCGATCCGCCAGCTACTCGCCGCGGCCAGTGATGGCAGCCCGCGGCAGGCGACCCGCGCCAACGGAGCGCAAATCGAGCCCGGCAACGCAAGAACCCTGCCGGACATTGGCGCGGGCGAGCTTTCTGCAGCGGAAAGCCTGGAAAGCGAAACCGCACCGGACCCGTCGCGCCCGACACTCCCGGAGGGCGGACGGATCCTGCCATCCACGCCGGTAGCCCTGCCTCTTGCCCGGGAACTGGCCTTCTTCGCGATGTCGCCGGAAGGGGCCGTGCCGCGCAATCCCACCGGCGGTCTGCCGACCGGTGGCCCCGGCCTGGAAGCCACTCAGACCAGCAGTCCGGCCGGGAGCAGCTGGTCGCGACCCGACACGCTGATCCCGATGTCCACCCTTGCCACGGCCGACCGGGGTGCCTTCGCGGGTGGACTTGCCGACCGCCTGCTTGGCATCGGCGGCACCGGCAGCCACTCGGCACGGCTGCGTCTGCACCCGGAGACGCTGGGATCGCTCGACGTGGACATCCGGGTGGAGGGCCAGAAGGCCCAGGTCTGGTTCGGCACGGCCACGGCCCAGGCCAGGGACATCGTCGAGGGCTCGCTCCCGAGGCTGCGTGAACTCTTCGCGGAGCAGGGCATAACCCTGACCCGCGCCCAGGTGGACACCGGCACGGGCTCCGGTACCGGCAGCGAGCGGGAAGGCCGGCCGCCGGAAGGGTGGGCGCTCCAGCGGCGCCCGATGCCGGACAGCGCAGCGGCGGAAGGCCAGCCGGGACCCTGGGCGCTCCCGCGTGGCCTGCCATCCACCCGGCTGGTGGATCTCTGGGCCTGACCTTCGTCGGAGGGGCGCGTCCAGCCAATCGGCTGACAGGGGCCCTGTCGTTGCGCCAATGGCTTGGCGACTGCCTCAGCCGTTTCGATAAGCCATTTACAAGCTACTGTTCCTGATCGTTATTTTTTGAGTGATCGCCGTGGCACGGGATTTGCTTAGAGGTCTGTGGGACACAGACGGATAGCAACCTATGGCGACGGAAGATACCGAGGCGACCCCGAACCCTGAGACGGCGGCCGTGGCACCGAGCGGCAGCCCGAAGAGCGGCAGCCTGCTGAAGGCTGTCGGCCTGACCTTCGGCCTGCTGCTCCTGCTGCTGGTCACCCAGCTGGCCGCGCCCATCCTCGGCTGCAAGCTGCTGAATTCAATGACGCCGAATTGCCCGCCACCACCGGTAGTGGTCGCCGGGGAAGACAAGCCCGTCAAAAATCCCAAGGGACCGCCGGTCTACCTGCCGATGGATCCGCCCCTGGTGGTGAGCCTTGAGGATCAGGGGGCCATCCGTTTCCTGCAGGTGACCGTTGAGGTGATGGCCCGCGACGAGAAGCTCCTGGAAGACGTCAAGACGCACATGCCGGTGATCCGGAACAACCTGCTCATGCTCTTCGGCGGCCAGACCATTGCCAACCTGACCAGCCGCGAGGACAAGGAGCGACTCCGCGCCGAGGCACTGGCCGAGGTGCAGAAGATCCTGAAAGCCAATCCGCGCCAGGACAAGGGCAAGGTGCAGGGCACCGTCGAGGAACTCTACTTCACCAGCTTCGTGGTCCAGTAGCCCGGACCCGGACCCCATCAACACCAACATGAACACCAGGGAACTGCTTTCGGACGAGGAATCCCAGGCGCTGCGGGCCGCAGACAGCGCAGCCGACCCGCAGGGTCCGGCGCCGGCGGGACGCGTTGTCGACGTGCACACCGATCACTGGGAACGCATCGTCCCGGACCGCATGCCGGCGCTGGAGTCCGTCTCGGAGCGCCTGGCAAGCCTGCTGAAACTGACGGCGCGCCGCTTCTTCCGGCAATCCGCGGAAGTCACGCCCCGGGGGTGGCGGATCGAACGATGGGGCCTCTACTCCCGGCGCCTGCCGGTGCCGATCAGCCTCAATGTCATCGATTTTCGCTCAGCCAACCTCAAGGGTGCCATGAGCCTTGGGACGGACTTCGTGTTCTCGCTGGTCGACATCTTCTTCGGTGGCGACGGGAAGGCCCAGAGAAGTGCCGCCATGGTGGAGTTCACACCCATGGAAGTACGCCTGGTGCGCAAGTTCGTCGACGCCGTGCTCCAGGATCTGAAGGAAGCGTGGAAGCCCTTCGGGCAACTTGATGCGCAGCTTGGCAACACCGAAATCAATCCGCTGTTCGCCGCCGTCGCAGCCAGCAGTGACAACGTCTGGATCACAGGCTTCGACCTGACGGTCAACAACCATGAATTCCGCTTCGACATGGTGCTGCCGGATGCAGTGGTGGCGCCCCTGCGCGGCCTCCAGGCCGGGGGCGGCCGGGATTCTGCCGAGGGCAGCGCCCGCCGGTGGGAATCACGCCTGACTGCCGATGTACAGGACGCCCGCGTGTCGCTGCGTGCGGTCATCGCCTGCTCGGACGTGCGGCTGCGGGAAATCAGCCAGGCGAGGCCCGGCGACATCATCCCGGCAGACGTCCTGACCAACGTAACGCTCTACGCGGGCGACACGCCGCTGCTGGAGGGCAGCTTCGGCGCCTTCCAGGGCCGGAACGCGGTTCGTGTCTCCAAGCCCGCCAACCGGATCACCGTAGGAGAGAAGTATGGACGACGCGAAAACAGCTGAAGCCGGCCAGTTGCCGGAAAAGGCTCAGGCTTTTCAGGCCCCCGCACTCGAGGATCTTGGTCCGGCCGGTGGCGGCGCGGAGGCCCACCCGAACCTGGATGTGATCCTTGACGTGCCAGTGACTTTGTCTCTGGAAGTTGGCCGCGCGCAGATGAGCGTGGGGCGCCTGCTCCGCCTGACCCAGGGGTCGGTGGTCGAACTCGACCGCAACGCAGGCGAACCGCTGGATGTACTCGTCAACGGTGCGCTGGTGGCCCGGGGCGAGATCGTGATCGTCAATGACAAGTTCGGCATCCGGCTCACCGACGTGGTGCCGGCTGACAAGCGGACGCTGTCCCAGAACTGAGGGCCGTTGATGCCAGTCCTGCAGACAATCCGGCAGCTGAAAACGAGGCTCACTGTCCTGGCTGTGGCCCTGCTGGCCGAACCGGCAGTGGCCGCGAGCGCCCCGGCCGGAGTCGCCACAGGCGGGCTGCCCGGCGGGGACCTCACTTCGGCAGCCGTGCGCATGACGCTCGGCCTGATCGTCGTGCTCGCCCTGCTCGGCGCCACCGCGTGGGCTTCCCGGCGCTTTCGCCTCGGGGCGCGCCTTCAGGGCGGCGCCATCGAAGTGGTGAGCGGCATCTCGCTCGGCGCCAGGGAACGCGTGGTGGTACTGCGCGTCGGGGGTGAACAGGTCCTGGTCGGAATCAGTCCGGCCGGCATGCGCACCCTGCATGTGCTCGCCCGCAGCAACTCCGAGTTCGCCAACGTCCTGGACAGACAGAAATGAAGCCTGCATTCGCTGTATCCGGCCTCACGGCCATCACACTCGGTCTCGCCCTGCTGCCTGACCTGGTGCTGGCCCAGGCAGCAATACCCGCCCTGACACTGGTCGACGGTGCGGATGGCGGCAAGACCTGGTCGGTGAGCATCCAGATCCTGCTGCTGATGACAGCCATGACGCTGCTGCCGTCGCTGTTGCTGGCGGCAACTTCGTTCACGCGGATCGTGATCGTGCTCGCCATCCTCCGCCAGGCCATCGGCATGCCCCAGACGCCGCCCAACCAGGTACTGGTGGGTCTCGCCCTGTTCCTGACCTTCTTCATCATGAGCCCGGTGCTGGACCAGGTGAACCAGGAAGCCCTGCAACCCTACATGGCAGGCACGATCGAGCTGCCTGCCGCTGCCGAACTGGCCCAGGGCCCGATGCGCACCTTCATGCTGAGCCAGACCCGGGAACCCGACCTGGCGTTGTTTGCCGGCCTTGCGGGCCAGGAAGGCTTCGAGAATCCCGAGGATGTACCGCTGTCGGTGCTGCTGCCGAGCTTCCTCACCAGCGAGCTGAAGACCGCCTTCCAGATCGGCTTCCTGACCTTCATTCCGTTCCTGATCATCGACCTGGTGGTGTCCAGCGTACTGATGTCGATGGGCATGATGATGCTGTCGCCGATGCTCATCTCGCTACCCTTCAAGATCATGCTGTTCGTGCTGGTCGATGGCTGGGGACTGATCGTCGGCACCCTGGCCTCCAGCTTCATCGTCCAGGCCTGAGGACCCGGCTCATGACCCCCGAAACCGTCCTGACCGTGGCCAGCCAGTCGCTGCTGCTGACGACCATGCTGGCAGCGCCTCTCCTGCTGGTCACGCTGACCATCGGCGTACTGATCGGTGTGCTCCAGGCTGCCACCCAGATCAATGAAATGACGCTGTCATTCATCCCGAAGCTGCTCGGACTGATGCTGACCCTGCTGTTCACCGGGCCGTGGATGCTCCAGCTGGTCACGGGCTATACCCGCAATCTGTTCACCAGCATTCCGGGGATGCTGGGCTGAAGCCGCCATGCCCAGCACAGTGGAACTGGCCGATACCCTGCTGGGCGTCCTCTGGACTGTGCTGCGCGTGGGCGGCGTGGTCATGCTGGCGCCCCTGCTGGGCGCCATGTTCGTACCAAGGCAGGTGCGGCTCCTGATCGCCGTGGTGCTGGCCGTTGCCCTGCTGCCCCTGGCGGGCGCGCCGGTCGGCATCCAGCCCCTCAGTGCCGAAGGGATGCTCCTGATGACCCGGGAACTGATCGTCGGGCTCGCCATCGGCTTCGTGCTGCGACTCGCCACCGAGGCCGCCCTGCTGGCCGGCCAGCTGATTTCCACCGGCATGGGCCTGTCGTTCGCGACGGTTGTGGATCCCCAGAATGGCGGCATGCCACTGCTCGGGCGCTTCTACATCGTCGTCGCCTCGCTGCTGCTGCTGGCGACCAATGCCCACCTGGCCCTGATCGCCCTGCTGGGCCAGAGCTTCGTGGCGGTACCGGTCGGGACCGCCGGCTTCGGCGCCCTGGAGGCCCGTGCGGTGGTGGACTTTGGCGCCGTCATGTTCGCCGGCGCAGTGCAGCTGGCCCTGCCGTCCGTCGTCGCCATCCTGATGGCCAATGTCGCCTTTGGCGTCATCAGCCGGTCTGCGCCAGCACTCAACCTCTTTGCCGTCGGCTTTCCCGTCACGATCCTGCTGGGCCTTTTCATCCTCGTTCTCTCTATCCGGACCCAGGGACCGGTCTGGGAAAGCCAGATGTCCCAGGCCTTCTCGCTGCTGACCCAGCTCCTCGGCAGGTAGCCCGTCATGGCCGAGAAACCCTTCCAGGAGAAGACCGAACAGGCAACACCGAAGCGCCTGGACGATGCCCGGAAGAAGGGGCAGATTCCCCGCTCCCGCGAACTCACGATGGCCGCGGTGACCATGACCGGCGCGCTCGTGCTGTACACGAACAGTGCCGGCCTCGGCAGCACGATCCGCGACATGATGGTCTCGTCCCTGCGCTTCGACCAGCGGGCCCTGGAAGACCCCCGCTTCATGACCGAGGCACTGTCGCGGGCGGCGCTGATGGCCCTGCAGGCCTGTACCCCGCTCTTCGCCGCGCTGGTCGCCGTGTCGATCATCAGTGCCATGGCGATCGGCGGCTGGATCTTCAGTGCCGCGCCAATGGCCTTCAAGGGCGAGCGGATCAGCCCCATTGCCGGGCTGGGACGCATGTTCAGCCTCAACAGCCTGGTGGAAGTGGTCAAGGGACTGGCCAAGGCCAGCCTGATCGGCGGTTTCGCGCTCGTGTTCCTGCTCGGCTCCATGCACACCATCCTCGGTCTGAGTGACCAGCCGCTGAGCGCCGCGCTCGGTACATCGCTGTCACTGGTACTGTTCACGCTGGCTCTCGGCAGTGCGGCACTGCTGATCATCGGCGGCCTGGATGCGCCCTACCAGCTCTGGTCGCACGCCCGGCAGCTGAAGATGACGCGCAAGGAAGTCGAAGACGAGCTCAAGGAGACCGAGGGCCGTCCGGAGGTGCGCAGCCGGGTCCGCGCCCTGCAGCAGGAGATTGCGCGGCGCCGCATGCTGGCGGATGTCCCCCAGGCTGACGTGATCGTCACCAATCCGACGCACTTTGCCGTGGCCCTGCGCTACGACGACAGTCGCATGCGTGCCCCGGTGGTGCTGGCCAAGGGCACCGACGAGACCGCGGCGAAAATCCGGGAGATCGGCGCTGAACACCGGGTGGCACTCTTCGAGTCGCCGCTGCTGGCCCGCGCGCTGTACTGGACCACCGAAATCGGCGGCGAGATTCCGGGACCGCTGTACCTGGCCGTCGCGCAAGTCCTGACCTACGTGTACCGCCTCAAGGCCGTGCACGTCTCCGGTGGTACCTGGCCCGAGAGGCCGATCGTGGACGTGGATGCCCGCCTGGCCGCCGGACCCCATCGCCGCCGCCGCGGTCGCGCGCAGATTCCTGACTGAACGAAGAACGGAAGTCCCTGATGGCCGCACAACAATCCACCCTGATGGGCACCCTGCGCAGCACCGCGATCCTGAGTGCGGGGCTGCCAATGGTGGTGCTCGCAATGCTGGCAATGGTGGTGCTGCCAATGCCACCGCTGCTGCTGGATGCGCTGTTCACCTTCAACATCTGCATATCGCTGGTCGTGATCCTGGCCGTGGTCTACGTGCTGCGGCCGCTGGACCTGGCTGCGTTCCCGACAGTGCTGCTGCTGGCCACCCTGCTCCGCCTGGCGCTGAACGTAGCATCCACCCGCGTCGTACTCCTGAATGGCCACACCGGAACGGACTCGGCCGGCAAGGTGATCGAGGCCTTTGGCAACTTCGTGGTGGGCGGCAACTACGCCGTCGGCGTCATCGTCTTCGCGATCCTGGTGATCATCAACTTCATCGTGGTCACGAAGGGGGCCGGGCGGGTTTCCGAGGTCACAGCCCGCTTCACCCTCGACTCGATGCCGGGCAAGCAGATGGCCATCGACGCAGACCTGAACGCCGGGATCATCACCCAGCAGGAGGCCGTCGCCCGCCGCAACGAAGTCCGGATGGAGTCCGACTTCTACGGTTCAATGGATGGCGCCAGCAAGTTCGTCCGGGGCGATGCCATCGCGGGCCTGCTGATCCTCGTGATCAGCATGGTGGGCGGCGTGCTGATCGGTGTGCTACAGCACAACATGTCCATGCAGGAAGCAGCCTCCGTGTATGCCCTGCTGACCATCGGTGACGGTCTGGTTGCGCAGATTCCGTCCCTGCTGCTGGCGGTTTCGGTGGCCGTCATCGTCACGCGCATGTCCCGGTCGGAGGACATGGGCAAGCAGCTCTTCTCGCAGCTGCTGGGTGACCAGCGGGTACTGCGGGTCGTGGCCATCCTGCTCGGCATCCTCGGCATCGTGCCGGGCATGCCCAACGTCGCCTTCCTGCTCATGGCCGCCGCCTGCGCCGGTGGTGCGTGGCTGCTCCAGCGACGGCGGAGTGCCGAAGCCACGGTCATCGAGAGCATCGGCCCGCCGGACGTGGTGGACGCGGAGGCAACCCGGGAACTGTCCTGGAGTGACGTTGGCGAAGCCGACGCTGTCGGCCTCGACGTCGGCTACCGGCTGATCCCGCTCGTGGACCGGCAGCAGGACGGGGAGCTGATGCGGCGGATCAAGGGCGTGCGCAAGCGCCTGTCGGACGAGCTCGGTTTCCTCGTGTCACCAGTGCGGATCCGCGACGACCTTGACCTGCCGGCGAACGGCTACCGGCTGAGCATCCTCGGGTCGCCGGTTGCGGTGGGCGAGGTGCACCTCGACCGGGAGCTCGCCATCAATCCCGGTCATATCGAGCACCAGCTAAATGGCATCCCAACGCGGGATCCCGCCTATGGGCTGGAGGCCGTGTGGATCGAACCGGTGCAGAGGGAAGAGGCCCAGGCCCGTGGTTACACCGTCGTGGATGTGCCGACGGTCATTGCCACCCACCTGTCCAAGGTGCTGCACGAGAACGCCCACGAGATCTTCGGTCACCAGGAGGCCCAGGAACTGCTGGACCGCCTCGGCAGGCAGACGCCCAAGCTGGTGGAGGAACTGGTGCCGAAGACCATGCCCCTGTCCGTGGTGGTCCGGATCCTCCAGGAGCTGCTGCGGGAACAAATTCCCGTCACCAACATGCGCACCATCTGCCAGACCCTTGCCGAGCACGGCCGCCAGACCCAGGAGCCCGAGGCCCTGACCAGCGCGGTCCGTGTGGCCCTGGGCCGCACCATCGTGCAGAAAATCAGCGATGGCAGCGACGAACTGCCGGTCATCACCCTGGATCCGCGGCTGGAACAGATCTTGCAGGAAGCCCTCAAGGGAGGCGCCGAGACAGCGGGTATCGAGCCCACGCTGGCCGAACGACTCCAGGGCCAGCTGTCGGAGACGGTCCGCCGGCAGGAAGTTACCGGTCAGCCGGCGATCCTGCTGGTTTCACCGGCGCTGCGGCCCTGGCTGGCCCGGTTCCTGCGCTTTGCCGTGCCGAACCTGCGCGTACTGGCCTACAACGAGATTCCCGACAGCAAGCGCGTGCGCCTGATCGCCGCGGTCGGCACCTGATGAAAAGACCTGCTGGAAAGTGAAGGACAGACATGAAGATCAGACGCTTTACCGGACCGGACATGCGGGATGTTCTCCGCCAGGTGCGTGAGGCCCTGGGGCCGGAAGCCGTGATTCTCGAGACCCAGCGCCAGGCCACCGGCGTGGAAGTCTCGGCGGCCGTGGATGCCACCACTGCCAGCACGCGTTCAGCGGCCAGCCGGGACCTCGGGGTGGATGCACTCATGGAGCAGGACAACGGCGACGTAATCTGCACCGACGACGGGCCACTTGCAGCCGGCCACTGGTACCAGCCACCGAGGCCAGCGACGGCTGCGACGGCGAGTGAACTCGACCGGATGCGAGACGAGATGCGGGGCATCCGCTCACTCCTCGAAGCCCAGCTTGGCCGCCTGATCTGGGATGAGCAGGCCCGGCAGACGCCGGCGACAGCGGGCCTGCTCGCGCACTACAGCCGTCTCGGTATCGCCCCGGACATCGCCCGACGGCTGGCCACCGAGGCCATCCGGCAGCAGCCGGCCGGCGGCTGGACGGCCGGACTCCGCACACTTGTCGAGCAGATCCCGGTCGCTGACACCGACCCGGTGGCCGATGGCGGGGTTTACGCCGTCATCGGGCCGACGGGCGTCGGCAAGACCACGACGATCGCCAAGCTCGCAGCCCGCGCTGCCCTTCAGTACGGCCCCGAATCGGTAGGCCTCGTCACCACGGATACCTATCGGGTCGCCGCCCGCGAGCAGCTCGAAACCTACGGACAGATCATGGGGGTCAGCGTGCTTGAGGCATCCGACAGCCAGAGTCTCGGGGAGATCCTGGCCACCCTCGCCGCCCGCAGGCTCGTGCTGGTGGACACCGCCGGCATGAGCCAGCGGGATATCCGCCTGCAGGAGCAGCTCGGCAGGCTGACCACCCCGGACGGTCGCGTAGCCACGCTGCTGGCGCTGCCGGCCAATGTGGAAGCCGGCACCCTGCAGGAAATTGTGGACGCGTTCCGGACGGCCCGGCCGGTGGGGTGCATCCTGACCAAGACGGATGAGACCGCATCCCTCGGGGGTGCGCTTTCCGTGCTCGTTCGCAGCGACCTTCCCCTGGCCTATGTCGCCAACGGACAGCAGGTTCCAGAGGACCTGCACTGGATGCGGCATCGCCAGGCATGGCTGGTAAAGATGGCCGTGGAAATGATGCGCCGGGGTACAACCAGTCCCGGCGTTGACGACCTGGCCCGGCGCTTCACGGAGGTCGCGACCCATGCTTACGCCTGACGACCGGCAACCGACTGATCAGGCCGAGGGCCTCCGCCGCATGCGCAACCCGAGACCCGTCAAGGTGATGACCGTCACTGGCGGCAAGGGTGGCGTCGGCAAGACCAACAT
>CAYOXI010000011.1:0-53641 GCA_964407855.1 uncultured Chromatiaceae bacterium
CCGAAAATCCCGGACAGGTCGATGGAGCTGCGGGAAAGCCCGAGGTCAAGCGTACCGGACAGGGTAGGAGTGATCACACGTTCCCACGCGACTCCCAGTCCAAAGGTATCGGTCTTGTTCCGAAAGCGGCTGTTTTCCTGCTGGGCGTCAAAGCTGCTGCCAGTCAGTGACAGGCGCACTGCATTCTTTTCATCAAGCGTATGGGTGACGGCCAGGGATGTGGTGGAGTAGTCATAGTCCAGATATCCCCGGCGGGCGATCACGTCTGCACCTGCCACAAAGTCAGTCGCCGAAAACAGCGCCTGGAGACTTAGTTGATTCCGGGGGGAAAGGCTGTAGGTGAGGAATGGCTGCAGGCTCCAGCTTTCCTGCGTCACCTGGCTGGCGAAGCGGCCAGAGCCACCGGTGGTCGGCGGCGGTTCGTTGGGATTCTCGGGCGTGGCGGAATCGAATTCCCCGGTGCGGATGCTGACATCCCGCCAGGAGCCGTTGAGGCCGATATTGCCGAGCAGGCCGGCGCGGACGGAGGCCAGATCTACCAGCAGGTCGTCGTCGCTCAGATCCCGGTTGCCGCCCAGATAATCGGTCTTCCGGATCCGGGGCGTAAGCGCGACCTGGCTGGTTCTCGTCCGATAGGTAGACCGGAGCCGGGCATCGACGAAGGTTCCGGTGACGGAGTCGGTGATGTCGGGATCGCGGGCCTCGGCCGCATCCTTTTCCTCATCGCTGAAGTAGCGCGGGTTGCTTTCCCATGTAAGGCCCGTATCGAGCTGGGGAACCAGCTCGATGGCAGCCGAAGCGGTGTCCCAGCCTGGAAGCGCCACCGCTACGAGGAGCAGTGACACGCCGGCGACAGCGGCCTTTTGTCTGTTCACTTCGGGATCCGGATGGGCAGTTCGGGTCTTCAGGGGACCAGAACAGTATCGCCGGGTCTGAGCAGGATGTTCTGCTGGAGTCGTTTCCCTGCCGAAATGTCGCCGTAGGCGAACGGAATCGCCAACTGCGTGTCGCCTTCCCGGCGGAGAATCTTGATGTTGTCGACCTGGGCGAAGGGCGTGGTGCCGCCTGCCATGCTGATGGCCTGCACCACGTCGACGACCCGGTTGACCGGAAATTCTCCGGGACGATTGACCTGACCGATGACGTAAACCTTGCTGCCCCGGGCTTCGAGTACAGCAATGCTGACGACAGGATCCGGAATAAAGCGGGAAATCCGGGTTGCCACTTCCTGCCGTATCCATTCGATGGTCTGGCCCTCGGCCCGGATGTCACCAGTCAGCGGGAAGGAGAAATATCCGTCCGGACGGACCACCGCCTGACGCTGCAGTTCCAGTTCCTTCCATACCGAAATCTCAAGAACATCGCCAGCGTTGACCATGTAGTTGCCCGCCGTAGGGGTCGCCTGATTCGCCAGGGGGGCACCCATGGCAAGCGCCGTGCCCAGGGCCACGCTGGCCATCAAGATTGCCGGTAGTCTGCCGCTCATCGAGTCATCTCCTTATCCAAGGCCCCACTCGGGGCAACAGCCGCCGAGCGGCGGCCATATTCTGGTAAACGCTGGACATTACCGATTCGTCAGTATCAATCCCGTACTGTTTTCGCCGGTATAGACTTGCATGCAAGTGTACTGGGCTTTTCGCTTCGCCGCGATGCCGGCCGGTGTGAGAAGTGTCTCAGACCCGAAGAAGATTAAGAGCATATTGTCGCTCCAGCTCATGGCCGCATACCTAGCCCCTCTGGTCGCCCTCGTCGGGACAGCGCTGCTGATCCTGCTGTTGCGGCCCATCGCATCGGCCACCGGCCTTGTTGACGTACCCAACGAGCGCAAGAGTCACCTGAGTCCGACGCCCCTGGTCGGGGGGCTCGCCATCTTCGTCGGCCTGTCCTTTGCTTTCCTGCTCGTGGGCGTGGACTACACGGCCCTTTCAGCCCGCCAGATCCTCAGCTTCTTTGGCGGCGGACTGCTGCTCGTCGTCATCGGCGTCATCGACGACTACCTGGACCTGTCGCCCGCAATCCGGTTCGTGGCCCAGATTTTAGCCTCACTGCTGATGATCTTTGGTGCCGGCGTGGTCCTGTCGGATCTGGGCGGGATGACCGTGTCCGGAGAGCTGCTGACCCTCGGTATCCTGGCAGTCCCGTTCACGGTCTTTGCCACGCTCGGGGTGGTCAATGCCCTGAACATGTGCGATGGCCTGGACGGCCTGAGCGGGACACTTGCGCTGGTTTCCCTGTCCGGGCTGATGGCCGCGGTGTGGCTCTGGGGTGGGGCAGCCGATACCGCACTGCTGCCCGTACTTGGCGCGGCCATCCTCGGCTTCCTGCTGTTCAATCTGAGGTTGCCCGGCCGGGACCGGGCTGTCATCTTCATGGGCGACGCCGGCAGCATGTTCCTGGGCTTCGCGCTGACCTGGTTTGCCGTCCAGCTCTCCCAGGGAGACGCCCGGGTCATCAAGCCGTCCGCGGCACTATGGTTCCTGATGCTGCCGATCATGGATACAGTCGCGATGATGCTGCGCCGCCTGATGAAAGGGCGTTCACCCTTTGCCCCCGACCGGGAGCACCTGCACCATGTGTTCCTGCTGGCGGGGTTCTCGGTCAATGAAACAGTCATGATGATGGGTAGCGTCGCTGTCGTTGGTGTGCTGGTCGGCCTTGCCAGCATTCACTTCGAGGTGCCGGAGTTGATCGTCTCCGGCGGCTTCCTGCTGGTCGGCCTGGGCTACTTCTGGATGATTTCGCATGCCTGGCGGGTGATGCGTTTCCTGCATCGGTCAATCTGCCGGCGCCGGGTCCCGGTCGACCGTCGCCGGAACACCGTGGCGACCTATCGCGGTCCGGAACGCCGTTCTGGAGGTGACCGCCGCGGGATGATGCGCCATGATTCCGGCAGCGGGACTCGGACGACGATACTAGCCCCGGGTGCCGGGGCAACCCGGCCTGTCGTCGCCGGGCAACCGCTTCCCTCGCTCTATCCCGGACGTAGTTTCCGGCGGACCCAGGTCTCCCCGGGCGACTCCTCTCCCGCTGGCCGGTCACCTCGCCGGTAACCGCTTCACGGAAGCCAGGCCGCCGTAAGCCACAAGTCCTCAACCCGGGACAGCCTGCCCCGGACCCGGCTGGTCAGGTCGGCAGGCGCTGCTGATCCGGTGGCCACTGCGCTAAAGGTCCCGGTTTGCGTGTCCGGTATGACCAACAGATCGCCAAACTCAAGAAAGATCCGTGTTCGGGGCCAGAGGCATTTGAACATGCTCTCCTTGGCGCTGAACAGCAGGGTAGCTGCCTGGGCGGGATCGGACTGCGTTGCTGCCCATGCCAGTTCTTCCGGCCGGCACACCCGTGACCAGAGATCCCGCTCGAGAGCGATGGCTGGTTCCGCGTCGATGCCCAGTGCCGAAACAAGCGTGCCCGGCGCGACGGCTGCAACGGCGAGGTGCCCTGTGTGCGCAATACTGCCCACCACTCCCGCAGGCCAGACCGGCGCGCGGTCCGGTCCTACCGGAATCCCGACACCTGTGATTCCGAGGGTGGCCAGTGCCAACCGCGCACAGCTGCGTCCCGCCACAAACTCCCGCAGGCGTTTTTCTCCCATGCGGGCGGTTGACAGGTTTTCGACCGGGAGGAGAGCAGTGGGCAGATCACTGATCAGGGTTGCGCTGGCGGCGGTACCGGCAGGCAACATCAGTCTGAGTTGTTCTTCGACGGCGGGCACTACGATCATACTCATGCGGCCAGTGTGCCAACATTCGGGCTAATATCCCGGATCTTTAGTTGTGTCAGCGCGCGATGACCGTAAAAACCCGTTTTGCACCAAGCCCGACCGGCTTCCTCCACATTGGCGGTGTGCGTACGGCCCTGTTCTCCTGGTTGTATGCCCGGCATCATGGCGGCCAGTTTGTACTGCGGATTGAGGACACGGACCGCGAGCGTTCCACCGAGGCAGCCGTAAACGTGATCCTGGAAGGCCTCAGCTGGCTGAGGCTCGATCATGACGAGGGTCCCTGGTACCAGACCCGGCGGCTGGAGCGCTACGCCGAGCTGGCAGAACAACTCCTCAGGAATGGTCATGCCTATCACTGCTATTGCAGCCGGGCGGTACTGGAAGAGATGCGGACAGCCCAGTCGGCCCGGGGGGAAACCCCGCGCTACGACGGCCGGTGTCGCCAGCGTACCGGTCCCGAGCCTGGTGTCGCTCCGGTACTGCGATTCCGGTCCAGCCAGCAGGGAGTCACCGTTGTCAATGACCTCGTGCGTGGTCCGGTCGAGTTCCAGAATTCGTTGCTGGATGACCTGATCCTGGTGCGATCAGACGGCGTGCCGACCTTTCATTTCGGGGTGGTGGTGGACGACGGCGATATGTCCATTACCCACGTCATTCGTGGCGATGACCATCTGAACAACACTCCGCGCCAGATCCAGTTGATTAGGGCGCTGGGGTATCCGTTGCCAGCCTATGCTCACCTTCCCATGATCCTCGGGAGTGATGGCGCGAAGCTGTCCAAGCGGCACGGTGCAGTTAACATTCTCGACTACCGGGACGAAGGGTTCCTGCCCGATGCCATGCTGAATTATCTGGCGAGGCTGGGCTGGTCGCACGGCGACCAGGAGATCTTTTCCCGGGCAGAGATGATCAGGCTGTTCGATTTGCCGGCCGTCAACGCCTCGGCCTCGCGGTTTGATCCGGAAAAGCTCAAGTGGCTCAACCAGCAACACCTGAAGACCTCCGATCCAGAATCCATCGTCCCCATGCTGGCAATGCAACTCCGGCTGGCTGGACTGGAGCCGGACGCCGGCCCGTCCCTGGCGGCGGTAGTGGAGGCCTATCGGGAGCGTGCGACGACGGTGCGGGAACTTGCCGAGGCGTCCGCTTATCTCTTCGGCGACATCGGCCCCCTGGCCCCCGCGCTCAGAGCCAGGCACCTCGCCGTACCCATCGTCCGACCGCTGGGCCAGCTGCTGGAGAAGCTGCGGAGCATGCCGGTGTGGCGTCGGGAAGATATTCATGAAGCTCTCGTCAGCGTTGCCGCAACGAACGGCATTGGCTTTGGCAAACTGGGCCAGCCTGTGCGGGTAGCAGTGACCGGCGGCACCGTATCCCCGCCTATTGACGTCACTCTGGAGCTAGTGGGCCGGGACCGGACACTGCTGCGCCTGGCAAGCGCGCTTTCCTTGACAGATTCCGGCACGGTCGCGTAGATTTCGCGCCCAGCCGTGTGGGGCTATAGCTCAGCTGGGAGAGCGCTTGCATGGCATGCAAGAGGTCGGCGGTTCGATCCCGCCTAGCTCCACCAGATTTTTCCGGTACCGTTGCCGGCACTTCCATCAGGTCCGCCTCCGTCCCCATCGTCTAGAGGCCTAGGACATCGCCCTTTCACGGCGGTAACCGGGGTTCGAATCCCCGTGGGGACGCCATTTTCCGTCGACTGCTTGCCGCAACAGCTTTACAGTCATTCGTGAAATACCTGCTAACTATTTGACTAAGTTGGCATTATGATCTTACGGTGACCAACGCACTGTTCAACCCGGCAATCTGGGCGAGCCTGATGGCGCTCTGCTATGCGCTGCTGGGCGCCTATCTGCTTCTAGGTCGCGGCAGCGCCCTGCTGCGCAGCCAGCTTTTTCTGATCGTCGGAACCTCGGTGCTCTGGGGGGTACTCGTTGCCCAACCTGGCGAAATGACCGGGAGCGGCTGGGCTGCCCTGCCCTATGTGCTGGATGTCCTGGTGCTGTTCGCCTGGTACTCGCTTCTCAATCGCCTGCTTCGTGGCCCCTACGAGCAGTCGATGCCAGAGGTCGTCCGGCGATTCCTGCGTCTTTTCTGGGCTGTGGTCCTGGCAGGCTCCGGCATTGTCATCTGGCTGGCGGCCCTGGGCAGCGTGACCTGGCAGCAACCGTTGCTGGGTATCGGCGTTTCTGCCATCGCGCTGCTTGGCTTCGGCATGGCCGCCCAGCTGGCGAGAGATGCTCCCATCGAGAGTCGCACCGCACTCGGTGCCCTCGTTGCAGCCTCGGCACTCGCGACCGGATCCTTTGCCATCAGGGGCATCGTTGCTGGTGCGAGCGCCAGCTTTCCAGACGCATTGCTGGCGCTTGGCGCGGCCTGCCTTGCACTCGCCGGCCTGCTCCTGCTTTTCGCGCTGCGACTCCAACCCCAGTGGTCCCTGGCCATATTCGTGTCTCCGGAGGCGCGAAGCTATGCGCCGCGCTTTCTGGCGGCAGCTTCGATCCTGATCCTCGCGTTGCTGGTGTTGCCGGTCCTGCGCGCCATGCCGGGCGATTCGGCCTGGCAGTCGGCACTGCTCCTCGTGATCGCTTCGGGACTCCCGGTCACGCTCTTCCTGTTCTCAGAGCGGCTGAATGCCCGGCTGCGGGTTTTTGTCAGCAAGCACTTCCTGCCGTTCCGCTACGACTATCGGGAAGAATGGCTCCGTCTGATCGACACCCTGGTCTCTCCGGAATCGGGAGCGCCGCTGCCGGAGCGCGTGATCAGGGGGGTGGCCCAGATCGTCGGCAGTCCGGCAGGGGTGCTCTGGATCCGGTCAGGCGACGACGGGCCCTTTACCGGCATGGCCTGCTGGAACACCAGGACCCTGCCGGAGACGCTGGTCAGGAGCGATGATCCGGCCCTGCGCTTCATGCTTGAGCGCCAGTGGACGATTGATACGGCAGAACTCGCGCGCCGACCGGAGCTTTACGCCGGGCTGCAAAGACCGGAATGGCTGGCGGCGTTTCCCGAAGGCCTGCTGATCGTGCCGCTGATCAGCAACGATGCACTGATCGGCTTCATCGTTCTCCATCAGGCCAGTTCCGCCTTCCGGTTGACGTTCGAGGAGATCGATCTGCTGCGGACTTCCGGCCGGCAGGTTGCTGCCTTCCTCGCCCAGTACGAGGCGGACCAGAAACTGGCGGAGGGCCGGCAGTTCGAGGCCTTCAATCGCCTGACGGCCTTTGTCATGCACGATCTCAAGAACCTGATTGCCCAGCAGTCCCTGATGGTTCAGAACGCGGCGAAGCACAAGGCGAACCCGGCCTTCTTCGAAGATGTGATGGCCACAATCGAGAACTCCGTCACCCGGATGAGCAAGTTGCTCCAGCAGCTGCAGAGGCGGGAGGCTGCCGGACCCCGGCAGCGGGTTCGGGTTGGTGCCGTGGCGGCCGATGCCATTGCCCGCTGCCAGGGCAGGGAACCGGTCCCCGTGCTGGACGACAGGTCGCACGAACTTCATGTATGGATTGACCTGGAGAGGCTGACGGACGTGCTGGCTCACCTTGTACGAAATGCCCAGGAGGCAACCAGCCGCGAGGGGCATGTGACCGTGCAGGTCCTGCCGGCAGATCCGGGCGTCGTGATCGTGGTCGAAGATGACGGCTGCGGGATGGACCCGGAGTTTGTCCGGACACGCCTTTTCCGGCCGTTCGACACCACGAAGGGCAGCAAGGGGATGGGTATCGGGGCCTATCAGGCCCGAATCTTCGTAACGGAGGCTGGCGGCACACTCCAGGTTGATTCCCAGCCTGGACGTGGTACCCGACTGGAGATTCGCCTGCCCATCCAGGATCCGGTTTCCGGGACGGTCGTTGCCTGATGCAACCTCCGGCTAGGCTATCATCGCGGGCCGGTGCGCATGCCGGGAGGATCAGTCATTGACCGACCAACGCCGCAAGCTCCTGATCGTTGAGGATGATCCCGGCCTGCAGAGTCAGCTGCGGTGGTGTTTCGCCGATTACGATGTGGTTGTCGCCGAGGATCGGGAGGGGGCCCTCGCCCAGTTGCGGCGCCATGCACCGCCGGTGGTGTTGCAGGATCTGGGCCTGCCCCCGGATGCGGAGGGGGTCAGCGAAGGTTTTGCCGCGGTCGAACAGACGCTGGGGCTGCTCCCGTCCACCAAGGTCATCGTTGTAACAGGTCACGGGGATCACGAGAACGCAGTCCGGGCCGTCGGCATTGGTGCCTACGACTTCTACCAGAAGCCGGTGGACACCGCGACGCTTCATCTCATCGTCGACCGGGCTTACCAGATCCACGAACTGGAGCGCCAGAACCAGGATCTGCTGCAGCGTCAGGCGTCTCCCCTGGACGGTGTCGTGGCAGCCAGCGAGCAGATGCTGCAGGTCTGCCGGATGATCGAGAAGGTGGCACCCACCAGTGCGACCACCCTGCTGCTCGGGGAGAGCGGTACGGGCAAGGAGGTGCTGGCTCGTGCGCTGCATTCCCTCAGCCCGAGGATCGGGAAGGGCTTCGTGGCCATCAACTGTGCGGCGATCCCGGAGAATCTGCTCGAGAGCGAGCTGTTCGGCTACGAACGCGGGGCATTTACCGGTGCGGTCAAGCAGACTCCCGGGAAGATCGAGCATGCCGACGGCGGCACACTTTTTCTGGACGAAATCGGCGACATGCCCCTGTCACTCCAGTCGAAGCTGTTGCGCTTTCTCCAGGAGCGGGTTGTGGAGCGGGTTGGGGGCCGCGAAGAGATTCCGGTGGATGTCCGGGTCGTCTGTGCCACCAACCAGGATCTTGACCAGGCTATTCGCGACGGCAGGTTCCGCCAGGATCTCTATTACCGCATCAGCGAGATCACGATCCGGATTCCACCCCTTCGGGACCGGGACGGAGGCTGCCGGATCCTTCTCGCCCGGACTCTCCTCGAACGGTTCGGTACCCAGCATCGGCGCCAGTTCCGGGGTTTCAGCGCGGATGCGCAGAACGCCATTGAGAACTATGCCTGGCCGGGTAATGTCCGGGAGATGGAAAACAAGATAAAGGGTGCGGTCATCATGGCTGAGGGTCGTTATGTGACAGCCGCAGATCTGGGCATCGCCAGTGACAGTGAGCAGGGCCCGAATGTAAACCTCCGCGAAGTACGCAAGGCGGCCGAAACCCGCGCCATACGCAATGCACTGGCGCATGCCGACGGCAATATTTCGAAGGCGGCTCAGCTGCTGGGCGTAACGCGCCCCACCCTGTATGACCTGCTGGAAAAGTACGGCATCCAGTCCGAGAAGGAGCGGCCCGTCTAGCTCACGGGATGGGCTTTGAGATGGCGCTCCCAGTGGAGCGCAGTCGCAACGATAAAATCCAGGTCGTCGTGGCGGGGCGACCAGCCGAGAACGGCCCGGATCCGTTCCGCAGAAGCCACCAGGATAGGTGGATCGCCGGCTCGCCGGGGTTCCTCCCGACGTTCAATCGGCTGGCCATTGGCGCGATCGACAGCGGCCAGCACTTCCCGCACGCTGTACCCGTGCCCGTAGCCGCAATTGAGCACCGTTGAATGGCCACCTTCCCGGAGATAGCGCAGCGCGTCCAGATGCGCCGTGGCCAGGTCTTCGACATGGATGTAGTCGCGTACGCCGGTACCGTCCGGCGTCGGATAGTCGGTACCATAGATCGACACATGGCTGCGTTTGCCCACGGCTGCTTCGCAGGCTACTTTCGTGAGCAGTGTTGCGGCGAGGGTCGACTGGCCGATTCGACCGGCCGGATCCGCTCCGGCAACGTTGAAGTACCGCAGGGCGACGTAGGTGAGGTCGGTTGCTGCGGCACTATCCCTCAGCATCCATTCGCTCATCAGTTTCGAGCTGCCGTAGGGATTGATCGGCCTGGTTGGCGTGTCCTCGCCGGCAATTCCACCGGGCGGAATGCCGTAGACGGCTGCGGTCGAGGAAAAGATCACGTGACGGACCCGTGCAGCTACTGCACACTCGATCAGATTCCGTGTAGCGCAGGTATTATTGCCGTAGTACTTGAGCGGATCACTGACCGATTCCGGCACGATGGTGTGGGCGGCAAAATGCAGGATCGCGGCGACATGATGTTCGGCCAGCAGCTTCCGGACCAGTTCCCGGTCGCCCGTATCACCTACAACGAGGGTTCCGCAGGTCACGGCCGAACGGAATCCGGTGCTGAGGTTGTCCAGGACCAGTACGTCCTCGCCCGCATCCCCCAGCTGACGGACGACGTGACTGCCGATGTAGCCGGCCCCGCCGGTGACCAGAATCCTGCCGTTTCCCGTCCTGTCAGTCATCATCGCGGTGCTGTCCCGGTCAATTGCCGCTGGCAGTCTAGATTATCCGGCAGCAATTCTGCCGGGGAACTGGTCACACGGTGACGGATTGACCTGCGTGACCAACGCCTGGCGGATCGCCGTTGCTCCCATGATGGCCTGGACAGATCGGCACTGCCGGTATTTCCTGCGGTTGTTGTCCCCGACGGCACGTCTGTATACGGAGATGGTCACTGCGGCGGCCATCGTGCGCGGCAATGCCGGGCGCTTGCTCCGGTTCGATGCCAGCGAACATCCCGTTGCCCTGCAACTGGGAGGTAGTGATCCCGCCCTCCTGGCTGAGGCTGCCCGCCAGGCCGAGGCCTGGGGCTATGACGAGGTGAACCTCAACGTCGGTTGCCCCAGTGAACGTGTCCTGGAGGGTTCTTTCGGCGCCTGCCTGATGAAGGACCCCGGCCTGGTCGCGAACTGCATCCGGGCGATGGCGGCGGGAACCCGGCTACCCGTGACCGTCAAGACGCGGATCGGCGTGGATGACCGGGACGACTATGACTTCCTCCACGACTTCGTCGCGACCGTTGCCGGCGCAGGCTGCGGCACATTCATCATCCACGCGCGAAAAGCTTTGTTGCAGGGCCTTTCGCCCCACGAAAATCGCACCGTTCCGCCGCTGCGGTATGACATCGTCCACCGGCTCCGGGCCGACTTTCCCACCCTTCGGCTCCTGGTGAATGGCGGGATCGACAGCGAGTCGGCGGTGGACCGGCAGTTTGACGCAGGTCTCGACGGCGTGATGATCGGTCGCAAGGCCTATGGTGATCCGTACTGGCTGACCCGCCTTGAGGCCCGGTACCTGCGCGACGGCGATGGCTGGGTGCCGCCGAGCCGGGAGGCGGTGGTGGCTGAGATGGTTGTCTATGCCCGGCGACAGCTCACCGAGGGAGTCCGTCTGCATCAGATCAGCCGCCACATGCTCGGCCTGTATCATGGGCAACCGGGCGCCCGCACATGGCGCCAGCTGGTGGGCGCTGGTGCCTGCAGCAACGGAGCGCATCCCGACCAGCTGCTGGCCGCTGTTCAGGCAGTGGAGCGTACGCAGGTCTCCCGTCGGGCGGGCGGACGATCGACAAGAGCAACTGAACCCGAGTACTGAAGAAGGACACAGGCAATGGCTGATGGCGGCGGGCCGCGCAGGACTGGCGCAGGCAAATCCACGATGGCACAACGGGCAGACCTGCATGAGGTCTATGAGGCGGCTGTCCAGACACCCGACGTGGAATGTGAGTACGTAGCGAGTACGTTCCGCCGCCTCAGGGGCCGGTCTCCCCAGGTATTCCGCGAGGACTTTTGTGGAACCGCCAGCGTGGCCTGCGAATGGGTCAGGGGTGGGCCGCGCCGCCGGTCCATCGGAGTCGACCTGGACGGCTCGGTCCTCGACTGGGGCAGGGAACGGAATCTGGGTCGCCTGACGAGTGGACAGCAGGAGCGCGTGACTCTCGTCCAGGGAGATGTCTCCACGGTCCGTACCGAGCCGGTCGACATGGTGGGGGCATTCAATTTCAGCTACTGGGTCTTCAAGACCAGGCCAGCCATGCTCCGGTACTTTCGCCGGGTGCGGCAATCACTGGTGACCGACGGCATTTTCTTTCTCGACGCATTCGGCGGCTACGAGGCGTATCAGGAGCTGAAGGAGACGACGCGGTGCAAGGGGTTCACCTACATCTGGCACCAGGAGAAGTATTTCCCGATTACCGGCGACATCCTGTGCCATATCGGCTTCCAGTTCCCGGATGGATCGCGGATCGAGAAGGCCTTCAGCTATGACTGGCGCCTGTGGTCCATGCCCGAACTGCGCGAACTCCTGGAAGAGGCCGGGTTCAGCCGGGTATCGACCTGGTGGGAAGGCACGGGCAAGGACGGGCGGGGCAACGGGATCTTTACGCCCGAGGACCAGGGTGAGGCCGATGCCGGGTGGGTGGCCTACATTGTCGCCGAACGCTGAGGACGCCCCGGCCACCCCCGACCTGCAGATGCATTGCGCCGGGCGTATGCTAGGCTTCGCTTTAACATATTGTGGACCTGGTCCGGCGTGACGACCACCCCCGAAAAGAAAGTTGCAATCCTCTTTGCCGACGTGGTCGGCAGTACCCAGCTCTACGAAGCTCTGGGTGACGAGCGCGCGCGGGAAACCGTGCAGCAGTGCCTGCAGGTCATGAAGCAGGCGACCGAGAACTACGGAGGCACCGTCATCAAGACCATGGGGGACGAGGTCATGTCCACGTTCCCATCAGCCGATGATTCCCTGCATGCGGCCAATCAGATGCAGCAGCGAATTACGACGAATGTCCGGGTGGCGACCGATGATTCACGGGTCGCCATCCGCATCGGCTGCCATTATGGAGCCGTGGTGGCTGAGGACCGGGATATCTTCGGCGCAGCAGTCCATACTGCCAATCGCATGACCTCCCAGGCAAAGGCCGGGCAGATCCTGACCACCAGTGCTCTGGTAGCGGAGTTGACGCCCCAGTGGCGGGCCCTCGTGCGACAGATCGACGTGGCAACGCCTCGCGGGCAGTCAGACGAGGTGGGCGTTTTCGAGGTGCTCTGGCAGCCGGAAGAAGCCACTAACATGCTGCCGTCCATTGACCCTGCCGTTCGACCTGCCGGCGCCTCGGCGCGCCTGAGTCTGCGATTCCGCGGCCAGGAGGTGGTGGTGGGCCCGAGTGCGAAGACATCCATCACGATGGGTCGGGCCGACGATAACGATGTGGTGATCAAGGGCAACCTGATTTCCCGGGTACATGCCCGCATCGACCACGCCCGAAACCGGTTCCTGCTGGTCGACGAGAGTACCAATGGCACATTCATCCAGCAGGATGATGGTGAAGAGCTCTACGTTCGACGTGACAGCACTGCACTTACCGGCAGTGGCATCATCAGCATGGGTCGAGTGGCTTCACGGGGCACACCGCTGGCCATCGAGTACCACGTTGAGGACCAGGGGGGCTAGGGAAGAGCCGCCGATCCTGGCATTTCCGGCTCGCAGGTCCTAGCCGAGCGCTGCGACGATCCGATGGTGCTCAGCGAGCAGAGCGTCCGGTACCCGTGAGCCGTACTGGAGTAGGTAGTTCTCCACCGACTGCAGCTCATCCCGCCACTTGGCATTCTCCACGGTGAGAAGGGCATGCAGCGCACCAGGGGCGATCCGGGCGCTTCCCAGGTCGAGATCACGCGGCTCCGGCAGAAAGCCAATCGGCGTTTCCCGAGCGCCAACCCGATCTTCACAGCGATCAATAATCCAGCGGAGGACTCGCAGGTTGTCGCCAAAGCCCGGCCATAGATAGCGGCCATCGTCGTCCTGGCGAAACCAGTTGACGTGAAAGACAGGGGGGAGCTTGCCCGAACGCTCGCCAAAGCTCAGCCAGTGCCCCCAATATTCGCCGAAGTTGTAGCCGCAGAACGGTTTCATGGCCATGGGATCACGGCGGGTCACACCCACGGCGCCGGTGGCAGCCGCGGTTGTTTCCGACGCGACGCCGGCGCCCACCAGAACTCCGTGGGCCCAGTCCCGCGCCTGGTAGACGAGGGGGGCAAGCTCCCGCCGCCGGCCGCCAAAAATGATGGCGCAGATCGGCACGCCCCCGGGGTCGTCGGCCAGGGCCGAGTAACTGGGATTCTGCCGCGCTGCTACGGTGAATCGGGAATTGGCCTGGGCTGCCGGGCCGTTGGCGGGATCAAAGGGCCGGCCCTGCCAGTCGATGACCGGCGTGCCGCTGCCCTTGCCCTCCCACCAGGGCTCATTGTCGGCAGTCAGCGCCACGTTCGTAAAGATCGTGTTTTTCTGGATCATGTCAAAGGCGTTCTGGTTCGTGTCCGGTCCCGTGCCGGGTACCACGCCGAAGTAGCCAGACTCGGGGTTCACGGCGCGCAGCTGCCCGGCCTCATCAAGATGCAGCCACGCAATGTCGTCGCCGATGGTCCGTACCTTCCAGCCCGCCATGTCTGCGGGTGGGATCAGCATGGCGAGATTGGTCTTGCCACAGGCGGAGGGGAAGGCGGCCGCGATGTTGTGCCTCTCGCCGTCAGGGCTCTCGATCTCTACCAGCAGCATGTGCTCGGCCAGCCAGCCCTCGTTGCGACCCTGCCAGCTGGCGATGCGCAGCGCATGACATTTCTTGCCGAGCAGGGCGTTTCCGCCGTAGCCCGAACCGATACTCTTGATCAGGAGTTCTTCCGGGAAATGCATGATGAACCGGCGTTCAGGACTGAGATCGCCGGTGGAGTGCAGGCCCCTGACAAAAGCACCCTCCCTTTCGATGCGCTTCAGGGCTGCCGCACCCATCCTCGTCATCAGGCGCATGTTGGCCGCCACATACGGGCTGTCGGTTAGTTCGACCCCGCATCGGGCATACGGTGAGTCGATCGGGCCCATGCAGTAGGGGATCACATACATGGTGCGCCCCTGCATGGCGCCCGCGAACAGCTTGTCGATCTTCGTATTCGCCTCGCCGGGGGGCATCCAGTTGTTGTTGGGCCCGGCGGAGGCCTGGTCGTCGGTGCACACGAAAGTCAGGTGCTCCACGCGGGCCACGTCAGTAGGATCGGACCGGTGCAGGTAACAGTTCGGGTAGGTTGTGGGGTTGAGGGGAATCAGGGTGCCACTGTCTACCATCTGTGTCAGGAGGGCCTGGTATTCGTCCTCAGAGCCATCACACCAGTGGATCCGTGCCGGCTTAGTCAGAGAAGCTACGTCCTCGACCCAGCGGCTCAGCGCTGCGTTGCTTGTCGTCATCAGACTTCCTTTGTTACGGCGCGTGGGGTGGCGACTCGCATTATTCGTATCCCCGGCCCGACAACGAGCCGATACGTCCCGCATTGAGTCGCGCGTCTCGGGTCGCCCGTCGCGCCGGGGCAGTTTATTATTATACAGACCGGACCACGCCGGTTCGGTACCGGGCAACGAGGCCGGGTTCAACATATTGACACGGGCAACGCCATCAGGCCGTTTGCTGCGATCCTGGAGAGAGCCATGCCTGACGCGCAGTTCAGCTGCCTGGCCATTGAGACGTCGACGGAGCTCCCCGGCGTTGCGGTCATCCGGGGCGATGTCGTGCTCCTGCGGGAATGCCCGGGTCTGCGCGCGCCCTCCCGGCAGATCTTTGTCTGGGCAAGTGAGTTGCTGCGGGAGGCCGGACTATCGCCGGCCAGCCTGAGTTGCATAGCCTACGGCGCAGGGCCGGGAAGTTTCACCGGTGTCCGCCTTGCTGCGTCCCTGGCCCAGAGCCTCGGCTACGCGGGGAATCGTCCCGCGTGTCCGGTGTCCTCGCTGGCGGCCATGGCCTCGGCCGCCTTGCGCCAGGCGGCAGGGGAGGGCAGGGACGTGCCGCAGGCGGTGGCCTGTGCGCTGGATGCACGCCTGGGCGAGATCTATCTCGGGCTCTACGTACCGGATGCCACAATGGGCGTCCGGCACGTCGTGGCTGATGCCTTGCTGGCTCCCGATGCAATTGTGCTGCCTGAAGGCCAGCGCTGGCTGGCGGTCGGGCCCGGCTGGGCCGCGTGGCCTGACCTTGTTGATCGGTGTGCGCAACAACTGGAGTGGTATCAGCCGCGGGTCTTGCCCACGGCCCTTGATGTGGGTCAGCTCGCTGCGCCGCGATTCGCCGCGGGAGAGTGCGTGCCAGCGAGCCGTGCCCTGCCGAACTACCTGCGAGAACGGGTCGCAATGACCAGCCAGGGATAGAGCCACAGCCAGAGGAGATGCCATTGAACGTTCGCGCACTTAATGGCGTGGGAGCCGCAACCTGTGCGGCACTCATGCTCTATGCGCTTTATGCCCAGCATGGGCTGGGCCTCGAACCCTGTCCGCTCTGTATCTTGCAGCGGGTCGCGGTCGTGGCGCTCGGGTTGGTTTTCCTGTTGGCAGCCGCCCATCCGGCCCGTGTCACTGGTCGCCGGGTCTATGCGGTTCTGGTGGCTTTGGTTGCGCTGGCTGGCAGCAGCGTGGCCGCCAGGCACGTGTGGCTGACGACGCTGCCGCCCGAGCGGGTTCCGGCCTGCGGGCCAGGCCTCGATTTCATGCTGCAGTCCTTCCCCCTCCGCGAGGCGCTCAGCATGGTACTGGCCGGCTCGGGGGAGTGCGCCGAGATCGACTGGATGTTTCTGGGGCTGAGCATGCCGGCCTGGGTACTTCTCGCCCTGGCAGGGCTGGGGAGCATTGGAGCCTGGGTGAACTGGCGCTTCGCCGGTCGGCCTTGAGGAGGCGGACCGGCGCCAGCCGCCGAAGAACATCGCGGGAGTGACGATGCTCAGCCCAGCAACTGCGCAAGAACCTCCAGATAAACGCTCCGCATTACACCGATGTCGGCAACGGGGATCTGCTCGTTCGGTCTATGTATCGTGCGGTTTACAGCGCCGAATTCCACCACGTGGGTGCCGCTCGGTGCAATGAAGCGGCCATCAGAAGTTCCACCTCCAGTGGACAGGGCCGGTGCAATGCCTGTCTGCTTGCGTACTGCTCCGGAAACGGTGTCGATCAACTGGCCTGGTGGGGTAAGGAAGGGTTCCCCGGATAGATGCCACTGCAGCGTGCAGTCCAGGCCGTGGTCCCTGAACAGGGACTCAACATGTTGCCGGATGCGTGCTTCGGTCCAGACGGTTGAATAACGGAAATTGAACCTCGCGGTCAGCGAGGCAGGCGTGACGTTGACCGCATCGCCCACGCTCTCCAGCCTGACGACCTGGAAGCCTGAAGGGGGGAAGAATTCATTGCCGCTGTCCAGCGGCTCCGCATAGAGGCGGGACAAGGCAGGCGCAAAGGCCTGGATGGGATTGCTCGCCAGATGCGGATAAGCCACGTGCCCGGCCGTGCCATGCACCGTGAGGATGCCGCTCAGGGAGCCTCGGCGTCCGATCCGGATGGTGTCCCCCAGTCGCGTTTCGCTGGATGGCTCGCCGATCACGCACCAGTCAATGTGCTCGTCGCGCGCGGCGAGTTCCTGCATGACCCGCTTTGTGCCATCCCGGGCTGCGCCTTCTTCATCGCTGGTGATCAGGAAGGCGATGGAGCCCCGATGCCCCGGATGGGAGGCGACGAAATCCAGCGTGGCGTCCACCATCGCCGCGAGGCCTGCCTTCATGTCGGCAGCGCCGCGGCCATACAGCACTCCAGCACGAATCTCGGGCACAAACGGATCGGTCTGCCACTCGGTGCGAGGCCCGGGTGGAACGACATCCGTGTGACCTGCAAAACAGAGGACAGGGCCAGAGTCCCCGCGCCTTGCCCACAGATTGCTGACTTCGCCGAACTGCATCGGCTCGACGCTGAAGCCGGCTGACCGGAGCCGGTCACCCAGTACCTGCTGGCAACCCGCGTCATCGGGCGTCACCGACGGTCGCCGGATAAGCTCGCAGGCCAGCTCAAGAGTTGAATCCATGGCTAGTCGCTGCGCAGGAGTTCGTTCAGGGAGACCCGCGCGCGGGTCTTTGCATCGACCCGCTTGACGATCACCGCACAGTAGAGGCTGCAGCGTCCACGCGCCGATGGCAGGCTGCCTGGTACGACCACAGCCCCGGCCGGCACCCGGCCGTAAGACACTTCGTCCCGCTCCCGATCGTAGATGCGGGTGCTTTGCCCGATGAATACCCCCATGGAGATCACCGCGCCCTCCTCGACGACGACGCCCTCGACAACCTCAGAGCGGGCGCCGATGAAGCAGTTGTCCTCAATGATCGTTGGGCCCGCCTGGACAGGCTCCAGCACGCCGCCGATGCCCACCCCGCCAGACAGGTGCACGTTTTTGCCAATCTGGGCGCAGCTGCCCACCGTGGCCCAGGTATCCACCATTGTCCCGCTGCCCACATAGGCGCCGATGTTCACGAAGGAGGGCATCAGGACCACATTGCCGGCCACGTAGGCACCCTGCCGGACCACGGCGCCCGGCACCACCCGCGTGCCACTGGCCATGAAGCGCTCCGCGGTCCAGTCCCGGTACTTCATTGGCACCTTGTCAAAAAAATCCGTGTAACCCGCCGGCATCCGCACGCTGCGCTCAATGCCGAAATGCAGAAGGACTGCCATTTTCAGCCATTGATTGACCGTCCAGCCAGAGGCCGACTTCTCGGCGACCCGCACTTCCCCGCGATCAAGCAGTGCGATCGCCGCCTGAACGGCGTCGCGCAGCTCCGGTTCGGGATTCTGCAGGTCGAGCGTGCTCCGCACGGCGAAGGCGGTTTCGATGATTGCCTGCAACTGGCTGTGGCTCACAAGCTCAAATTCCGGTCTGGATGGATGGAAAGATCATACGGGACTGTCAAGCGCCTGGGTTACCGCCTGCTTCAGCTGCGCACAGGTTTCTGCCGACAGGGGCGCGCCATGCTGGTCAGTCACGTAGAAGACATCCTCGGCGCGCTCGCCAACCGTCACGATCTTCGCCGCCTGGATCGCCACCTTGTGGTGGCGAAGCGCCTGTCCGATCTGGCAGAGGATTCCCGGTCGATCGCCCGCTACAATTTCCATCACAGTCCGGTCATTGCTCTCATCCGCCGCGAAACTGACTATCGTTGGCGTAGAGAACATCCGGACCTGCCGGGGCGGACGGCGGGTTACGCGCAGCGCCTTGTCTTCCTCGGCGGTAATGCCCTGCTCGAGTCGACGCAGGATCTGGTCCCGCCTGGAGGCATCGCCGATCTGCTCGCCGCCATTCTCGAGGACAACGTAGGTGGACAGGGTGAAGCCATTGCCCAGACGGATGATCCGCGCATCGGCAATGTTCAGGCCGAGTTCGTCGAGCACGGCGGTGGCGACCGCGAAGGTCGACCGGTCGCGGGGTGCATACACCATCACCGACGTTCCGGCTCCGCTACTGTCATCCTGAACCCCAACCAGGACCCGTCGCCCTTCGTCTTCGCGGCCGGCCAGCAACTGGCTGTGCCAGGCGATCTCCTCGGGCCGGCAGCGCAGGAAATAATCGTCCCCGAGCTCAGCCCAGATCTCTTCCAGCCGGTGCGCCGGAATTGCGCCGGTCGCCGGCAGGGACCGCGCTGCCGCCTTGCGTTCTTCAATGAGTTCGTCGCGGTCGATCGGCATCTCAAGGCCGCGACGCAGCGCCCGACGGGCCTGGCCGTACAATTCGTCGAAGAGCTGTGCTTTCCAGGAGTTCCAGAGCTTGGGGTTTGTGCCCCGCACATCGGCCACGGTCAGCACATACAGGTAGTTCAGGTGCACCTCGTCACCCACCAGATGCGCAAACTCCCGGATCACTTCCGGATCACTGATGTCGCGCTTCTGGGCTGTCAGTGACAGGCTGAGATGGTTGCGCACCAGCCAGGCAACCAGCCGGGCGTCATACCGGCTGAGGCCATGCTCCAGGACAAATGACTCTGCATCCAGTGCTCCCAGTTCGGAATGATCCCCACCGCGGCCCTTGGCGATGTCGTGAAACAGGCCGGCAAGGTATGCAAGTTCCGGACTCGGAAGGTTCTGCATGATCTCCGAGCAGCGCGGGAACTCGTGGTTGTATCGGCTGAGGGCAAAGCGCCGCAGGTTGCTGACCACGAAGAGCGTGTGTTCGTCGACGGTATAGGCATGGAAGAGGTCGTACTGCATGCGGCCGACAATCCGGCCGAAGGCCGGTACATAGCGCCCCAGAACGCCATAGCGGTTCATGCGCCGGAGTTCGTGGGTTACACCTTCCTTGGCTCGCAGGATCTGCAGAAAGACCCGATGATTGCGCGGATCCTGGCGGAACCCGTCATCGATGAGGTTGAGGCTGCGCCGGATGAGTGAAATGGTGCCGGCGCTGACGCCTTTCAGTTCCGGCCGTTGCTGGAGGATCAGGAATATCTCGAGCAGGGCCGAAGGAGTGCGATCGAAGACGCCTTCGTCGATAACCTGGAGGAAGCCGTTATGCACACTGAAATGGGCGGTCAGCGCCTCCGCTTCCGCATGGGGGTCGTTCAGGATCACTTCCTGGAACTGCTGGAGCAGCATTTCATTCAGCCGACTGAGATCCATGACGGTCCGGTAGTAACGCTGCATGAACTGTTCGACGGCCAGCATGTAGGACGCATCCTGATAGCCGAACAGCTGCGCAATGCGCGACTGATAGTCGAACAGGACGCGGTCCTCGTGCCGGCCGGTCAGCAGGTGAAGGGCAAAGCGTATCCGCCAGAGGAACTCCCGGCCCTGCAGCAGGAGGCGCAGTTCCGGCGGGCTCAGAAAGCCGCGACTGACCAGATGCTCCAGGTCCCCGCGGCCAAACTCCCGTTGGGCAACCCAGCTGATGGTCTGGATGTCCCGCAGACCGCCCGGGCTGGCCTTGACGTCCGGCTCGAGGTTGTAGGCCGTGTCGTCATGGCGATGGTGGCGATTTTCCTGCTCGCGGATCTTGCCCTCGAAGAACTGGCGGGATGACCAGATCTTGCCTGGCGCTGTCGCCGCCTGCATTTCCCAGAGAAGTTCCTCGGGGCCAAGCAGGAGTCTCGCTTCCATCAGGGTTGTAATGACGGTGAGATCCTGTGCGGCGTCGAGGCCGCACTCCTCGGGGCTGCGCACGCTGTGACGGATCTCGATGCCGGCATCCCAGAGAAGGGTCAGGAAATCAGACAGGCTGTCCGGCGTGGGAGCCTGTTCACGGGCGGGCGTCAGGATTAGGAGGTCGACGTCGGAACAGGGATGCAGTTCGGCCCGCCCGTAACCGCCCACTGCAACGAGCGCACAGCCCGCATGCTCGGTATGGCCCGCCCGGTGCCATGCCTCGCAGAGGACGATGTCCACCAGCCTGGCCCGGTCGCCAACCAGTTGCACGGTGCTTTCCCCGGCCAGGAATCGCTGTTTCAGTGCAGCGTTGCCCGCGGCCAGTGTGTGCCGGAGCCGTGCAACTGCTGCGCCGGGGACATTGAGCAACTGGCGAACCGCCGCCCAGTCCATTGCCGCGCCGTCCGGTTGCAGGACTGCCGCCGCCAGTTCCCGGGCCTCAGTCCCCAGCGACAGCACCGGACTCACAGCGGTGTTCATGGCTGTTCATCCGCGCCAAGGGTCAGCACTTCACAGCCATCGCGGGTGATGAGGATGGTGTGTTCCCACTGGGCCGACAGGGAGTGATCCCGTGTGACTACGGTCCATCCGTCGTCCTTGAGTTTGACGTGGCGTGACCCGACATTGACCATCGGCTCGATGGTGAAGGTGAGCCCCTCCTGGAGTTCAAGCCCCTTGCCGGGATCACCGTAATGGAGGACCTGGGGATCCTCGTGGAAAATCCGGCCAATGCCGTGCCCGCAGTACTCCCGCACGACGCTCAGGCCCTGCCGTTCCACATGTGACTGGATGGCGTGTCCGATGTCTCCCAGCCTGTTTCCGGGCCGGGCCTGACGAATCCCGAGCCAGAGCGCTTCCCGGGATACGCGCACGACGCGCTCGCCCTGGACGGTGCTCTTCCCGACAAAGAACATGCGGCTGCTGTCCCCATGAAACCCGTCCTTGATGACGGTGACGTCCACATTGACGATATCGCCGGCTTTGAGCCGCTTCTCGCCGGGAATCCCGTGGCAGACCACGTGGTTTACCGAGGTGCAGATCGATTTGGGAAAGCCCCTGTAGTTCAGCGGCGCGGGCACTGCGCCCTGAATATTGACAATGTAGTCGTGGCAGATCTGGTCCAGATCGGCCGTCGTGATCCCTGGCTGGACGTGGGGTCCGATCATGTCCAGGACTTCCGCGGTCAGCCGGCCGGCCACCCGCATGGCCTGCTGTTCTGCCGGGGTCTTGATTGTGATGCTCATCCGTGAGGTGTCCGGCCCGGGCTCCAGTCCTGTCCGGGCCTGCCGGGCTGGGATTCCGGGGGCGGGATCGGCTTTGTGCCGCGCAAGAGCCTATGGTATAAAGCGGCCGCCCTTGAGGCAACGAAATCCACACGCGCTCCGACACGTCCGGCCGGGTGCCGGTGTCCCGATTCGGGACACGGTTGCCGGATGGGGAGCGCGGCGGCCCTAACCCGAACGAGGCTCCGTTGACGAAGGTCACGGTCCTCAGTACTTGCAAGGAGATCCCATGACTGACGTCAGCATGCGCCAGATGCTTGAGGCGGGCGTGCATTTCGGCCACCAGACCCGCTACTGGAACCCGAAAATGGCCCCCTATATTTTCGGGGCCCGCAACAACATCCACATAATCAATCTGGAACACACCGTGCCGTTATTCCGCAAGGCAGCCGGGTTCATCCGGGCGCTGGCGGCGGACGGCGGCAAGATCCTGTTCGTCGGCACCAAGCGGTCGGCGAGGGACGCCGTGCGCGCCCAGGCGCTTCGGTGCGAAATGCCCTTTGTCAGTCACCGCTGGCTCGGCGGAACCCTGACCAATTTCAAGACCATCAAGCAGTCCACCAAGCGCCTCGAGGACCTTGACGCCATGGAAGAGGACGGCCGATTTGCCCGGCTGACCAAGAAAGAGGTGCTCGAACGGCGTCGTGAACGGGAGAAACTTGAGCGGAGCCTTGGTGGCGTGAAGTCCATGGCCTCTTTGCCGGATGCCTTGTTCGTGATCGACGTTGGGCACGAGAAGATTGCTGTCCACGAGGCCAACAAGCTGGGTATCCCGGTGGTTGGGATCGTGGATACCAATTCCTCGCCGGATGGCGTGCAGTTCATGATCCCCGGTAACGATGACGCCATGCGGGCGGCCGAGCTGTATGCCATCGCCGTTGCCGATGCGGTCCTGGAAGGCAAGGCCAGCATTCCGGTCGTGCCGATGGGTGAGGACGACTTCGTGGAGCTGGATGCGGAGGGCAAGCCCAGGCCAGGTGGCGACCCCAAGCGCACGGCACCAAAGCGACCCGCCCGCAAGGCCTCTGCGCCAGCCGTCGCGCGGGCGCGCGCACCAAAGAAAGACACGGCTGCTGCCGAGCCTGCCACTGGTTCCGGTTCGCCAGAACCTGATGGTCCGGGACCTGCTGCCGTCGACACCGAGAGCTGAACAGGGACTGATGGCATGTCGATAGCTGCAAATCTGGTCAAGGAACTGAGGGAACGTACCGGCGCCGGGATGATGGAGTGCAAGAAGGCACTGGTTGATTCCGGGGGCGACATCGAGGCTGCTCAGGAACTCCTCCGGACCCGGGGCCAGGCCAAGGCGGAAAAGAAGGCCGGGCGCATTGCCGCCGAAGGCCTGATTGTTACGGCCACGAGCCCACAGGGCGACGTTACGGCCATTCTCGAGGTGAATTGCGAAACTGACTTCGTGGCCAAGGCAGACAACTTCCAGTCGTTTGCGCGGATCGTCGCCCAGCGTGCCGCCGCCGGCCAGCCACAGACGCCTGCGGACCTGATGGGTCTCCCGGCAGATGCTGGCCGGACCCTGGACGAGGCCCGTCGCGACCTGGTTGCCAAGATCGGTGAGAACATCGGCGTTCGTCGTGTCGAGTACCTGAAGCCGGTCGGGCAACTGGCTACCTATTTCCATGGCACCCGCATCGGCGTCCTTGTCGATGTGGAGGGCGGCGATGCGGAGCTGGGCAAGGACCTGGCGATGCATATTGCGGCGAGCAGCCCCCGGTACCTGTCGCCGGACGACGTTCCGGAGAGCACTCGGGCCAACGAGCGCCGGATACTCGGCGAGCAGGCACAGACTGAGGCGCCCGGCAAGCCCCCGGAAATCCTCGCCAAGATGGTAGAGGGCCGCCTGCGCAAATATCTGGGCGAGATCACCCTGCTGGGTCAGCCCTTCGTCAAGGACCCTGACAAGTCGATATCCCAGCTGCTCACGGACCGTAAGGCGCGGGTGCACCGCTTTGTGCGCCTCGAAGTCGGCGAGGGTATCGAGAAAAAGGCCGAGAATATCGCCGAGGCTGTGGCCGCGATGAACGCACAGGGGTGAGTCACCGCGCACCTTGCTCCGCATGCGGATACGGGACATGCGCCTTGCCAATCCGTCACGTTTCCTGGGGGCACATCAGGTAGAATCCCGCTGTCTTTCTACCGGTTAGACAGCGTATCTCCCGTGGCCTCTATCCCATGAATGACACACCCCTGGTCTATAGGCGCATCCTCCTGAAGCTCAGCGGGGAGGCCCTGATGGGGGGCGGTGACTACGGTATTGACCCGGTTGTCCTGACCCGGATTGCCGCCGACGTCAAGCAGGTCCATGAACTGGGCGTACAGCTTGGAATCGTCATCGGCGGGGGCAATATCTTCCGCGGCGCTGGTCTGGCCCGTGCCGGTATGGACCGGGTCACCGGCGACCACATGGGCATGCTCGCGACGCTGATCAACTCGCTGGCCCTGCAGGATGCCCTCGAGCGCGTGGGAACCCACGCACGCGTGATGTCCGCGCTGCAGATCCACGAGGTTTGCGAGGATTACATCCGACGGCGGGCGATACGCCATCTTGAGAAGGGCCGCGTCGCCATCTTTGCCTCGGGCACCGGCAATCCGTTCTTTACCACCGACACGGCTGCGGCCCTGCGCGCCATCGAGATCGGCGCCGATGTACTCGTCAAGGGCACGAAGGTCGATGGGGTCTATACGGCTGATCCGGTCAGCAATCCCGGCGCCCGCCGCTATGATCAGCTGAGTTTCGACCGGGTAATCAACGACAAGCTTAATGTCATGGATACCACGGCTGTTGTCATGTGCCGCGAGAACAATGTCCCTATTCGGGTTTTTGACCTGCACGCGCCCGGCGACCTGGTGCGCCTCGCGCGGGGCGACAACGTCGGAACGCTGGTGTCAGGATGACTGACCAGGGGGGCGGAGGGCCACAGTCGTGATTGACGAGATTCGCAAGGATGCTGACCAGCGCATGGCGAAGTGCGTGACCGCCCTCGGCCAGGCACTCCGCAAGCTTCGTACCGGCAGGGCTCATCCGAGCCTGCTGGAGCATCTGTCGGTGGAGTATTACGGTAGCAGCGTGCCCCTGTCCCAGACTGCCAACATTGCCGTCGAGGACTCCAGGACGCTGACGGTAACGCCGTGGGAGAAGGGGATGGTGGCCGTCATCGAGAAGGCCATCATGAGTGCCAACCTCGGCTTCACACCCCGCACAGCCGGAACTGTGATCCGGGTCCCGTTGCCACCCCTTACCGAGGAGCGCCGCCGGGACCTTGCCCGCCTCGTGAAACAGGAGGCGGAAACCGGCCGGGTAGCAGTCCGGAGCGTGCGTCGCGATGCACTCCAGGACCTTAAGGAGGCGCTGAAAGAAAAACTGATCAACGAGGACCAGGAGCGCCAGGCGGCCGCCCAGATCCAGGATCTGACCGATCGCCATTCGTCCGAGATCGATCGAATCTGTGAAGAGAAGCAAAAAGAGATCATGGAGTTCTAGTCATAATCCGGTGCGGGACCAAGGGTGGGGACTTCATGACCAGTAACGGCAATTGCGGGCCGGCTTCGCCGACCCATGTGGCCATCATCATGGATGGCAACGGCCGCTGGGCTGCCCGGAACGGCCGGCCACGTCATGCGGGTCACAGAGCAGGCGTCCGCGCGGCGCGTGCCATCGTCGAGCAATGTGCCGAATCTGACGTCAAGATCCTTTCGCTGTTCGCCTTCAGTAGTGAGAACTGGAAGCGTCCCCCGAGCGAGGTGGATGCCCTGATGCGGCTTTTCGTCGAGGTTCTGCAGCGCGAAGTGGACACCCTGCACGAGAACGGGATCCAGCTCCGTTTCATCGGTGCGCGGGAAACCCTTCCGACGATCTTGCGCAAGCGCATGGCAGATGCCGAAGCCAGGACGGCGGCCAATTCCCGGATGACCCTGGTCCTCGCCGTGGCTTACGGCGGCAAGTGGGACATGTTGCAGGCCATGCGGCGGATCAGCCTGAAGGTGCGGGCCGGGGAACTTGATCCGGCCGACATCGATGAAGCCCTCATCGAGCGCCACAGGGCGCTCGCGGGCCTGCCTCCGCCTGACCTGCTGATCCGTACCGGTGGTGAGCAGCGGGTGAGCAACTTCATGCTCTGGGACCTTGCGTACACGGAACTCTGCTTCACCGAGACCCTGTGGCCGGATTTCGGCGTCGATCAGTTCAATGGCGCCCTCGATTTCTTCGCCCGGCGGGAGCGGCGTTTCGGTCGTACCAGCGACCAGCTCGAAGCCATCGGTGACTGAGCCGCGGCGGTGACCGGGACTGCGTTGCCGCGATGACCCAGTTGGCGCAAAGAGTCCTCACGGCTGTCTGCCTCGTTACAGTTCTCCTCCTGGTGCTGTTCCTGGCACCGACCGCCGTTGCCGTCATGCTGGCCGGCCTCCTGATGGTCGGCGCCGCATGGGAGTGGTCAGCTTTTCTCGGTCCCCGTTCCCCCGTTGTCCGGGCCGCCTTCGTCGTCCTGATCGGCGTGCTGATTCTGGCCAGCGACTGGCTGGTCCCGCACCGCGTTGACCTGGCCGTCTTCCTTGGTCTCGCGCTCGTCTGGTGGCTGGCGGCTTTTTTCTGGCTGTTCCGTTATCCCACGGCCGTGCCGGCCGTAGTTGTCGCCGGTGCCGGCTGCCTCGTCCTGGTACCGGCGTGGCTGGCCCTCGCCACGCTGCTGCGCGTGCCGGACATCGGGCGCTCCCTCACGCTGCTCGCGCTCGCGGTGATTTTCGCCGCGGACATTGGCGCCTACTTCGCTGGTCGCCGCTTCGGGCGCCGCAAGCTGGCTCCCCGGGTGAGTCCTGGCAAGACCTGGGAGGGTGTCGCCGGAGGGCTGCTGGCCGCCGGCGTAGCCGCCGCCATCGGCGGCGTACTCCTGAAGCTGCCACTTGCCATGATCGTGCCACTGAGTATCGGCGTGGCCGCTTTGTCGGTTGTCGGCGATCTGACCGAGAGCATGTTCAAACGCCACGTGGGGGCCAAGGACAGTGGTCAGCTGTTCCCTGGCCATGGCGGCCTGCTGGACCGGCTGGACAGCATCGCCGCGGGATTGCCGCTCTTCGTCCTGTCCCTGGCTCAGCTGGGCGTCATCCGTACCTGAACCAGCCCCGCCGGGTGGCTGCGCTGCGGCTCCGGCGTCGGATTGTCCCTGGCCAGCCATGCAGACGGGGAAGGCAAGCCATTACGGAATGACTTAGTATTACCAGATGCCCGACTTTTTGATTTCCGTCCTGGCCTTCATGGGCGCCATCGGCTTGCTGGTGGCGATCCATGAGTACGGCCACTACATCGTAGCCCGGGCGTTTGGCGTCAAGGTACTGCGGTACTCCATCGGCTTTGGCCGGGTGCTCTGGTCCCGCCGGAGCGGTCCCGACCAGACCGAGTACTGCCTGTCGGCCATTCCCCTCGGCGGCTACGTGAAACTCCTGGATGAGCGGGACTGCCCGGTGGTTTTTGCCGAGCGCCACAGGGCCTTCAACCGGCAATCTGCCCCGGCCCGCATCGCCGTTCTCTTCGCCGGTCCGCTGTTCAATCTCCTGTTTGCGGTGTTCGCCTACACCGTCATGTTCGTCAGTGGCGTCCCCGGGATGAAACCCGTTATTGGCGAGGTGGATGCCGACGGTATCGCTGCCGGTGCAGGGCTGCGGGCGGGCGATACCATCCAGCAGGTGGGTGACCGCACGGTCTCCACCTGGGAAACCGCCATGCTGGCCATGCTGGACGGCATCCTCGCTGACGGCCAGATCCGGATGGCGGTCGCTGATGAGAGCGGAACCATCCGGACTCTCTCGTTGCCGACCGCCGGGCGCGAATCCCGCCTGACCGAGCCGGGCCAGCTTTTCCCGACCCTTGGCTTCAAAGCCTGGTCCCCGCGTCCGTTGCCGGTCATTGGTGAGGTGATCCGGGGTGGCCCGGCTGAGCAGGCCGGCCTGCTGCCGGGCGACCTGATTCTCGACGTGGAAGGCGAGGGCGTGGAAACCTGGTCCGACTGGGTGCAGATCATCAGGGCGAGTCCGGGCGAGGAACTCCTGGTCACCGTGCTGCGCGACGCGGCCGAGGTGCAGCTGCTGGTGGCCGTGGAGATTACCGAGAGTGACGAGGGGCGTATTGGCAGGATTGGTGCGGCAGCGGACATGCCGGCCGACCTGCTGGCGGGAATGCGCGCCGAAGAGCGTTATGGGCCGGTCGAAGCCATGGCCAGGGCGACGGTCAAGACCTGGGAAATGAGTGCCCTTACCCTCCGCATGATCTGGCGTATGCTGACTGGCGACGTTTCGCCCAAGAACATCAGTGGGCCAATCAACATCGCGCAGTATGCCGGTGTTACGGCGACGATTGGCCTCACGGCATTTCTCAGCTTTCTTGCGATCGTGAGCATCAGCCTCGGAGTGCTCAATCTCCTGCCGGTGCCGATGCTCGACGGAGGCCAGATCGTCTACACAATTGCCGAGTCCATGAAGGGCAGTCCGCTTTCTGAACGGGTCCAGATCGTCGGTCAACAGGTCGGCATTGCCTTACTGCTGCTCCTGATGACTTTCGCGTTTTATAACGACATCGCCCGTCTCCTCGGCTGAGTCCGCCATGCCTGCTCCAGCGGTGGTTAACGGATCCGTGCGTCCCCTGCTGGGGTTGGCAGTGCTGGTCGCGCTGGCAATCTTCACCCCTGACAGCTGGGCCCAGGAATCCCTGGTTGTCCGGGGCATCCGCGTCGAGGGTCTGCAGCGTATCGCCGAGGGCACGGTCTACAACTACCTTCCCGTCAACATCGGAGACCGCCTCGACAGCAACCGGATCCAGGAAGCCATCCGCGCCGTTTACAGCACGGGCTTCTTCCGGGACGTGGAGGTCCGCTGGGACGCCGGTATCCTGGTGATCGCGGTCGCCGAGCGGCCGTCCATCGCCAGCTTCACGATCACGGGCAACAAGGACATCAAAACCGAGGACCTCCAGGAGCCCCTGGCACGTATCGGCCTCCGGCAGGGGCGCACCTTCAATCAGTCGGTGCTGGACGAGGTCGAGCAGTCACTCACTGACCAGTACTTCAGCCGCGGCAAGTACGCGGCCAGAATCGCGACCGAGGTGCAGGACCTGCCGGACAACAAGGTGGACATTGCGATCACGATCACCGAGGGTGACCGGGCCCGCATCCGGCAGATCAACCTGGTTGGCAACAGCACTTTCGACGACGACGAACTGCTGGACCGCTTCCAGCTCAAGACCCCGGGCTGGCTTTCCTTCATCAGGCAGGATGACCGGTACTCGCGGGAGGCCCTGTCGGGCGACCTCGAAACGCTGAGGTCTTACTACATGGACCGGGGCTTTGCCGATTTCGGTATCGAGTCCACGCAGGTGGCGATTTCACCCGACAAGGGGGATATCTTCATCACCATCAACCTGGTTGAGGGAGATCGCTACAAGGTCAGCGACGTGCGCCTCGGCGGTGAGCTGGTGCTTTCCGAGGCCCAGCTGAATCCCTTCCTGCAGGTGAAGCCGGGACAGGTCTACTCCCAGCAGCTGATTACCCAGAGCGCGGATCTGATTCGCCTCCGCCTCAGTGAGGAAGGCTACGCCTTCGCTACCGTGGAGCCGGTGCCCGAGCTGGACCGGGAGAACAAGACCGTTGCGGTAACGCTCTACGTGGAGCCCAAGAGCCGGGTCTATGTCCGGCGCGTCAATTTCAATGGCACCTCGTCGGTCAACGACGAGGTCTTTCGCCGGGAATTGCGCCAGTTCGAAGGCGCTTACCTGTCCAACAGCCGGCTGGAAAGGTCCAAGATCCGCATCCAGCGGCTGCCCTATGTGGAGAAGGTTGACCAGACCACCAATCCTGTTCCCGGTACGCCCGATCTCGTGGACCTGGACTTCGACATCACCGAGGGTCTGCCCGGCCAGTTTGGCGGCGGCGTCGGCTACTCGCAGTCGCAGAAGCTGATCCTGAACGGCAGCTTCGTGCACACGAATTTCATGGGCTCTGGCAACCGGGTCCAGGCGGACATCAATTCCGGGCGTTTCCGCACGGTCTACGCCTTCTCCTATACCGACCCCTATACCACGATCAACGAGGTCAGTCGGACCCTGAGCCTGGCCTATCGGGATATCACCCAGTTCACCTCGCAGGCCTCGGACTTCTCGACCAAGACCCTCGCGGCGTCCGTTGAGTACAGTTACCCGCTGACCGAGTTCCAGCGCCTGATCCTCGGGGGTACTTTCCAGAGTGCCGAGCTGCTGAGCGACGAGTTCAAGAGCCGGCAGGCCCAGCAATGGGTACGGAACAACGGCAGCAGCGAAACGCTGGGCATTCCGGGTGCGCTGCTGTACTCCACCGACTTCAATACCTTCGAACTGGTGGCCGGCTGGGTCTACGACAGCCGGAACCGGGCCCTGTTCGCGGACCGGGGCTCCCGGCACCGGCTGGTGCTGAATGCCACCGTCCCCGGCAGCGACGTCGAATACTTCACCGTCAACTATAATGTGCAGAAGTATTGGTCGCCAACCCGCTGGGCAACCTTGCTTTTCAGTGCCGACCTGGGCTACGGAGCTGCGTTGGGAGACACCACGTCGCTGCCGCCTTACAAGAACTACTTCGCCGGCGGCCCGGATACGATCCGGGGCTTCTCCGAAAACGAGCTGGGACCGAAGGACGACTTCGGCAATCCCTACGGGGGTGACACGCTGGTCGCCGGGCAGGCCGAATTCCTGTTGCCCATGCCGGAAGCCTGGCGGTCCAGGGCCCGGTTCAGCCTCTTCTACGACATCGGCAATGTATTTTCACTGGGGGACGTTGAGTTCTTTGCCAGGCCCCAGGGGGGTACCCGCAGCAATATCCCGATCGAGTATGATTTCGACGCCGGTGAGCTGAAGCAGTCGGTCGGCATCTCGGCCCAGTGGCTTGCCCCGTTGGGCCTGTTCCGGTTCAGCTACGCCTTCCCGCTGAATGCGGGTGACGGCGATGATCTGTTTTTCCGCGATGAGACGGAGCGCTTCCAGTTTTCGATTGGCGGGGCGTTCTGACCGTTACGAAGTCTCCTGAATCATGGTGTTGGTCAGCTAATTGAAACCAAGGGAATAAGATGTTGCAGTTGAAGTCATTTTTGCGCGGCCTGCCGATTCTGGCGACCCTGCTGCTCGTGGTGCCGGCACAGGCCCAGCAGGCGCCGAGGGCACTGAAAATCGGTTACGTCAATGTGCAGCGGCTGTTGATCGAGGCTCCGCAGGCCAGCGCGGCCAACCGGACCCTCGAGACCGAGTTCGCCCCCCGGCAGCGGGATCTGCTTGCCAAGCAGAACAGCTTCAAGACGCGGGCAGATAAATTCCAGAAGGACGGGGCCGTGATGGGTGCGGATGAGCGCCGCAACACGGAGAACGACCTGCGCCGGGACGAACGCGAACTGGCCCGGCAACTCGATGAACTGCGGGAAGATCTCAATAACCGCAAGAACGAGGAGCTGGGTAAGCTCCGGGTCGACCTGCTCCGCGAGGTGGAGACCTTTGCCCGGCAGGGGAACTACGACCTGATCGTCAGCGATGGCCTGCTGTTCGTCGACCCGGGCCTGGACGTCACGGCCCAGATCCTGCAGGCGCTGCAGGGCCGGGCCGGGCCCTGATCCGGATCGTGCCGCCTGGCGGGTATGCGGGGAGCACCGCTGATGGCCCGCAACGGGGATAAAGCGCAATGGGCATGAGCCTCGGCCAGCTGGCCGTGCGTTTTGGTTGCCAGCTCCAGGGTGACCCCGATATCCGGGTCCAACGGGTGGCCACGCTGGCCGGTGCAGACGGCGACGCACTCAGTTTCCTCGCCAATCCGGCCTACCGGTTGCAGCTGGCGGCGACCCGGGCCGGTGCCGTGGTGCTGGAGGACCGCTTTGCCGGATCCTGTCCCGTCCCGGCGCTGATTGCCCGGGATCCCTACGCCGCCTACGCCCGCATGGCGACCGAGCTGCACCCGCCCGCTGGTCTCCGTCCCGGCGTGCATCCGGCAGCGGTCGTGGCAGCGGATGCCCGTGTGCCAGCCAGTTGCGAGATTGGCCCGGGTGCCGTGCTGGGGGCAGGCGTCGTTCTTGACGAGCGGGTGTCCGTGGGGGCCCGGACCGTACTGGGCCCGGGCGTGCGTATCGGCGCCGATTCGGTGCTGATGCCAGGCGTCACCCTCTATACCGGCGTGCGTATCGGCGCCCGCTGCACCCTGCATGCCGGGGTCGTGGTCGGTTCGGACGGTTTCGGCTTTGCCCGCGAAGCGCAGGGCACGTACGTCAAAGTACCCCAGATTGGTGGCGTCGTTATCGGGGACGATGTGGAGATCGGTGCCAACACCACCATTGATCGCGGCGCCATCGAGGACACCGTAATCGGCAACGGGGTGAAGCTCGATAACCAGATCCAGGTCGGGCACAATGTTCGCATCGGCGAGCACACGGTGATTGCAGCGCAGACCGGGATCTCCGGCAGTACGACGATCGGTGCACGATGCATCGTGGGAGGACAGGCCGGATTCGCCGGGCACATCGTCATAGTCGATGACGTGGTAATCGGCGGCGGGGCCGGCGTCACCGGGTCGATACGCTCACCGGGCATCTATGCCGGTGGCGGTACTCCTGCTGACACCTTGCAGAGATGGCGTCGGAACATGGCCCGCTTCGGCCAGCTCGACGAGATTGCGAGGCGCCTCAAGGATCTGGAGAAGCGCGTGGGCGGAGTATCCGGCAAGTGACCCAGGTGCATTCCACAGCGATTGTTTCCCCGCGGGCGGAGCTCGATTCCGGGGTCGTGATCGGGCCCTATGCGGTGGTCGGCGATGGCGTCGTCATCGGCGCAGGCACGACCATCGGGGCGCACGCGGTGCTCAAGGGCCCGACCACGATTGGCCGGGATAACCGGATCTTCCAGTTTGCGTCGGTTGGGGAAGATCCCCAGGACAAGAAGTACCAGGGCGAGGAAACGCGGCTGGAGATTGGCGATCGCAATACCATCCGGGAATTCACCACGATCAACCGGGGTACGGCCCAGGATCAGGGCGCAACCCGCATCGGCAATGACAACTGGATCATGTCCTATGTGCACATTGCCCATGACTGCGTGGTCGGCAACGACATCATCTTCTCGAACAATGCAACCCTCGCCGGCCATGTCCGGGTTGAGGATCATGTAATCTGCAGCGGCTTCTCCGCTGTGCACCAGTTCTGCCGGCTGGGCACCCACAGTTTTCTTGGCGGTTTCGCCGCCGTGACCCGGGATGTGCCGCCCTATGTGATGGTCGGGGGGCAGCCCACCGCACCTCACGGCATCAACAGCGAGGGACTGAAGCGGCGCGGCTTCAGCGCTGACCAGCTCCGCAACATCAAGGAGGCCTACCGTCTGCTGTACCGGGAGGGCCTGCAGCTGGCGGATGCGCGTGAGCGGCTGGCCGCCCTGGCGGCGAGCCAGCCCGAACTCCGGATCCTCGTTGAATTCATCGACAAGTCCGAACGCAGCCTGATCCGCTGACCGCGCGTATGCCGCGCATTGTCATAGTCGCCGGCGAGATTTCTGGAGACCGGCTCGGTGCCGGCCTGATCCGCGCGGTCCGTGCCCGCCGTCCTGATGTGCAGTTTGCCGGGATCGCGGGGTCCGACATGGCCGCCGCAGGCTGTGAGGTCTGGACACCCAGCAGCGAACTCGCCGTGATGGGACTGGCCGAAGTCGTCCGGCACCTGCCCCGGTTGCGGCGGGTGTTCAGGGAGCTGGAGCAGCGCCTGCGGACTGACCCGCCCGACCTGTACGTGGGCATTGACGCACCGGACTTCAATCTGCGGGTTGAACGCCGGGCGCGGGTTCTCGGCATTCCTACCCTGCACTATGTCTGCCCCTCTGTCTGGGCCTGGCGTCCGGGTCGGGTTCGTGTGCTGCGTGCGGCCTGTGACGAGGTGTTGTGCCTGCTGCCCTTCGAGGCAGATTTCCTCGCCAGCCACGGTGTCCGCGGCCGCTTCATCGGCCATCCGCTGGCCGACGAGCTTGCCGAACCACCGGGCCGGGAGGCAGCCCGACAGGTACTGGGCATCCCGCCCGACGAACGGGTCGTGGCCTTGCTTCCTGGCAGTCGCGCCGGCGAGGTGGACCGTCTGGGTCCGGTGTTTTCGGCCACGGCGGCCTGGCTGGCGATGCGCGAACCTGCCATCTCTTTCCTCGTGCCCGCCGCCACGGAAACCCTCGGCCTGTCCTTTCAAAGGATCTGGCAGGCCACCCCTGGTGTACCTCCGGAGCTGCGCATCGTGGCGGGCCAGGCCCAGATCGCCATGGCCGCCGCCGACGTGGTATTGGTGGCTTCCGGCACCGCCACCCTGGAGGGCATGCTGGTGAATCGCCCGATGGTTGTTGCCTATCGTCTCGCACCGCTGACCTATGGCCTGCTTCGCCTGCTCCGGCTCGTCAAGGTGGACCACATCAGCCTCCCGAACCTGCTGGCCGGGGGCCGCCTCGTCCCCGAGTTCATCCAGAACGAGGCAACGCCCGGGAATCTGGGCAACGCGGTCCTCCACTGGCTGCGGTCGACAACAGCGAGGGAGACGCTCAAAGGCCGATTTGCTGACCTGGCCGGAGTTCTTCGCCAGGACGCGAGCGAACGGGCGGCCGACGCGGTGCTGGCTGCGCTGCCGGCTTCGTATAATTCCTGATCCATGGATCATCACCGGCAACAGAGCGAGATCCCGCCCGGTGCCGCCCTGATTGCCGGCATCGATGAAGCGGGGCGCGGACCCCTGGCCGGGCCGGTCGTTGCCGCGGTGGTCGTCCTCGCGTCGGGCCAGACCATTCCGGGTGTCAGGGACTCCAAGCAGCTGGTGGCCGGGCAACGCACCGAGATGGCCTGCCGCATCCGGCAGCAGGCACTCGACTGGGCGCTTGGCGAGGCCTCCCACGAGGAAATCGACGCCCTGAACATCCTCGGTGCCACGATGCTGGCCATGGCGAGGGCCTTTGCGGGACTTCGCCGGTCGCCGCTGCTGGTTGAAGTGGATGGCAATCGCGCGCCGGCGCTGCCGGGCTACCGTGGCGAGGTGCGCACCGTCATCGGCGGCGACCGGTCACGCGTGGCCATTGGCGCTGCCTCGATACTGGCCAAGGTTCATCGGGACGAGCTGATGGTGGACCTTCACCGGCGATATCCCCTGTACGGCTTCGACCGCCACAAGGGCTACCCGACCGCCGATCACCGGGACGCGCTCCAGGCTTTCGGCCCCTGTCCTGACCACCGCCGCAGCTTTGCCCCGGTGCGTGCGGTGTTGATGGCCGGAGCGTTCTCATGAACGCGCCCGGATTCGTACACTTGCATGTGCGCACGGAGTTCTCGATCGTTGACAGCGTGGTACGCATTCCGGACCTCGTTGCGGCCACCGCGGCCGCCAGCATGCCGGCCGTTGCCATCACCGACCAGGGCAATCTCTTCGGCCTCGTGAAGTTCTACCGGGCCGCACTGGCTGCCGGCGTGAAGCCGATTATCGGCGCCGAGCTCTGGTATGCCGGCGAAGGCGACCAGCAGGCGCCAGCCCGCCTTGTGCTGCTGTGCCGGAACCGGGTGGGTTACGCCAGCCTGTCGCGCCTGCTGACGCGCGCCTGGCTAGAAGGCCAGCGGGGCGGCCTGCCGATCATCTCGCCCGACTGGCTGGAGGCCGGTGGTGGCAACGGCCTGGTTGCGCTCTCAGGGGGGCGTGACGGCGTCCTCGGACGCACCCTTCTCAGCGGGACACAGGAACGGGCTGCGCGGGTGGCCCGTGACTTTCAGCGCTGGTTTGGCGGCGACTTCTACCTCGAGGTCCAGCGCACCGGCCGCCCACACGAGGATGACTATCTGCACGCCGCCGTGGAACTCGCCAGCCGCACCGGCCTGCCGGTCGTTGCAACCAACGATGTGCGCTTCCTGCAGCCCGACGAATTCGAAGCCCACGAGGCCCGGGTCTGCATCCAGTCCGGTCATGTCCTCGCCGATCCGAACCGGCCCCGCACCTACAGCCAGCAACAGTACCTTCGATCTCCGGAGGAGATGTGCCAGCTGTTCGCGGACCTGCCCGAGGCCCTCGCCAACTCGGTGGCAATCGCCCAGCGTTGCAGCCTCACCCTGGCGCTGGGTGAGACCCACCTGCCGGATTACGCGCTTCCGGATGGCCTGACCGCCGATGAATTTCTCCGGATGGAGGCAGGGGCGGGGCTGGCCCGACGGTGCGCAAGCCCGGGTACGGATTCGCGGCCGCCACCTGAGTACGGTGAGCGGCTTGCGACCGAAGTGGCCGTCATCTGTCGCATGGGATTCCCCGGTTATTTCCTGATCGTCGCTGACTTCATCCGGTGGGCCAAGGAACACGGCATTCCCGTTGGCCCCGGGCGCGGGTCGGGTGCGGGATCGCTGGTGGCCTGGGCCCTCGGTATCACCGACCTTGATCCGATCCGTCACGACCTCCTCTTCGAGCGCTTCCTCAATCCGGAACGCGTCTCAATGCCTGACTTCGACATCGATTTCTGCATGGAAGGCCGGGACCGGGTCATTGACTACGTCAGCGACCGCTATGGCCGTGACCGTGTGTCCCAGATCATCACCTACGGCACCATGGCGGCCCGTGCGGTCGTGCGGGACGTTGGCCGGGTACTCGGCATGCCCTACGGGCAGACTGATCGTATCGCGAAGCTCGTGCCCAACGATCCCGGGGCAGAGATGACGCTGGACATCGCCCTGGCACAGGTGGCGGAGCTCCGCGAACTCTACGCCAGCGACGACGACGTCCGGGAGCTGATCGACCTCGGCAGGCGGCTTGAGGGCCTGGTCCGCAACGCCGGCCGGCACGCCGGCGGGCTGGTCATTGCGCCCCGTGCCCTCACTGAGTTCACGCCCCTCTACCAGGTGGAAGGTGAGAAGTTCACCGTCACCCAGTTCGACAAGGATGACGTGGAAGCCGCCGGCCTGGTGAAGTTTGACTTCCTGGGCCTGCGCACGCTGACCGTGATCGATCGGGCGACCAGGGCCATCAACGCCATCCGCGCAGCGGCAGGCGAGCCGCCGGTCGACGTCCGTGAACTGCCGATGGACGATCCGGCCACGTTCGCCCTGCTGCGGGCCTGTCGCACGACCGCGGTGTTCCAGCTTGAATCGCGGGGCATGCGGGATCTGGTCCGCCGCCTGCAGCCGGACAGCTTTGACGACCTCGTCGCGCTGGTGGCGCTGTACCGGCCCGGGCCACTTCAGTCGGGCATGGTGGACGACTTCATCGCGCGCAAGCATGCCGGTCCTGACCAGCCAGTCGACTACCTGCATCCGGACCTCGAGCCCGTTCTGCGGGCAACCTATGGTGTGATCCTGTACCAGGAACAGGTGATGCAGATCGCCCAGCGCCTGGCTGGCTACTCACTGGGCGAAGCCGACCTGCTGCGGCGTGCGATGGGCAAGAAGAAGGCCGAGGAGATGGCCATGCAGCGCTCCGGCTTCACCGAGCGTGCTGCTGCAAGGGGCACGGATCCCGCCCGCGCCACCCACATCTTCGACCTGATGGAGAAGTTCGCCGGCTACGGCTTCAACAAGTCGCATTCAGCGGCTTATGCGGTCCTCACCTATCAGACCGCCTGGCTCAAGGCCAGTTATCCTGCCGCGTTCATGGCGGCCGTGATGACCACTGAAATGGACGACACTGATGCGCTGGTCATTCACAAGCGCGAATGTGACCTGCTCCAGCTGGGGCTGCTGCCCCCGGACGTCAATCGGTCGGCCTACATGTTCCAGGTCGAGGGGGAGGGGGCCATCCGGTACGGCCTGGGCGCCATCAAGGGCGTGGGGCGAGGCGCGGCCGAGCACATCGTCCAGGTGCGCGCCGAAGGCGGCCCCTATGCGAGTCTGACGGAGTTTGCGCTCCGGGCCGGGGGCCAGAAGGTGGGGCGGCGTCCCGTCGAGGCACTGATCAAGGCAGGGGCCTTCGACGCGCTGGGCCCGAACCGTCCGAGCCTGCTGGCAGCCCTCCCGGTCGCGATGGATGGCGCCGAGCAGGCGGCTGCAGCTGCCAGCGTTGGCCAGGAGGACCTGTTCGCCGCCTCGTCCTCGCAGCCGGCGGCGGTGCCGCCGGTTCCCGGACTGCCGGACTGGGGATGGGGCCGCCGGCTGGAAGCCGAGCGCGAGAGCCTGGGGCTTTACCTGAGTGGTCATCCCTTCGACCAGTACCGTACAGACCAGCCCTTCATCAGTTCTGCGACGATCGACAGCCTGGTCGCGGAGCGTCCCCAGGCTGCCGGGCCTGGCGAGTATCGGAGCGCGGGACGGGAGGTGGTTGTGGCCGGCCTGGTCACCGGCATCCGCCGGCGCGGAACCCGCACCGCCATCGAACTTGACGATGGTACGGGCACGCTGGAGGTGGGCTTTTTCCAGGAGGGCTACGACAAATACCGCCATCTGCTCGGAATGCACTGTCTGGTGGCGATCGCAGGCTCGCTGCGCTTCGAAGACTACCTGGACAACTGGCGGCTCAATGCGAAGGAAGTGCTGGACCTCGACCGGATCGTCGAATCCCGGGCAACCGGCCTGCTGCTGCGCTGGAGGGCTGATGTCGATCGCTCGCTCACTCCTGAACTGCTGAAGTCGGTGATGGAGCGCCATCGCCCCGGCCCGTGCAGCGTGTCCCTCTACTACAGCACCGCCGGTACGCAGGCGAAGCTGGCTCTCGGCAATGACTGGTCGGTGCGTCCGACCAGGGAACTCCGGGAGCGGCTCTCCGAACTGGTGGGTCTGGACGGCTTCCGCTTCGTCTACGAAGGCACCCGGCAGTGAACCGATCCGACGCCTGCGCTTGTCTCCCGGCCGCCTGCCGGGCTAGTGTCTGAACCCATGGACCTGAAATTCCTCGATTTTGAACAGCCCATTGCCGAGCTTGAGGCAAAGATCGACGAGCTCCGCTATGTGGGCGATGACTCCGAGATCAACATCAGCGACGAAATTGCCCGCCTCAAGGCCAAGAGCGATGCCCTGACGCGCAGCATCTTTTCGAGCCTCAGCGCGTGGCAGGTGGCCCAGCTCGCCCGCCATCCCCACCGGCCCTACACCCTGGACTACCTGGCGGCACTCAGCCCCGACTTCCAGGAACTGCACGGCGACCGGATGTACGCCGATGATCCGGCCATGGTCGGCGGGGTCGGGCGCTTCGAGGGCAAGCCCGTGGTCTTCATCGGGCAGCAGAAAGGCCGGGACACGAAGGAACGCGTGCGCCGCAACTACGGGATGCCCAAGCCTGAAGGTTATCGGAAAGCGATGCGCCTGCTGCTGATGGCTGAGAAATTCCGGCTGCCGGTCGTGACCTTCATTGATACACCTGGTGCGTACCCCGGCATTGGCGCGGAAGAGCGGGGCCAGAGCGAGGCAATCGCGCGAAACCTGTTTGTGATGGCCCGCCTGCGGACGCCCATCATCAGCGTCGTGATCGGGGAGGGTGGATCCGGTGGTGCGCTGGCCATCGGCGTCGGCGACCGCGTGATCATGCTCGAATACAGCGTGTATTCGGTGATCTCGCCGGAAGGCTGTGCAAGCATCCTGTGGAAGAGCCCGGACAAGGCGGAGACTGCGGCGGAGGCGATGGGTATCACGGCGCACCGCCTGCGGGAACTTGGCCTGATCGACCAGGTCATCCGCGAACCCCTCGGTGGCGCCCACCGGAATCCGGGAGCCACGGCGGAGGCGCTGCGCGTCGCCCTGCAGGGGCACCTGCGGGATGTGGCGGCCGTCGACATCGGCGAGCTTCTCCAGCGCCGGTCTGCACGCCTGCAGTCCTACGGCAGCTTCCGGGAGGGATGACCAACGGCGACCTGCCGGGCTTTGCCATGGACCGGGGCCCAGTGACGATCCGGGATGCCTTGCTCCGCCACCTGCTGCCGGGCGCCTCGCTCTGTATCGCCTTCAGCGGGGGTCGGGATTCCACGGTCCTGCTCCACGCCCTGGCCAGCCTGCGCGATGGCCAGGCCTACACCCTGCGGGCCATCCACGTGGATCATGGTCTGCAGCGCGAGGCGGAACAGTGGACGGCTCACTGTGCAGCGCTGGCGAACAACCTGGGCGTGCCGTTCGCGAGCGTCCGTGTGCCGGTAGACCGGGAGAGTGGCAGAGGACTCGAGGCCGCTGCCCGCCAGGCGCGCTATGCAGCCCTGGGCGACGCGCTCGGTTCGGGTGAAATCCTGTTGACGGCGCACCATGCCGGGGACCAGCTCGAGACGGTGCTGCTGCACCTGCTCCGGGGCTCCGGGGTCACCGGCCTTGCAGGAATTCCCGGGTCGTCCCGCCTCGGCGCAGGACTCCTCTGCCGTCCACTGCTGGGTGTGTCGCCGGCGTGCCTGGAGGCCTATGCCCGCGAGGCGGGACTCCGGTGGGTCGAGGATCCAATGAACGGTGATCTCCGCTTTGACCGGAGCTATCTGCGGCTGGCGGTACTACCTGCGCTGCTGGCGCGATGGCCGGCCGCAGCCGGGTCGGTGGCGAGGAGCGGTGTTCTGGTCCGGGAGGCGGTGACGCTGCTGGACGGGGTAGCGCAGGGCGATGCCGGGCGGCTGGTGGCTGATGGCCGCATCGAGCTGGCCGGCTTCCAGGCTCTTGGCGACCCCCGGCAGCGCAACCTGGTCCGCCACCTGGCCCGGGAGGCAGGCTGGCCGGTGCCGCCGGAGCGCCGCTTGCGGGAAGGGCTTGGCCAGTTGCTGGCCGACAACCCGGATGGCCAGCCGCAACTCCGCTGGGCCGGGCGCGAACTGCGCCGCTACCGGGGGCACCTCTACCTGCTGGCCGAAGGCGATTCGCCGCCGCCACGCCGTCAGCCCTGGTCGCCGGGCGAGTCTCTGTCGCTGGGTGTGCCGCGGGGCCGGCTGGACCTTGAGCCAGTCGACGGCAGCGGTCTCTCGGTCGCATTGCTGGCACGGGGACTGGAAGTCGGTTTTCGTGCGGGTGGCGAGCGGCTGCGCCCGGTCGGCGACCCGCATCACCGCAGCCTCAAGCAGCTGTTCCAGTCTCGCGGCGTCGTGCCCTGGATGCGTCACCAGCTACCCCTGATCTACGCAGGTGGCGAGCTGGCGGCAGTGGCGGACCTGTGGATCGCCGACTGGGCGGCCACACCGCCTGGCGGCGACGGCGTGCGCGTCCTGTGGACCGGACACGCGGCCGCGTTCTGACTGATTTCGGTGCCCGCGTTGTGGGTCGCGGGGCTATCTGGTAACTTTTCCTCCCCATCTGCCTCCTTGATGGAGTATCCAGCCTGTCAGTTCGCCGCCTTGCCAGTGCCTGACCGCCGGTAAGGCCTGGTTCCGTGGCGGGCGCGTTTCGGCTGTGCTTGGCGATTGACTGCTGGTCGCCGGAGATGGGTTCATGCCCCGCTACATTTTCGTGACTGGTGGTGTCGTTTCCTCGCTCGGCAAGGGCATTACCGCCGCTTCCCTCGGTGCGATCCTCGAAGCCCGGGGCCTACGGGTTGCCATGATCAAGCTCGATCCCTACCTGAACGTGGATCCGGGCACCATGAGTCCATTCCAGCACGGGGAGGTCTTCGTTACAGCCGACGGCACCGAGACCGATCTCGACCTTGGCCACTACGAGCGCTTTGTCCGCACTACCACCGGCCGGCACAGTAACTTCACAACGGGGCGCATCTACGGCAGTGTCATCGCGAAGGAGCGCCGCGGCGACTACCTGGGGGCCACGGTCCAGGTCATCCCCCATGTTACCGACGAGATCAAGCGCTGTATCCGCCTGGGTGCGGGCGACGCGGATATCTGCATCGTCGAGATCGGTGGCACCGTCGGCGACATCGAGTCCCTGCCCTTCCTCGAGGCCATTCGCCAGATGAGTGTGGATCTCGGTCCCCAGAACTGCGTCTACGTGCACCTCACCCTGGTGCCGTATATCGCCTCATCTGCCGAGATCAAGACCAAGCCCACCCAGCACTCGGTCAAGGAGCTGCGGTCGATCGGCATCCAGCCTGACATCCTTGTCTGTCGCTCCGAAAAGCCACTGCCCGAAGAACAGCGCCGCAAGATCGCGCTGTTTACCAACGTGCAGGAGCGGGCGGTGATCTCGGCGGTGGATGTGGATGACCTCTACAAGCTGCCGATGGCCTTCCGCGACCAGGGCTTCGACGCCATCGTCGTCGAACGCCTCGGGCTTGCCGTTCCCCAGGCTGACCTCGCCGAGTGGGAGGCCGTCGTTGCGGCCCGCCGCAACCCCGAGGCCGAGGTGACCATCGCGATGGTCGGCAAGTACGTGGACCTCCGCGACGCCTACATTTCCCTCAGCGAGTCCCTGATGCACGCCGGCATCCAGACCCGGACGCGGGTCAGGATCCGTTACATCGAGTCCCAGGACATCGAGAAGGACGGCATTGGTGCCCTGGCCGGGGTGGACGCAATTCTTGTGCCCGGTGGCTTCGGCGAGCGGGGCATCGAAGGCAAGATCGCAGCCGTGCGCCATGCCCGGGAGAACGGCGTGCCCTATCTCGGCATCTGCCTCGGCCTGCAGGTGGCAGTCATTGAGTTCGCCCGCGATGCCGCCGGGCTGACTGGCGCCCACAGTACGGAATTCGATCCCCAGTCACCGCATCCGGTGATCGCGCTGATCTCCGAGTGGCAGGACCGGGACGGCAGCCTGCAGAAGCGGGATGCGGGTTCCGAACTCGGGGGCACGATGCGCCTCGGTGCCCAGGAATGCCGGCTTCAGGCAGGCACGCTGGCCTATGACCTCTATGGCACGGAGATCATCCGGGAGCGGCACCGGCACCGCTTCGAATTCAACAACAACTACCTTGACCGCCTGTGCAACGCCGGGCTGGTGGTCTCCGGGTTCTCCATTGATGGCCTGGTGGAGGTCATCGAACTGCCGGATCATCCCTGGTTCCTGGCCTGCCAGTTCCATCCGGAGTTCCAGTCGAATCCGCGGGATGGGCATCCCCTGTTCACGGGCTTCGTCCGCGCCGCCCGGGGGTTCCGCGCCGAGGAACTTCCGACCGCAGTCCGGGCATGAAGCTGGCAGGTTGTGAGGTCGGCAACGACCGGCCACTGTTCCTGATCGCCGGGCCCTGCGTCGTCGAAAGCGAGGCCCTCGCGGTCGAGACCGCTGGCCGGCTCCAGGAGATCACCCGTCGGCTCGGCATTACCTTCATCTTCAAGTCCTCCTACGACAAGGCCAACCGGTCATCACTGCAGAGCTATCGTGGACCGGGCATCGAAGAAGGCCTCCGGGTACTGGCCAGCGTCCGTCGCCAGCTGAACGTGCCGGTGCTCACCGACGTGCACGAGGACACGCCGCTCGACGAAGTGGCCGCTGTCGTTGATGTACTGCAGACGCCCGCCTTCCTGTGCCGCCAGACGAACTTCATCCTGCGCGTGGCCGGACTGGGCAAGCCCGTGAACATCAAGAAGGGCCAGTTCCTGTCTCCCTGGGAAATGCAGAACGTGGTGGCCAAGGCGGAAAGTACTGGCAACCCCGGCATCATGGTCTGCGAGCGCGGCTTCTCCTTCGGCTACAACAACCTCGTGACGGACATGCGGTCGCTGGCGATACTGCGCGGCACCGGGCGTCCCGTGGTGTTCGATGCCACGCATTCGGTGCAATTGCCCGGCGGCAAGGGGCAGTCTTCCGGGGGCCAGCGGGAGTTCGTGCCGGTGCTGGCCCGGGCGGCGGTGGCGGCCGGCGTCGCCGGTGTTTTCATGGAGACCCATCCGGACCCGGACAAGGCGCTGTCCGACGGCCCCAACGCCTGGCCCCTCGACCGGATGGCGGGATTGCTGGAGACCCTGATTGAACTGGATCAGATCGTCAAACGCCGGCCGCTGGCCGAACTGGACCTGATGGAGAAGAGGAACTGATGAGCAGCATCGTCGAAATCCGCGGCCGGGAAATCCTGGATTCGCGTGGTAATCCAACGGTCGAGGCCGACGTCCGGCTGGCGAGCGGCGCTTTTGGCCGTGCTGCCGTCCCCTCCGGTGCCTCCACGGGCGCACGTGAGGCGGTGGAACTGCGCGACAAGGACCCGGCCCGCTATCTGGGCCGGGGCGTCCGGCGGGCTGTCGCGATGGTGAACGGCGAGATCCGCAGCGAGCTGCTCGGGGTGGATGGCCTTGAGCAGCAGGCCGTCGACCGGCGCATGATCAACCTGGACGGGATGGCCAACAAGGAGCACCTGGGTGCCAACGCAATCCTGGCCGTATCGCTGGCTGTGGCCCATGCGGCAGCTGCCGAGCGGGGCCTGCCGTTGTTTCGTTCCCTCGGTCCGGGTACCGAGATGCCCGTGCCCATGATGAACATTGTCAATGGGGGCGCCCATGCCGACAACAGCGTGGATATCCAGGAGTTCATGGTCCTGCCCGTCGGTGCCGCCTCCTTCAGCGAAGCGCTCCGCTGTGGCACCGAGATATTCCATGCGCTCAAGTCCGTACTGAAGGCTGCGGGGCTCAGCACGGCAGTCGGTGACGAGGGCGGCTTCGCGCCGAACCTGCCGTCCAACGCGGCCGCGCTCGATACCATTGCCGAAGCAGTCCTGAAGGCTGGTTTCGTGCTGGGGCGTGACGTCTACCTTGGCCTCGACGTCGCCAGCTCCGAACTCTACCGGGACGGCAGCTACGAGCTGGCGTCGGAGCGGCGCCGCTTCGAGCCGGACCGCTTTGTGGAGTACCTGGCGGGCCTGGTGCGCCAGTATCCGATCATCTCCATCGAGGATGGGATGGCGGAAGACGACTGGGAGGGCTGGGCACTGCTCAGCCAGGCCCTGGGTGACAGCATCCAGCTGGTCGGCGACGACCTGTTTGTGACCAACACGGCGATCCTCGCCCGGGGCATCGCTGACGGCATCGGCAATGCCATTCTCATCAAGCCGAACCAGATCGGGACATTGACCGAGACCCTCGCGGCCATCGATATGGCGGTGGCCGCCGGTTACCGCGCGGTGGTCTCCCACCGGTCCGGCGAAACCTCGGATGCCACCATCGCCGATATCGCGGTTGGCACCCGGGCGACCCAGATAAAGACGGGTTCCCTCTGCCGTTCGGACCGCATGGCGAAGTACAATCAGCTGCTGCGGATCGAGGAACTGCTGGGCGCCGAGGCCAGCTACGCCGGCTACGAGGCCTTTCCGGTGAAGCTCGGCGGCCAGGGGCCGGCAGGTCAGTAAACAGCGGGGGGCTGGGCATCGTGCGGGGAGAGATCGTCCTGACCAGGATCGGCATCGGCGTGCTGTCGCTGCTGGTCTTTCTGCTCCAGGTGCGGCTGTGGATTTCCGACGACGGCTTCCGGGAAGTTGCCCGGCTGTCGGCGCTGATGGACCGGCAGCAGGGCGAGAACGTGGCCCTGATCCAGCGGAACCAGCGACTCGAGGCCGAAGTCATCGAACTGCGTACCGAGGACAGTGCCGTGGAGGAGCGCGCGCGCTCCGATCTCGGCTTGATCGGTCCCGGCGAAAGCTTCTATCTTTTCGGCGCCCCGGCGACGGGCTCTCCCGACACCCGCGCTGCCGGACCGGCCGGCTGAGGCCCGTGATCCGGGTCGAACAGCACGGCGCTGTCGTCGAGGTCCGCCTCGACCGGCCACCGGCCAATGCCCTGACTCCCGAAATGCTCGGGCAACTGCACGACACCCTCGATCAACTGCGTGTCGCGCGTCCCGGCGCCATCATCCTCACCGGCCGGCCTGGCATGTTCAGTGGCGGGCTGGATGTGCCGGCGCTGCTCGCCCTCGACCGCCCCGCGATGCAGGCCTTCTGGAACCTGTTCTTCGCGGTAATCCGCCAGCTGGCGGGCAATCCGGTGCCGGTGATCGCGGCCCTGTCCGGCCATGCGCCCGCCGGCGGCGCGGTGCTGGCCCTGCAGTGTGACTACCGCCTCGCGGCCCGGGGAAAGTTCCTAATCGGCCTTAACGAAGTGCAGGTCGGACTGCCGGTGCCGCCTGCCATCCTGCTCGCACTGGAACTGGTCGTCGGTTCCCGGATCGCGCGACGGATGACTACCCGGGGCGAAATGCTGTCGATGGATGAGGCCGCAGCGGTCGGCCTGGTCGACGAACTGGTCGACGCCGACCAGTTGTTGGCGGTGGCCCTGGCCCGGGCAACCGAGTTCATCGCGCTTCCTTCGACAGCCATGAACGTGACCCGGCTGGCGGGCAAGGCACGCCTCATCGAAGCACTGGCGACCGCGAACGACCCGGCGGCAGCCACCGACTTCTGGTTCAGTGCGGAGACCCAGGCCGGCATGCGCCAGCTGGTCGAGCGCCTGCGCAAGCGCTGAGGGTTTCAGCCCTTCAGCAGCACGTAGAGCGCGCCGGTGCCCCCGTCCCTGGGCGGCGCCGTGGTGTAGGCCAGTACCTCCTGCCACTGAGGCAGCCACCGGTTGAGTTTTGCCTTGAGCACCGGTCCGCCCGGCCCGGAACGCAATCCCTTGCCATGCACGATGCGCACGCAACGATGGCCCTCGGCCAGCACTTCGGTCATGAACTCCCGTAACATGACCCTGGCCTCGTTGGCTGTCAGCCCGTGCAGATCGAGGTGATCCTGTATCGCATAGCGGCCGCGGCGCAGGTCTTTCAGCACCTGCGACCGGACATGCGGCCGGCGAAAACTGAGTTCCTCACCGGTTTCCAGATACTGATCCGGTCCGGCGCTGGCCAGGGATTCCTGCAGTACCTGCTGCTCGTCCGCGCGCGCAAAGCGGGCCCGTGGCGGCGGGGCGGGCTTGCGCAGGAGCACCCGTCCCCGGGTGCGGACTGGCGCGACCGGTCCGACCAGCTCCCCAAAGGCGGCGGGCGGGGCCGGCGATTCGGCCGGGCGGTCTTTTTTTCCACGCCGACCGGACATCGGGACTGCACGCTCCCTGCAGGATGGATTAGCATTCTAGGGCTTCACCGGTCCGGCTGCTGAAACATGCGTCTCCTGCTCTCCAACGATGACGGCTATCAGGCTGATGGCCTGGCCACCCTTGCGCTCAGTCTCGCCGACCTGGCCGAGATCACGGTCGTCGCCCCGGACCGGAACCAGAGCGGCGCGAGCCACTCACTGACGCTGGATCTGCCGCTGCGCGTCGGCAGGACCCGCGAAGGGATCCACTATGTCACGGGCACGCCTACCGACTGCGTGCACCTGGCCATCACCGGCCTGCTCGAACACGAGCCCGACATGGTGATTGCCGGCATCAACCACGGTGCAAATCTCGGTGATGACGTGCTGTATTCAGGCACGGTGGCCGCGGCGGTCGAGGGACGCTTCCTCGGACTGCCAGCCATTGCCGTGTCGCTGACCGGCGAGCACCGTCACTTCGATACGGCCGGCCAGGCCATCCGGACTCTCTTCCAGCGGCTGCTGGAGAGCGCACTGCCCGCCGACACGATCCTCAACGTGAATGTTCCCGATATCCCCTACCAGGAGCTGCGTGGTTTCCAGGCCACCCGGCTTGGCTACCGGCACCGCTCGGAGCCGGTGGTCGAAGCGCGCGATCCCAAGGGGCGCCGGATCTACTGGGTGGGCGCACCTGGCAAGGGGCAGGATGCGGGCCCCGGTACGGACTTTCACGCGGTGGAGCACGGCTATGTCTCGGTCACGCCGCTCAAGCTTGATCTCAGTGACCAGAAGCGCCTGCAGCTGATAGCGGACTGGTTGCCCAGGTGACCGGCGAGCAGCGCGCCATTCGGGGGATCGGCATGACGTCGGCCCGGACCCGGGACCGGCTGGTGCAACGCCTCGCCGAAATGGGCATCAGCCACAGTGCCGTGCGGGAACGGATTCGCAGCGTGCCGCGCCACCTGTTCGTCGACGAGGCTCTGGCCAGCCGGGCCTATGAAGACAGTGCGCTGCCCATCGGCCAGGGTCAGACCATATCCCAGCCATACATCGTTGCCCTGATGACCCAGGCGCTGGTGGTGGGTCCGGAGGGTCAGTTGCTGCCTTTGAAGAAGGTTCTGGAAGTTGGCACCGGCTGCGGTTACCAGACCGCGGTGCTGTCGCCGTTTGCGCGCCAGATCTTCACCATCGAACGTATCGCCCTGCTCCAGCAGGCGGCGCGTACCCGCCTCAGCGGGCTGGACGTCAAGAACGTCCGCTATCGCCATGGCGATGGCTTCCAGGGATGGCCCGGCCAGGCGCCTTTTGACGGCATCCTCGTTGCGGCGGCACCGGGGGAAGTTCCCCAGGCCCTGCTCGAGCAGCTGGCCATTGGTGGACGCCTGATCATTCCGGTGGGCACGCCGGGCCAGCAGGACCTGGTCCGCGTCACGCGTACCGCCGATGGCTACGCCCGGGAGTCCCTGTGCCGGGTGTCCTTCGTCCCGTTGCTGGAGGGCACGGGCTGATCGGCCGGGACCCGGGCATGCCGGCCTGGCTGGCCGTGGCGGGTCTGCTGCTGCTGTCCGCCTGCGGCGGTGCCGTGCGCTGGGAAGAGCCGGAACCCCAGGTCCGGCGCACGGTGCCCGCGCCGGTCGAGCGGTCGGGATGGCATACCGTGCAGCCCGGCGAAACCCTGTTCCGCATTGCCTCGCGTTACGGGCTGGGTGTCAGCGACCTGGCACGCTGGAACGACCTGGGCGACGGCTCGATGATCCGGGTGGGCCAGCGGCTGCGCCTCAGTCCGCCGGATGGCAGCGTGGCCGGGTCAGCCCGGTTTCCACCACCGCCCGCCGGCGCGCCGATCGAACCGCCGCCCCGGTTGCAGTGGCCGGTGAACGGCCCGGTCCTCGGTGCCTTCGGCGCCTCACCGGTGACGGCCTCCGGCATCCAGCTGGGCGGGAAGGCCGGTGATCCGGTGCGCGCTGCGGCGGCTGGCGAGGTGGTTTACGCCGGCAGCGGTCTGGTGGGCTACGGCGAACTGCTGATCGTGAAGCACAGCAGCAACTGGCTGTCGGCCTACGGCTACAACCGGGAACTCCTGGTCCGGGAGGGTGACCGGGTGAGTGCCGGCCAGCCCATCGCCCGGATGGGTGAGGGTCCCGGGGCCGCCGGTACCGGCTATCGCCCGGCACTGCACTTCGAGATCCGGCGGAATGGCGAGCCGCTTGATCCGGTCGGCCTGCTGCCGCCCTCAGCCCGGTAGCAGGGCCGCGACCACCCGCCGGTCCTCGGCCAGCAGCACGTTGTAGGTGCGGCAGGCTGCCGGGGTTGCCATCACTTCGAAGCCGATGCCGGTCGACATGATCGCGGTGGTCAGCCGGTTGTCGGCGAACTGGTGGGTAGCGCCGGTGCCGAGCAGGATCACTTCCGGCTGCAGGTCGAGGGCAGCCCGGAAGTCCTCGACACCGAGGTCCCTGATCGTTCCGGGAGTCCACCCGGTAACGATCGAATCAGCACTGACGATGAGCGGCGCGGTGTAGGGTTGGCCATTGATGATCACCACGGCGCCGGTCACCGACTGTATATAATTTCCCGCTACCCTTCCGGTATGCAGTTTCATGGCAGATTCCCGACTGGCCCGCGGCGATCATACGTCGAATCGCCCCGCGATCCGGGAGCGTGCCGCCAGTGCGGCGGACCTGGCTGCCCTGCCGCCAGGGCTGCATCCGGTCCTCCGCCGCGTCCTCGCCGCGCGTCAGGTTAGCCCGGAGCAGTTGCAGCCGGCGCTGTCACAGCTGATTCCGGTCGGAGCCCTGCCGGGCGTTGACGCGGCGGCGGAGCGCCTCGTTCTTGCCCGTCAACGGGACGAAAGACTGCTGGTGGTTGGCGACTTTGACGCCGACGGTGCGACGGCCGCAGCGCTGTGCGTCGAGGTACTGCGCGCCTTTGGCTTTGCGGCGCCGGATTTCCTCGTCCCCGACCGTTTTACACTGGGCTACGGGCTGTCTCCGGGCATCGTCGAGATCGCGGTCACCCGCCGGCCGGACCTGATCATCACCGTCGACAACGGCATCACCAGCCTCGCTGGCGTGCTTCGCGCCCGCGAGCTCGGCATCGAGGTAATCATCACCGACCATCACCTGGCGGGAGACTGTCTGCCCGCGGCCGACTGGATCGTCGCACCCAACCTGCCCGGAACGGCTTTCGGCAGCCCGGCGCTCTGCGGCGTGGGCGTGGCCTTCTACCTGATGGCAGCCACCGGCCGGCGCCTGGCTGCGCTCGGCATCGTGAGTCCCGGACTGGCCCGGGATGCAGTCACTGCGACCCTCGACCTGGTCGCACTCGGGACGGTGGCCGACCTGGTTGCCCTCGATTTCAACAACCGCATACTGGTAACCGAGGGCCTGCGCCGCATCCGCGCCGGCCGCAGCCGTCCGGGCGTCGAAGCCCTGTATCAGGTAGCCGGACGTGATCCCGCCCTGGCGCGGGCCGGCGATCTTGGCTACGCGATCGCGCCGCGGCTGAATGCCGCCGGTCGGCTTGATGACATGACGATTGGCATCCAGTGCCTGCTGGCCCGGGACAGCGTCGCGGCACAGGGGCTGGCCGGCCAGCTGGACCGGCTGAACCAGGAGCGGCGCATCCTTCAGGACCGCATGCAGGCCGAAGCGGAAGATCTGCTGGCGGCCGTTGCCGCCGGTGATTCCCCGGTGACCAGCACGAGCTGCCTGTTTGACGCGCGCTGGCACCCGGGTGTGGTCGGACTGGTGGCGAGCCGGATCCGGGAACGCACCGGCCGCCCGGCCATCGCCTTTGCGCGGGCGACCGAGCCGGGCGTCCTGCGGGGCTCGGCGCGCTCCATCGAGCAGGTGCATGTGCGCGACGCGATTGCCGGCGCTGTTGCCCGTCTGCCGCAGCTCGACATCCGCTTCGGCGGGCATGCCATGGCCGCGGGCCTGACGCTGCCGGAAGTGGAGTTGCCCGCCTTCCGGGCGGCCTTTGATGCGGAACTCGAGCGACTCGGGGCGGGTAACGGTGACAGCGAGATCCTGTGGACCGATGGTGGCCTGGAGGCCGCTGACCTCGGCCTTGAGCTCGCCGACCTGCTGGCCGGCAGCGGACCCTGGGGCCAGGGATTTGCCGAGCCGCTGTTCGTCAATCGCTTCCGGGTCCGCGAGCAGCGCGTGGTGGCTGAGAAGCACCTGAGGCTCAGCGTGCAGCATGAGGCAGGTGGCCAGTGGCTGGACGCGATCGCCTTCGGCCAGCAGGCTCCCCGATCCGGGTTTATGGCAAAGGCAGCGGGGCTGCTGCGTCTGGTCTACCGGCTGGATATCAATACCTGGCGGGATACCCGCCGCGCCCAGCTGGTTGTTGAGCATCTGGATTGCGTCTAGGATGCGCCGTTTCGCGCCAGTAGCCTCATCCCCGATGGAAACTGCCCAGATCAAGCTCAGCATTCGCGACCTGCAGGAGCGCAGTGGCGCTCTGAGGGGGTATCTTTGACTTCGATGCCAGGCTGCGCCGCCTGAGCGAGGTCCGAGAGACACTGCAGGATCCGTCTGTCTGGAACGATCCGGCCCGTGCCCAGACGCTGGGCCGCGAGCGTGCCGAGCTCGAAGGTGTGGTCGAGAGCATAGAACGCATCGAGCGCGCCCTCGGCGACGCCGCGGGCCTGCTGGAACTCGCGGAAGAAGAGCACGACGAGGCCACGGTGAGCGAGGTGGTGCGGGACCTCGGAGAGGTCACGGCCGACGTCGAGAAGCTCGAGTTCTCCCGGATGTTTTCCGGCAAGCTGGATGCCGCCAACGCCTTTCTCGACGTGCAGGCCGGCGCCGGTGGTACCGAGGCCCAGGACTGGGCCGCGATGCTGCTGCGCATGTACCTGAAGTACTGCGAGGCCAATGGCTTCAGTGCCGAGCTGATCGAAAGCTCGGCCGGCGAGGTGGTCGGGATCAAGAGCGCCACCATCCACGTGATCGGCGACCATGCCTACGGCTGGCTGCGCACCGAGACGGGCGTCCATCGGCTGGTCCGCAAGTCGCCCTTCGATTCCGGTAACCGGCGGCACACGTCATTTGCGGCGATCTTCGTCTCGCCGGAGATTGACGACGACATCGAGATCGAGATCGATCCCTCGGACCTGCGCGTCGATGTCTACCGGGCGAGCGGCGCCGGCGGCCAGCACGTCAACAAGACCGAGTCGGCCGTGCGCATCACGCACCTGCCCACCAACGCGGTGGTGCAGTGCCAGAGCGAGCGTTCCCAGCACAAAAACCGGGCGACTGCGATGAAGATGCTGCGCGCCAAGCTTTATGAACTGGAGGAGCAGAAGCGCCGCGCGGAAGCCCAGACCATTGAAGACAGCAAGTCCGATGTGGGCTGGGGACAGCAGATCCGGTCCTATGTACTGGACCAGTCCCGGGTGAAGGACCTGCGCACCGGCGTGGAGTCGGGCAGTCCGGACAAGATCCTGGACGGCGATCTGCGCAAGTTCATCGAGGCGAGCCTGAAGCAGGGCCTGTAGGCAGCGGAGCAGCGTCATGGCGGACGAAGACAACAGGCTGGTAGCAGAGCGTCGCGAGAAGCTGCGCGCACTCCGCGAGGCGGGCTTCGCCTGGCCAAACGCCTTCCGGCGCACGGCGCTGGCGGGCCAGCTGCATTCCCTCTACGAGGCGCACAGCACCGAATCGCTCGACGCCGATCCGGTCGAGGTGCAGGTGGGCGGCCGGGTGCTCACCCGCCGGATCATGGGCAAGGCGAGCTTTGCAACCCTGCAGGACCGCTCCGGACGGATCCAGGTATTCCTGCAGAAGGAGGTGGTGGGGGAGGAGTGCTATGCCCGTTTCAAGGCCCTGGACCTCGGCGACATCGTCGGCGTGCGGGGCACCGTGTTCCGCACCAAGACGGGCGAGCTGAGTGTCCGGGCGACGGAACTCGAGCTGCTGGCCAAATCCCTGCAGCCACTACCCGAGAAATTCCACGGGCTGGCGGACCAGGAGACGCGCTATCGCCAGCGTTACATCGACCTGATCGTCAACGAGAAGACCCGCCAGGTGTTCGAGACCCGGACCCGGGTCGTGCAGTTCCTGCGCTCCTATCTGAACGTGCTCGACTTCATGGAGGTCGAGACGCCGATGATGCAGGCGATCCCGGGTGGTGCGGTGGCCCGGCCCTTCATCACGCACCACAACGCGCTGGACCGGCAGCTCTACCTGCGCGTGGCGCCGGAGCTCTACCTGAAGCGGCTGGTGGTCGGCGGCTTCGAGCGGGTCTACGAGCTGAACCGGAATTTCCGCAACGAGGGCGTGTCCACCCAGCACAACCCCGAGTTCACGATGCTGGAACTCTACATGGCCTATGCGGACTACACGACGCTGATCGACCTACTGGAGAACCTGCTGCGCAGCCTGGCGGTGCATGTCACCGGCAAGCCCATCGTCGAGTACCAGGGCCAGGACTACGATCTGTCGGCGCCCTTCCGGAGGCTGTCGGTCGAGGAGGCCGTGCTGGCCTACAACCCGGACTTTGCCCGGGAGCAGCTGCGCGACGTGCCCTGGCTGCAGGCGACGTGCAGGCAGCTCGGCATTCCGGTCAAGCCGGGCTTCGGCGCCGGCAAGCTGCTGATCGAGATCTTCGAGAAGACCGCGGAGCACCAGCTGCGGGAACCGACCTTCGTCACTGGCTACCCGGCCGAAGTGTCACCGCTGGCGCGCCGCTCCGATCAGGACCCGTTCCTGACCGACCGCTTCGAGTTCTTCCTCTGCGGCCGCGAGATCGCCAACGGCTTCTCCGAGCTGAACGACCCGGAGGATCAGGCGGAACGATTCCGCGCCCAGGTGGAACAGAAAGCCGGCGGCGACGAGGAGGCCATGTTCTACGACGCGGACTACATCACCGCGCTCGAATACGGCATGCCGCCGACTGCCGGTCTTGGCATCGGCGTGGATCGCCTTGTGATGTTCATGGCCAACCAGGCGTCAATCCGGGATGTGCTGCTGTTTCCGCATATGCGGGATTAGCGGGCCGGG
>CAYOXI010000012.1:0-7396 GCA_964407855.1 uncultured Chromatiaceae bacterium
GGGGGTCCGATGACGAGCCCTGTCATTCGTTCAACCAGCGCCTGGGACGCGGCTGCCTTCAGGCGCGCCTGCTCCGCCGCCACGCATGGAACCGACCCACCCACTCCAGCAGGCGATGCGGCTGGTGGTTGCGCTTCCATTCACCGGCCGCGTACTTGTTGGCTTCGGACATCGTTGGATAGGTGTGGATGGTGCCGAGGATCCTGTTCAGGCCCAGGCCATGCTTCATCGCCAGCACGTACTCGGCGAGCAGGTCGCCGGCATGCGCGCCGACGATGGTGACTCCCAGTATCCTGTCCTTGCCGGGCACCGTCAGCACCTTGACGAAACCGTGCGCAGCGCTGTCGGCGATTGCGCGGTCGAGGTCGTCGATGCCGTACTTCGTCACCTCATAGGCGATGTTCTTTTCCCTGGCCTCCTGTTCGTTCAGGCCGACGCGCGCCACCTCCGGGTCGATGAAGGTGGCCCACGGGATCACCGAATAGTCGGCCCTGAATTTCCTGAACGTGCCGAACAGGGCGTTGACTGACGCATACCAGGCCTGGTGTGCCGCGGTGTGCGTGAACTGGAAGGGCCCGGCTACGTCACCGGCAGCCAGGATGTTGGGGTAGATCGTCTGCAGGTACTCGTTGGTCTCGATCGTGCGGCCGGCGGGAATGCCCAGTTCCTCCAGCCCATAGCCCTTCAGGCGCGCCACGCGGCCCACTGCGCACAGCAGCTGGTCGAACCCGATGCGCATCTCCACCCCGGCGTTGTCCAGCACGATGAATCTGTGCTCGCCGTCTGCTCCGGATTCCTTCACACAGCGCAGCGCCTTGTGGCTGGTGAGCACGCGCACGCCATCAGCCTCGAGCGCTGCGCGGGCGACTGCGGAGACGTCCTCGTCCTCGCGGACCATGAGGCGCGGCAGCATCTCCACCTGGGTCACCTGCGAGCCCAGGCGCGCGAAGCTCTGCGCCAGTTCGCAGCCGATGGGCCCACCCCCGAGTACCACCAGGCGCGCGGGAAGCTCACGCAGGCCCCACAGCGTGTCGCTGGTGAGGTAACCCACGTCGTCCAGGCCCGGCAGCGGTGGCACGAAGGGCATCGCGCCGGTGGCGATGACGATGCTCTTCGTCGTCAGGGTCTGCCTGCGGCCCTCACCCTGGTCAATCTCCACCGTCCACGGGTTGACCATCTTCGCGTAACCTTGCACCACGTCCACGCCCAGACCGGTGTAGCGCTCGACCGAATCGTGCGGTTCGATCTCGCGCACCACACGCGCCACGCGCTCCATCACGTCGGCGAAGTTGATGGTGGCGTCGGCCCGGGCAATGCCGTAGTCGGCCGAGTGCTGCATCTGCCGCACCAGCGTGGCCGTCCTGATCAGCGCCTTGCTCGGCACGCAGCCGTAGTTCAGGCAGTCGCCACCCATCTTGTGGGTTTCCACCAGCGTGACCCTGGCCTTCAGCACCGCGGCGATGTAGCTCGTGACCAGTCCCGCCGCACCAGCGCCGATGACGACCAGGTTTCGGTCGAAGGTCTTCGGCTTGACGTGCGCCCACCGCGCGTACACCTTGCGGCGCTGGATGACCTCGACGATCCTGCGGGCGATCAGCGGGAAGACGCCCAGCAGCACGAACGAGCCGATCAACCCTGGCGACAGGATGCCGCTCAGCGACTCGATGCGCGCCAGCTGCGTGCCGGCGTTCACGAACACCAGGGTGCCGGCCAGCATGCCGAGCTGGCTGGTCAGGTAGAACACGCTGGCCTTCATGCGCGTGAGGCCCATCACCAGGTTGATGACGAAGAACGGAATCAGGGGCACCAGCCGCAGCGTGAACAGGTAGAACGCGCCGTCTTTCTCGATGCCCTTGTTGATGTCGGCCAGGCGCGCGCCGAAGCGGCTTTGCACGCTGTCGCGCAGCACGTAGCGCGAAGCCAGGAAGGCCAGCGTGGCGCCGATGCTCGAGGCAAACGAGACGATGACCGTGCCCGCCAGCAGGCCGAAGATCGCTCCGCCCGCCAGCGTCATGATGGCTGCGCCGGGCAGCGACAAAGCCGTGACGGCCACGTAGACCACGAAGTACGCGCCGATCACCAGCCAGGGTCGTTGCCGGTACAGCGCCTCGAAACCGGCCTGCTGTTGCTTGATGTACTCCAGGCTCAGGAACCGTCCGAGGTCGAAAAAGAAGTACGCCGCGACCAGTGTGGCCAGCACGACGATCAGCAGCAGTTTCTTGCGGGACATCCGCTCTTCTCCTCGCAGTGCCAACCCGGCGGTGATTCCCGTCAGCTTCGCCGTATGGCTATCAGACGACGGCCGGTAGCCGTGTCTGCAAGCACATCAACCGGGCAGCCATACCAGGCGCCCAGGTGCTCAGCCAGCAGCACTTCGTCCGGCCTGCCTGCGCCAACGCACTTGCCATCCACCAGCACCAGTATCCGGTCGGCATAGGCGGCCGCCAGATTCAGGTCATGCAACACCGCCAGCACGGCGCTGCCGGCATCGGCAATGCGACGCGCTGCGCCCAATACCCGCGCCTGCTGGGCCAGATCCAGCGCGGCTGTCGGTTCGTCCAGCAACAGCAGGCATTCCGCACCGGGCAATTGCCCCGGCCGGGTCATCAGTTGCGCAACAGCCTTGGCAAAGAAGGCACGCTGGCGCTCGCCACCGGACAGGGTGGGGACGGAGCGCTCGGCAAACTCCTTCAGGCCCGCCAGTTCGATGGCGGTTGCCACAAAAGCCTTGTCATGCCGGGCCAGCGGCGTGCCACGGTGCGGGGCGCGACCCAGTGCAACCAGTTCGCGCACGGTGAAGTCGAAGGCAAGCACAGGCGTCTGCCCCATCACGGCCATCTGGCGCGCCAGCAGGAGGCGACGCCAGTCACCCGCTGGTCTGCCGCCAATCGTCACGCGGCCGCGCTCCGGCTTCAGCTCGCCCGAAATAGCCCGCAGCAGTGTCGACTTGCCGGCGCCGTTAGGTCCGATGACCGCCATCAGCGTACCGGGCTGCAGCGAGACACTGACGGCATCGAGCCGCAAGCTGCCACCGAGCCGCACAGCCAGTTCCTGCGCTTCAAGCATGGAAGGCAGCCCCGCGCTTGTGGCGCAGTAGCCAGAGGAAGAAGGGTCCGCCAATCAGTGCTGTCAGCACGCCGATGGGGAGCTCGGCCGGCGCGACACTGGTACGGGCAATGATGTCAGCGACAGTCAGCAGCAGCGCGCCGATCAGCGCCGAGAGCGGCAATACCACGCGATGATCAGGGCCCACCAGCAGGCGGCTGAGGTGCGGCGCGATGAGGCCCACAAAGCCGATGACGCCACAGGTTGCGACCACTGCGCCGGCGCCTACACAGGTGAGGAGCAGTACCCCTACCTTGAGCAGCTCGACGCGGTAGCCCAGATGCAGCGCCTCGCTGTCACCCAGTAACAGCGCATTGAGTGCTGCCATCAATATGATTCCGCTGGCCAGCAGAACCCCAAACGCCGGCACCACAACCTGCACCTGCCACCAGCTGGCGGCGGCCAGGCTGCCGAGGCTCCAGAAAGTCAGATCCCGCAACTGCGCATCGTCGGCGACGAAGCTCAGCAGCCCGATACCTGCACCCGCCATGGCATTGACCGCAATACCACACAGCAGCATGGTCATGACATTGACGCGCCCATCCTGCCGCGCCAGCGTAAACACAATTGCAGTGGCGGTGAGGCTGCCGAGAAACGCGGCGCCAGGCAGCGCGAACATCGCAGTGCCCGGCGACAGACCGGCAAAATGCGCGGCACCGATGACAATCATGGTCACCGCCCCCAGCGCCCCGCCGGCTGAGACCCCGATCAGCGCCGGATCCGCCAGTGGATTGCGAAACAAGGCCTGCATCAGCACACCGGTCATCGCCAGCGCCGCACCCGCAGCCACGCCGAGCAGCACACGCGGCAGTCGCACGTTCAGTAAAATGCTCTTCTGGACCGCATTCGCAGCTTCACCCGTGCCAGGCAAACCGAGCGCGAAACCCAGGGTATCCAGCACGACCAGTGGCGGTATCGGTACCGCGCCTGTGCCCAGCGCAAACAGCAATGCGCACAGCAGTCCAATGCCGGCCGCCCAGATTGACAGCTGTGGGCGATGTCGCAGTGACAGGTGGTGTGGTGCGGCGGTATCAGCCCTGTTGGCGTTCATGCGCCGGGCCCGAGCTCGGGATGCAGCTGTTCTGCCAGTGCGCGAATGGCCTTCGGGCTATAGAGTCCCAATCCCTGCAGATAGGCCTCAGGCAAGGCGATCACGTTGTTGTTGCGGCCGGCTGGTGTCAGTAACGCCCCCGGCGCGCCCAAGGCAACGGGCGCGCCACCGCTGAGTTCGAGGCCTTCCTGATTGACCAGGAAGAAATCCGGCGCTGCCGCCAGCATCGTCTCCTGACTCATCGGCTTGAAGTACTCGATACCATCGGTGACGTTGTCAGCTCCGGCCAGTTCGATCAGTAGTGCGATATGGGTGTCGGCTCCCGCCACGAGCGTGGGCCGGCCGCCGCCAGACAGAATGAACAACCCGCGTGGCCGCTTGGTGGCGCCGCGGGCAAAGTCCAGCGCTTCGGCAAGCTCGGCTTCGAACGCAGCCACGAGGGCAGCAGCCTCTGTGGTGCGCCCAAGGCGTTCGCCGATTTCACGGATGCGCTCGGGGACAATATCCAGACTGGCAATGTCATCGGGAAAGAAATGCACCGCCACACCGGCAGCTTCCAGCTGGCTGATGATTTCCGGGCGTGTCTGGCCGCCCGCCAGAAGCGCCACAGTCGGTTCCAGCGACAACATGGTCTCAGCCGACATGCTGCGGAAACCAGGAATTACCGGTACGCCTGCCAGCTCCGTAATGTGATCGGTGCCGTCAGAGATGCCCACCACCTGATCTGCGGCGCCGAGAGCAACGACAATTTCTGCGATATAGCTGCCGAGTACCAGATAGCGCGCGGTCTCGTCAGGCGTCAGTTCGGCCGGCTGCGGCGCACAGGCGGCAATCAGCAGCAGCATGGCGGGAAGAGGCATGCACAACTTCATGAGTCAGTCCCTGAGTGATGCATCAGCTGCCCGGGGGCGCGCCGCCGGATCGCCATCAGGCCTTCGGGGCGGGCTCAATCAGCTGCTTGCTGCCCGGGTACGGGAAGTCGCGCCAGACCTTGATCTTGTTGTCTTCGATCAGGAAGTAGCCGGCCACGCGAAAGCGCATGCGGGGCACCTTGCTGCCAGGGAAGGGGTAAAACTCGTCAATACGATCGTTGATGACGATCTGGCCAATCGCGTACTGGCGGAGGTTGATCCAGTCCACTTTTTCCAGGCCGCTGAACATGCTGGCGTTGTGCTTGTGGAAGGCGTCAATGCCGACGATGTCGGGCATGCCGGCGGTGATCTGGTACACGACGTCATCGGCAACGTACTTTGACAGCACGTCAGCATCGCGGGTGGCGTAGTCGGCCACGAAACTGGTGATGAGCTCGGCGTTGGCTTTTTCCAGCGCCAGCTGTTGGGCCTCCGTCAGCTCAATTCGCGGGGCGGTATGGCCGCCAGCGATGGATGCCTGCATGCCCAGCATGGCGAGCATGCTGGCGCCCATGAGGAGGTTGCGGCGACTGATCGGATCATGCGGGTACTGGTGTGACAAGCAAAGCTCCTCAGGATCGGCTTACAGAGTTGCCATTTATTAAAGCACAACAGCCCGCGCGGATCGGGGCCGTCACCGAAGGTACCGGACCCGTTCTCCGGGCGACCGCACGCCGACCAGCAGCCCGATATGCACAAGGCCCCAGAGCCACCAGCAGCCCGCCAACCGCCGCCGGTACGATGCGCAGCGAAGCAATCGTCTGGGCCGTGCCGTGTAACCGGGTGTCGGTGGCCACGCCTAGGCGGCGCAGGCCAGGCACTCGGCCGAAGCGGGGCGGGCAGCCAGGCGAGCGGCACTGATGGATTCCCCGCAGCCGGTGCAAATTCCGTAGGTACCGGCAGCGAGCCGGGCCAGGGCTGCGTCGATGGCAGCCACCTCGATGGTGGCCTCGTTTTCCAGTGCCGAGACCACATCCAGATTGGCGAGCTCGGTGGCCTGCTCTTCTGAATCCCGGTCCAGAGGCGTCCGGGCATGGGCGTGGATTGTTTCGAGGCGCTGCCGGAGGACTATCCGGTCAGCCAGCAGTCGCTGGCGCATTTCCTGGAGGGCAACCTCGTTCAGGCCCGTTTGTGCGGTCATGGTCTGGCTCCTCAGCGGCAACGGTCAGCTAAAAGTAGCCCTTCCCGGCTCAATGGTCTTCAGGCAGGGGTCGGGTGAGGCGTCCCTGCGGACATGCTGGTTCCCCGCTTGCATCGATGATACAGAAATCTGTATGTTTGAGATGATGAAGACGACTCCCGACATCAACGACCCGTTGGTCGCCGACGCCTGACGTCAATGTCCTCGTTGCAGCGTCGCGCAGCGATCAACCTCACCATCGTCGAGGATGCCGTGGCCTTCATCGATGCACTGCTTGCGGCTCAGGGTGTTCACCTCGCGCCGCCTGGACCCGAGTGGCCGCGTCGGCGACAGCTGTGCCTTGAAAAGCACCTCAAGGGAGATCCCGTTCCGGAAGCGTGGCTAGCCGCCGCGACGAAGGGGTCGGTCAGCTGACGACGCGAGAGACCATCGGCAGTCTGGACTGCGGCGCGCCATCAGCCCGCAGTGACGGGGACTGCATGCGCCGGGCCCTTGAGCTGGCCCGTCAGGCCGAAGCGGCCGGCGAGGTGCCGGTGGGTGCCCTGCTGGTGCTGGAGGGCGTGGTCATCGGCGAAGGCTGGAACCGGCCCATTGCCAGCTGTGACCCGACTTCCCATGCGGAGATCGAAGCGCTGCGGGCCGGTGCGCGGCGGCTCGGCAATTACCGGCTCACCGGCAGCACGCTTTACGTGACCATGGAGCCCTGTCCGATGTGCGCCGGGGCGATGATCCATGCCCGGGTGGGCCGGCTGGTGTACGGCACCACCGATCTGCGGGCCGGGGCGGCGGGCACTGTCATCGACGTGCTGGGCGGGCCGGCAGCCAATCACCGCGTGCAGGTCACCGGTGACGTGCTGGCCGGCGAGTGCCGGGAACTGCTGCAGCAGTTCTTCCGCACCCGGCGCAGCGGCTGAGCATCCCTTATCTACTGGAGGAGCGACGTGATGTCCCGCGTGGAACTGCTTCGTAAAGCCTGCTTCGGCATTCTCCTCGGCAGCCAGGTAATCCTGGCGCAGGTTGCCTCAGCCGCGCCGGGTCCCGTAGCACCGACCATCGAAACGCCGGAACTCGCTGGTCTGCTGGCCGGTCTGCTGGCCAGGCAGCAGGCCGGGCAGCAGGCGTCGGGGCAGGCAGGGGACTTCGTCCTCGTCGACGTGCGCAGCGAGCGGGAAGCCGCCGTCTCCGTCA
>CAYOXI010000012.1:7496-10678 GCA_964407855.1 uncultured Chromatiaceae bacterium
GGGGACTTCGTCCTCGTCGACGTGCGCAGCGAGCGGGAAGCCGCCGTCTCCGTCATCCCCGGGGCGATGACCGTCGCCGAGTTCGAGCGCGATGCCGTCAGCCACCAGGGCAAACTGGTGATCCCCTACTGCACCGTCGGTGGGCGCAGCGGAGCCTACGCCCGCAAGCTGGCCAGCGAGGGATGGGATGTCCGGAACTACGCCGGGAGCATCATCGCCTGGGCTGCCGCAGGCCAACCGCTGGTGACTCCCGACGGCAATCCCACGCGCCGTGTCCACACCTACAACGCCCGTATCGCCGCGCCCGCCGGCTACGAGCAGGTCACCGACTAGGGCCAGCACCGTCCGCGACGGGGACGGACCGGTGGTGCGGCTGCCCCGGGCCGACCGAGCCGGAGGAATGGGCGTGGCGACCGGGTTCAGCTCCTGCCGGCAGGCGCCGGTGTGGCGCGTTCTTCGGCGGTGATCGCCGGCGGAGCGCCCGGCTGGCCCGGTTCGGGATAGTCCTCAGGGCCATCGGTGAGCCACATCAGGATGTCGTAGTAGTTGCGGATGTTGCGCACGAAGACCCGGGTTTCCCAGCCCCGCGCATAGCCGTGGCGCACTTTCGCGTACCACTGACGCTCCATCAGCAGCGGCAGTGACTCCTTCACGTCGGCCCAGCGGTCCCGGTTGCCGCCCCGGAGTTCGGTGACCTGCCGGGCGTCAAGCAGATGCCCGAGACCCATGTTGTAGGCGGCCAGGGACATCCAGAGTACGTCCTGGGGGGTGGCTTCGGGTGCAAGCTTCGCGATGCGCTTCTGCAGCCGCCACAGGTAGCGGGAGCCGCCGGAGATGCTCTGGATGGCATCGGCGGGATCCGCGACACCCATCAGGTCGGCCGTGTCCTGCATGAGCATCATCAGGCCCATCGCGCCTTTGTGGGAAACGGCCGTCGGGTCCCAGTGGCTCTCCTGGTAGCCGAGTGCCGCGAGCAGCCGCCAGTCGATGTCGGCCCGTTTGCCGGCCGCTTCGAAGTGCGCCTGGTAGCGGGGCAGCAGGCGCTGCACGTCCTGGATGAATTTCCGGGTGCCGGCGTAATCGAAGGTGCCCTTGTGACCGTAGTAGCGCTCCATGATGCGGTCGAGCTCGCCAGACGCCCGCAGATCGGCGAGGTAGGCCGCGGCCTCGTCGATGAGGCTGCGATCACCCCGGCGCTGGAAGGCCCAGGCCAGCGCATCGCCTTCCGTGAGGTTGAAGGCCACGCGCAGCTGCGGGTGATAGCGCTGGAAGATCGCAAAGACGTTCGAATCCACCACGGTGAAGTCGGATTCCCGGCGCTCCACCCGGTTGAGCAGTTCGGCGGCATCGGACCAGGGATCTTCGGTCCAGACGAGGTCCGGCACTTCGCCCCGGGCGAGCTCGAGGGTGTCCACGTAGCTGGACCGCGCCACCACCTCCAGACGCTTGCCCGCCAGGTCGGCAGGCGTACGCGGGGTCTTCTGGCTCCGGTGATAGATCAGCAGCTGGTTGACCTCCTGGTAAGGCGGGCCGAAATCCACCCGCCGGGCCCGATCCCCGGTCACGGTGAGGCCGGCGGCCGCCAGGTGGGCCTGGCCGCTTTCCACCTCGGTCAGCAGGTCGCTGAAGCGGTCCACTTCGGTCAGTCTGAGTTCCACCCCCAGCCAGTTGGCGAAGCCCCGGACCAGGTCGTAGTCCGGACCTTCCGGGCCAGCCGGACCCAGGTAGTAGGTGATCGGGCTGTTCCGGGTGACCACGCGCAGCTCACCCAGCGCCCGGACTTCCTCCAGCAGGGTGGGGGACGGGGCGCAGGTGCTGAGGGAGATGCCCAGCAGGATGATCAGGATTGATCTCATGGTCATTTCTCACCGTACCATGCAGGCTTCGGCGGCAACCACACGCCGGATCCCGGTCCGGTAGTGGGTACTTATGTGATAAGCAAACAAAATCAACAGCTTGAAAATTAACTCTCAGTGAATATGTCAAATGACTCCGGCGCGCTGCCAACGCCGGGCGGGCCATCCACCTGGCGCCAGCAGGCCCGGGACCGGGGTATAGATCCCGCCGAGGTGGAAATGGTTTCCGGCCGCTACCGGGCCTACCGGGATTACATGGCGAGCCGGGGCGGGGGCCTCACGCTCCCGGCCTGGTTCCGCTTCTACCGCCAGGAGAAGCAGTCCGAGAGCCCGGACCAGACCGGCGGCGTCGTGGGCGGCTGCTCGGCCACCGGCGAGGCGATCACCCAGAACGTGCTGACCGACCCCCGGGGCTTCTACGCAGTCCTCGAGCTGCAGCTGGCGACGCTGAACGAAAAGGGCGCAGCGCCTGACGCGCGGAAGCCGACCCCCCTATAATCCGCGCCACCGGAGGGATGCCGGAGAGGCTAAACGGCCCTGACTCGAAATCAGTGGGGGGCGCAAGTCCCACGGGGGTTCGAATCCCTCTCCCTCCGCCACTTACTGTTCCGCCATACCCGAAAAAGAAAAGGCCCCGCCGGAGCGGGGCCCTGGTCTTGGGTCGGCACGATCGACGGATCAGGCGGGCCTGCGCCGCATCCAGCCCATCAGCGCCAGCGCCGAGCCGAACAGCCAGACGGCAGCCGGCACGGGAATCGGATTGTTGACGAAGCTCTCGCTGCCGCCGCTGGCGAAGGCAATCACGTGCATGCCGATCCGCAACTCGCCGGTGGTGAGTTCATCGAGGATATCAGCGATCGTGCCGCCACCCTGCAGGGTGAAGAAGACGTCCAGCCACTCACCGGGACGGACACCGTTCAGCGACGGGGACGGATTGGATTCGGCCAGGAAGCCGGCGGTCGTCTGGAAGGCGGGGCTGATGGAGTTGCCGCCGGGCAGGTTGGGCGGCGAGGCGGACCCGCCGGTCCAGGGTCTGCCCGCGCTATGGACCACCGAGGAGAGGCCGAGCAGCGTGCCGTCGTCGAAGTAGACCTCGCTGATTGAGGCGGCTGGGAGCCCCGTGTTCAGAAAGCGAAACGCGACATTGCTGCCGCCCAGGTCGGTGACTTCCACCGTCAGCTGGGCTTCGCCGATGGCGCAGTCACCCGCGAGGTTGCCGGTGATGCAGTAGAAGCTCAGCGTCGCGGCCTGCAGCGTGCTGCCGAGAAGCAGCGCTCCTGCAGTGACTATTGCCAAGGACAAACGGCGGATATTCATGATTTCCCC
>CAYOXI010000012.1:10778-49581 GCA_964407855.1 uncultured Chromatiaceae bacterium
GGACCGGTTCCGGCCGGCACCCAACACTGGAGACGTGAAGAAATCGAGCCGGACTAGCAGCTTGCGGCCCCTTCTTGCGGGCCGACTACCCCCGGATTTGACATATTGATGAAGCCATCCGCTCCCCGGCCGTACGCCCCGCGCACCGCAGCGCACGAAACCTACTCTACTGTCCTGGCTGCTTGTCCGGATCGCGCCGGTAGAACCGCACGGGTGCTTCCTTCGCCGGTGGTCCGGCTGCGGCACAGTCACCGCAGGCGCCGGCTTTCAGCGCTGCCCCGCGCCGCCGCCACCGGCGCCAGATCACGGCCGCCACTACCAGCGCCACGACGCCGAGCGCGAGAATCTCCTGCAGGCCGGGGCTCATGGCGTCACGCGCTCCCGAGCTGAAAGGCGAGCAGGGCGCCCAGGTAGCCACAGCCCGTCATGTACACCCAGGCGAAGGCGGGCCAGCGCCAGGAATTGGTTTCCCGCCGGATCACCGCGACGGTGGCCGCGCACTGCAGGCAGAAGGCATAGAAAATCAGCAGGCCGATCACCATCGGCAGCGTGTAGACCAGTGAGCCGTCGGGCCGGGTGGCCGTCTGGAGCTGCTCCCGCAGGGCACCCTCCGAGCCCTCGCCCTGGTCGCCGACGGCGTAGATGGTGCCGAGTACCGCGATCACCACTTCCCGGGCCGGAAAGCTCGCGATCACGGCGGCGGAGACTTTCCAGTCCCAGCCGAGCGGCGCGAAGACGGGGGCAACGCCCTGTCCCATCCGGCCCAGCCAGCTCTGCTCGAGGTAGGCGGCCGATTCGGCGCCCTCCACCAGCGCCAGCTGCCGGTTGCGGGTCTCGACTCCCAGCGGCGCGTTCTCCACCCGCTCCCGCTCCAGCGCGTAGCTGGCCGCGATTTCCGGTGGACGGGGGAAGTAGGCCAGGGCCCAGACCACCACCGCCACGGCAAAGATCACGGTGCCGGCGCGCACCAGGAACACCCGGCCGCGTTCAACCAGTTTCAGCAGCAGCGAGCGCCAGCTCGGGATCCGGTAGGGCGGCAGCTCGATCATGAAGGTGGGCGTCGGGCCGCGCAGCATCGTGCGCTTCAGCAGCAGCGCAGTAAGGACGCCACCGACGATCCCGAGCAGGTAGAGCCCGAGCAGCACCAGTCCCTGCAGGTTGAGCAAGCCGCCGAGGAAGTACTGCTGGGGCACAAAGGCGCTGATCAGCAGCGCGTAGACGGGCAGCCGGGCCGAGCAGGTCATGAACGGCGCGGCGAGGATGGTCGCCAGCCGGTCCTTGCGGTCGGGTATCACCCGGGTGGCCATGATGCCGGGCACCGCACAGGCAAAGCTCGACAGCATCGGAATGAAGGACTGCCCGGACAATCCGACGGAGCGCATCAGCCGGTCCACCATGAAGGCCACCCGGGGCATGTAGCCGGAGTCTTCCAGCGCGATGATGAAGGCAAAGAGGATCAGGATCTGGGGGAGGAAGATCACGACGGCGCCGACGCCGGCGATCACCCCGTCCACCAGCAGGCTGGTCAGCGCGCCGGCGGGCAGGGCGGATTCCACCAGCTGGCCAAGGCTGGCGGACCAGCCATCGATGAGGTCCATCAGCGGCGTCGCCCACGAGAACACCGCCTGGAATACCGCCGCCATCACCAGCAGGAAAAGCACGGAGCCGATGACCGGGTGATTGGTGACCTGGTCCAGCCGGTCAGCAAAGGTGGCTTGCCGCGGCGCCCGATGCTCGGCTGCCGCCACAAGGGCATTGATCAGGCCGTAACGGGCCGTGGCCTCGGCGGTGGCCAGCGGCACGCCCGCGCCCAGTTTCGTCCGCAGCGCTTCCAGGGCCAGACGGAACTCGCCGCCGGTGGTCAGCTCGAAGCGGCGCTCGGCGGCGCCCTGCGCATCGATCAGGGCACGCTCCACTTCATACTCGCTGAGTTGCAGTCCGCGCGCCTGCAGCTGTTCCCACAGTGCCCGGGCCGCTGTGCCCACTGCGGGCAGCACCCGCAGGGGCGGCGGTGCCGTTGCCCTGATGGCGGACGCCAGGGCCGCGCGCAGCTCGGCCAGTCCCTCGCCCCGGGCGGCAGACACCGGTACGACCGTTGCGCCCAGCCGCTCGCCGAGCAGGGTGGCATCGATGCTGATACCCCGTTGCCGGGCAGCATCGGACAGGTTCAGGGCAATCACCAGGGGCAGCCCGAGTTCCGCCAGCTGCGTGACCAGGAATAGATTGCGTCGCAGGTTGGTCGCATCCACGACCGCGAGGACGGCCCGGGGGCGCGCCAGGTCGGGGACATGGCCGAGCAGCACGTCGATGGCCACCATCTCGTCCGGAGAATGGGCGGCCAGCGAGTAGGAGCCGGGCAGGTCGACCAGCTGGACGGCCTCACCGGCAAGCTCCAGCTGGCCGGTGTGGCGCTCCACAGTCACGCCGGGATAGTTGGCGGTCTTCTGCTTCAGTCCGGTCAGCGCATTAAAGAGGGTGCTCTTGCCGGTGTTGGGATTACCGATCAGGGCAACGACGGGGAGGGCCCCCGCACTCATGCCTGGCAGACGACTTCGACGAGCCGGGCTTCCTCGCGCCGCAGCGACAGGGCGTAGTCCATGACCAGGACCTCGATCGGATCCCCGCCAATGGCCCGGCGGGTCACGCGGATCGCCGAGCCGGCAAGCAGCCCGAGCGCCATCAGGCGCTGCACCAGGGGCCCGTGACCTTGCACAGCAACGATGGTGCCGGACTGGCCGGTCTTGAGTTCATCCAGGGTCATGGCGGCAATTCTAAATGAGAATCATTGTCATTTAAACGGGACAGCACCGGAGCAGGATGCCGCGGTCGCGGCCACCCGGGCATCAGGGAATATCCGCAGTCAGCCGCGATTGCGGGCGGCGCGGGCGCCGTCGATTTCCTGGATGTAGGCGCGGGCAAACTCTTCGATGAAGAGCTGCGGGGGGCCATTGTCCTCCCGCTGGGTCAGCGCGAGGTAGCTCTCCTCGTACAGGTCCCAGTACTTGAGCTTGTTGGCGCTCGACAGCAGGCCACCGCGCTTCATGCCCTTGTCAAAGCGCGCCTTCAGCTCGTCGGGATCGAAGCGTTCCACATAGTCCTGCACGGCCTGCAGCATGGCCGCCATCATCGCCTGCTCGTGCTGCCTTACATCGCGGAACGCCGCGCCGACGGCATCCTCGGCACTCAGGTAGGCGCCCTCGGTGCGGTCGTTCAGCAGGTAGCGCAGGGCTTCCTCGACGCTGGGGGAGAACTTGAGCGGGTTGTTCTGGGCCGCCTGCATCACGGTCTGCGGCAGGCGAAAGGTGTCCTTCACGTGGCTGCGGTCGCGAAGCAGTTCCATTACGCCACTCACCATGACCCGCAGGAGTTTGCCGGAGAGCTGGAGTACCTCGGTGGTAGTTGCGCCGCTGATGCCATCGGCCTTGAGGCCGGCGCCGGCGAGGAATGCAGCCAGGGCCGCTTCCGGTGACGCGCTGTCGGCGGCTGGCGGTGAAGGCGCCGGGGCCTTGTCCCGGGCTGGCGCGGCCCCGGTCCTGCCCCGGGCATCGGCGGAAGCCACGGCCCTGACGGTCGTGCCGGGGCGCGGCGGAAAATTCCGCACCTTCGCCATTGTCTCCCGCGACGGCTGGAGGTGGCGCTGGAGTACGGAATCCCGGGTGAGCTTGTCTTCGGCCACCAGCATGAGTTCCACCGACTCGTCCTCGGGAACGAGCTGGGCCCGGACGATGGAATCCCGCATGCCGTCTTCGGCCACTTCGTCGTCGCCGCCCGTGACCTCCACGGCAATCTCGAACTCGCCGATGCGCATCCGGTCGCCGTCGAACAGCCGCTGGGGATGACCGCGGCCGACTGGCGTATCCGAACCGTTGACGAAGACGCCGTTGCGGCTGGTGTCCACGAGATAGTAGGCGCCGCCCTGGAAGTCGATGATCGCGTGGCGGCTGGATACGTAGCGCCGGGCATCCGGCAGGATCCAGTCGTTGTCGGCGCTGCGGCCGATCGTGCCGCCCACGGCGGGAAATTCCCGCAGGCGCTGACCCTGCGGCAGCTCCTGGCTGTCACTGATGACGCGGAGGCGAAGTGGCATTCCTGGTTCCTGCCCGGCACGGCGGGGTCGCGGCGCCGGGCAGCCGCCGTCACCCGCCTGGATGATTCCGTAAAGAATGATCGCTGATCGGCCACGGGCCGGACCGCGTGTCGGGTCACACTTCGCGGGGTGGGTTATACTGCGCGCCCGCCGCGGGTGGCCGTCCACCGAATGTCCGCCAGACATCTCTACAAAATCGTTTTCGTCAGCCAGGGCAAGGTCTATGAGATCTATGCCCGGAATGTGACGCAGGGCACACTGTTCGGCTTCATCGAAGTCGAGCGCCTGGTGTTTGGCGAGCGCAGCTCCGTGGTTGTCGACCCGGCCGAGGAGCGCATCAAGTCCGAGTTTGCCGGCGTGCGCCGCACCTATCTCCCCCTGCACTCGATCCTGCGCATTGACGAAGTCGAGAAACAGGGCGTCAGCAAGATCACTGCCGCCGAGGCCGGCAACGTCACACCGTTTCCGGTTCCGCTGTATACGCCGGGCGGATCCGGCGATGCCGGCAAGTGACGGACCCGGAGGCGACGGTCCCTGATCCGGCGGGATCGCTGCTCCGGAAGTGGCCCGGAGCTGCACCGCTCTCGCCCTTCCGCCTCCAGGCGCTGCTGGCGGGTCTGCGTTTCCGCGTACCGGCGATCAGCGCGGTCAGCGCCCGGTACCTGCATTTCCTTGCCCTGGCGCGGCCCCTCAGCCGGGCCGAGGAAGCGGTGGTGGCGCGGCTGCTGGACGATGCCGGCGGGGACGCACCAGGTGATTCCCCTGGCGATTTGCTCAACGAGCCCGGATCTGCCCTGCTCGTCATTCCGCGGGCTGGTACCATCTCGCCGTGGTCCAGCAAGGCCACCGACATTTTCCATGGCTGCGGCCTCACCGCCGTCCGGCGGGTCGAGCGGGGTATTCGTTTCAGCATTGGCTCGGGTACCGCGCTGACGCCGGCGGATCTGGTCGCGCTGCTGCCGCAGCTGCATGACCGGATGACGGAAACCGTCCTGCCCGGTGATGCCGGCGAGGCGGAACTCCGCCGGGCCCTGTTCGCGTCTCCGCCGCCGCGGCCGCTGGCGCAGGTCCCGCTGGGACAGTCCGGCGTCGCCGCGCTGGAGGCTGCCAACCGGGAACTCGGGCTTGCACTGTCGCCGGACGAGATTGCCTACCTGGCGGAAAAGTTCGCTGCCGCCGGCCGGGATCCCACCGACGCCGAACTGATGATGTTCGCGCAGGCCAACTCGGAGCACTGTCGCCACAAGATCTTCAATGCCACCTGGTTCATTGACGGTGTCGAGCAGGCTGACAGCCTGTTCCAGATGATCCGTGCCACGCATGCCGCCACGCCGGACGGCGTGCTCAGTGCCTACCGCGACAATGCGGCGGTCTTCGAGGGCGCCATCACCACTCACCTGCATGCCGATCCAGACACGGGCTTGTATGCCGCTCCCGATGCGCCGGTGCACACCCTGATCAAGGTGGAAACCCACAACCATCCCACGGCGATCTCCCCGTTTCCCGGCGCGGCCACCGGTTCCGGCGGCGAGATCCGCGACGAAGGGGCCACCGGCCGGGGCGGGCGACCGAAGGCGGGCCTCACGGGCTTCAGCGTGTCCCACCTGGACGTGCCGGGCTGGCCGCAGCCGTGGGAGCAGTCCCTCGGGCGGCCCGGGCGCATCGCGAGTCCGCTGCGCATCATGCTCGAAGGACCCATCGGTGCGGCGTCCTTCAACAATGAATTCGGCCGGCCCAACATCGCCGGCTACTTCCGGACTTTCGAGCAGGCCGATCCGGCTGATGCCACGCGGGCTTTCGGTTATCACAAGCCGATCATGCTGGCGGGTGGCCTCGGCAACGTGGCGGGACCGGACGTCGAGAAAGCCGCGCTGACCGCCGGCGCCCTCGTGATCGTGCTGGGTGGTCCGGCGATGCTGATCGGCCTCGGCGGCGGCGCCGCGTCGTCCGTGGACAGCGGCAGCAGTTCGACCGACCTGGATTTTGCGTCCGTCCAGCGCGGCAACCCGGAAATGCAGCGCCGCGCCCAGCAGGTAATCGAGGCCTGCCGGGCCCGGGCTGCGCTGCACGGCCAGCCAAATCCCATCCTGCTGGTGCACGACGTCGGTGCCGGGGGCCTGTCCAATGCCGTGCCGGAGGTGGTTGACCACAGCCAGCGGGGCGGGCGCTTTGAGCTGCGGGCCATCCCCGTCGCCGATACCGGCCTGTCGCCGCTGGAGATCTGGTGCAACGAGGCCCAGGAGCGCTATGTGCTGTCGATCGATCCGGTGGATGTGGCCTGGTTCGGCCAGGTCTGTGCCAGGGAACGCTGCCCCTGGGCGGTGCTCGGCGCGCTGGACGACTCGGGCCAGCTGGTTGTCACCGACCACCGGACCGGGGAGCGGCCCGTGGACATGCCGCTCGCCACGCTGCTCGGCAAGCCGCCGCGGACGGTGCGGCGGATCCGGCGCCAGACACCGGTAAAGGCACCCCTTGAGCTGCGCGGCATTGATGTGGCGGAAGCCTGCCTGCGGGTGCTGCGCATGCCGGCGGTGGCCGACAAGTCCTTCCTGATCCATATCGGTGACCGGACGGTGGGTGGCCTGGTCGCCCGTGACCAGCTGGTAGGTCCATGGCAGGTGCCGGTCAGCGACGTGGCGGTCACCGCCCTGGGTTTCGACACCTGCCTCGGCGAGGCGATGGCGGTGGGCGAGCGCACACCGGTGGCCGTGCTGGATGCACCGGCATCCGGCCGGCTGGCGGTGGGCGAAGCCATCACCAACATCGCGGCGGCGGCCGTCCCCGGCCTGTTTGCCGTGCGTCTGTCGGCGAACTGGATGGCGGCAACCGGGGCCGGCGCCGAGGATGAGCGCCTCTATGACACCGTGGCCGCTGTCAGTGCGCTGTGCCAGGCGCTGCGGATCGCGATTCCGGTCGGCAAGGATTCGCTGTCGATGCAGACGCGCTGGGAAGCCGACGCGCCCGCGGCCGGCACGCGCTCCGTGCTTGCGCCGGTGTCGCTCGTGGTCTCGGCTTTCGCCCCGGTGGACGATGTCCGGCAGACGCTGACGCCCCAGCTCCAGCGCGTGGCCGGGAGCCAGCTGCTCCTTGTCGATCTCGGTGCCGGCCGCAACCGGCTGGGCGCCTCGATGCTTGCCCAGGCTTACGGGCGGCCAGGCGGTGAACCGCCGGACCTGGATGATCCGGCGCGACTGGCCGGGTACTTCGCCGCCATCCAGTCGTTGCGGCGGGCTGGGCTGCTGCTTGCCTACCACGACCGGAGCGACGGCGGGCTGCTGGCCACGCTCTGCGAGATGGCCTTTGCCGGTCGCACCGGCCTGGCGGTCGAACTGCTGGCAGCGGACAATGACGCGCTGCTCGCCGAACTCTTTGCGGAGGAACTGGGTGGCGTGCTCCAGGTGCGCGACGAGGACGCGGCCGCCGTCCGGCGCGTGCTGGACGGGCACGGGCTGGGCAGGCTGGTACGCCGCGTGGCGACGGTCACGCTGGAAGACCGGGTACAGATTGTTGCGGCCGGACGCCCGATACTCGACAAGCCGCGGACCGCCCTGCATCGCACCTGGTCGGAGCTCTCCTGGCGCATGCAGGCACTGCGGGACAATCCGGAGACGGCGCAGGAAGCCTGGGACACGCTGCTGGACGTGGACGACCCGGGTCTCAATCCTGTACTCCTTTTCGAGCCCGGCGAGGACGCGCCACGCACCGCGCCCGCCCGGGGTCCGCGGCCGCGCGTCGCGATCCTCCGGGAGCAGGGCGTCAACAGTCAGCTCGAGATGGCAGCGGCCTTCCGGCGCGCGGGGTTCGATGCCGTTGACGTGCACATGAGTGACGTGCTCGCGGGGCGGCAGGCGCTGGCCGGCTTCCAGGGGCTGGCGGCCTGCGGCGGCTTTTCCTTCGGCGACGTGCTCGGTGCGGGTGGCGGCTGGGCCAAGTCCATCCTCTTCAATGCGCGAGCCCGGGATGAATTCGCCGCGTTCTTCGCCCGTCCGGACAGCTTCACGCTCGGGGTGTGCAACGGCTGCCAGATGCTGGCCGTGCTGGCCGAGCTGATCCCGGGAGCCGCCCACTGGCCGCGCTTTCGCCGCAACCGTTCCGAACAGTTCGAGGCGCGGCTCAGCCTGGTGGAGGTACTGCCCTCCCGCTCCGTACTGCTCGGGGACATGGCCGGCAGCCGGCTGCTGATCCCCACCTCCCACGGTGAGGGTCGCGCGGAGTTCACGTCAACGGATTCCCTGGAGACCTGTCGCAGCACCGGACAGCTGGCGCTGCGCTACGTGGCTAACCGGGGCGCGGTGGCGACCACCTACCCGGCCAATCCCAATGGGTCGCCCGAGGGCCTTGCGGGCCTGTGCTCGGAGGACGGGCGCGTCACCATCCTGATGCCGCATCCCGAGCGGGTGCACCGCACCGTGCAGCATTCCTGGCATCCGCCCGGGTGGGGCGAGGACGGCCCGTGGATGCGCCTGTTCCGGAATGCGCGCCGCTTCGTCGGCTAGCTGCGCAGGCTGGCCGGCTCGTCGAGCCCTTCCGACTGATCCGCGAAGAAGCGCCGGACCTTGAGTGCCTGCCGTAGTTTGGCGCGGCGCACATAGGTCTGGGTGAGCACATCCTTCATGGTTTCCAGCAGTGCGGCTGCCTTGCGCCGGTCGAAATCCGGCTCGGCGCGGCTGCCATCGGGGTCGAAGATCACCTGGCAGATGGCCGCGAAGGACACGTCATCGATTTCGCCGAGCTGCTGGACTTCGGTTACCTGATCGAAGATGCGCAGTCGTCCGGCCTCGCCCACGTCGGCGAAGACGGCCCGGGCCGTCTGCCGGCACATGGCCGCGAAGGCCTGCCACAAACCACGCGTGTAGCAGGCGAGCGCTTCCCGAAAACGCGCAGCGACGGGCGGTGGCAGATAGCCCAGGCTGAAACGTTCGGGGGGATGTTCGACGGGCTGGGGCAGCGGATGGAGTTCGACACGGTCGTTCCGCCACATCCGGGTGCGGTAACGCAGGAACACCGGCGCCTTGCAGGCCGGACACTGGAGCACCACGCCAATCTGGGCCGGACGCTCGGCCAGCAGCCGGGCGAAAGGCGGGAAGGCGGTGACCGCCATGGGCGCCTGTGCGCCGCAGTGGGGACATTCCATGGTGCCCATCGCGCCGTTCCGTTCGAAGCGGCCATCGGCAGTGATGCTGGCGGTCACGGTGTTGTCGCTACCTCGGCTGGCGTTGCGGCTGATTGCACTGCGGTTCTGGCCTAGCGCGTCAGTGGCCGGAAGCGGATCCGGTGCGGGTTGGCGGCGTCATCGCCCAGGCGCCGGCGCAGATCGGCTTCATAGTCGGCGTAGTTGCCCTGGAACCAGACCACCTGGCTGTCGCCCTCGAAGGCCAGTATATGCGTCGCGATCCGGTCCAGGAACCAGCGATCGTGGGAGATCACGATCGCGCAGCCCGGAAACTCGAGCAGTGCCTCCTCGAGGGCCCGCAGCGTTTCGACGTCCAGGTCATTGGTGGGTTCGTCGAGCAGCAGCACATTGCCGCCGGACTTGAGCACCTTGGCCAGGTGCACCCGGTTGCGCTCACCGCCGGACAGGTCACCGATGAACTGCTGCTGCTGGCCGCCCTTGAAGTTGAAGCGCCCGACGTAGGCGCGGGACGGGGTCTCGTAGCGGCCGACGCGCAGGATGTCCTCGCCGCCGGAGATCTCGGCCCAGACCGTTTTCTTGTCGTCCAGCGACTGGCGGGACTGGTCCACCGCGGCCAGCTGCACGGTCTCGCCGAGACGGATCTCGCCGCCGTCCGGCTTGTCGAGCCCGGTCAGCATGCGGAACAGGGTGGTCTTGCCGGCGCCGTTCGGGCCGATGATGCCGACGATTGCACCCGGCGGCACCTGGAAGCTCAGGTCCTCGATCAGCAGGCGATCGCCAAAGCCCTTGCGCAGATGATTCACCTCGATCACCAGGTCTCCCAGCCGCGGGCCGGGCGGTATGTAGATCTCGCTGGTCTCCTGGCGGGTCTGGTACTCCTGGGACACGAGCTCCTGGAAGCGGCTGAGGCGGGCCTTGCTCTTCGCCTGGCGCGCCTTCGGATTGGCCCGGACCCACTCAAGCTCAGCCTTGATGGTCTTCTGGCGCGCCTGCTCGGACTTCTCCTCGAGTCCGAGGCGCTGTTCCTTCTGCTCGAGCCACGACGAGTAATTGCCCTGCCACGGGATGCCATGGCCGCGGTCGAGTTCGAGGATCCAGCCGGCCACGTTGTCGAGGAAGTAGCGGTCGTGGGTCACGGCGATCACGGTTCCGGGGTACTGCTCCAGGAAGCGTTCGAGCCAGGTGACCGAGGCGGCATCGAGGTGGTTCGTGGGTTCGTCCAGCAGCAGCATGTCGGGCTCGGCGAGCAGCAGCCGGCACAGTGCCACGCGCCGGCGCTCGCCACCGGACAGCTTGTCCACCATGGCGTCCCAGTCGGGTAGCCGGAGTGCATCGGCGGCGATGTCCAGCTTGCGCTCGATCTCCCAGCCATTCTTCGCATCGATCTGGTCCTGCAGCCCGCCCTGCTCCTCCAGCAGGCGATTCATCTCGTCATCATCCATCGGCTCGGCAAACTTCTCGCTGATTTCGTTGAAGCGCTTGACGAGCTGCTGCATCTCGCCGAGGCCTTCTTCGGTGATCTCGCGGACGGTCTTCCCGGCCGGCAGCTCAGGCTCCTGGGGCAGGTAGCCGATGCGGATGCCGGGCTGCGGACGTGCCTCGCCTTCGAATTCCTGGTCAACGCCGGCCATGATCCGGAGCAGCGTGGATTTGCCGGAGCCGTTGAGCCCGAGCACGCCGATCTTCGCGCCCGGATAGAAGCTCAGCGAGATGTCCTTGAGGATGAACCGCTTCGGCGGGACGATCTTCGCGACCCGGTTCATGGTGTAGACGTATTGCGCCACTGGGGATTTGTCCGCGTGCTGGAGGAGGAGATTGCGTTGGCATTATCAGCGAAGCATCAGGCCTTGCAAAGCTATACTGCAGTCGGGTCAGCAGCGTGCGGGCTTCGGCGATGGCCACGGGACAGGGCGACGTACTCGTGCTGAAGGGTGCAAACATCGCGGCCTATGGCTTTGGCGACGGACACCCCTTTGGTGCTGACCGGCACGATGTCTTTCACCAGGAACTCGCCAGCCGCGGACTCACCAGCCGCGTCAATCTGGTTGCGGCGGCCGAAGCAACCCATGCAGAACTGGCCGCCTTTCATACGCCCGCGCACGTAGCCCGGGTTGAAGCCCAGTGCCTCGCGGGCACCGGTTACCTCGACGAGGGCGATACGCCGGCCCGCCGGGGACTGGACCAGGCAGCGGCCGCCGTGGTTGGTGCGGCGATCTTCGCGATGGAGCACCTGATGGCCCGTCATGCGCGGCGCGCATTCGTGCCGATCGGCGGCTTGCATCATGCGCGCCGCGACCGGGCGGCGGGCTTCTGCATCTACAACGACTGCGGCGTGGTGCTCGAACTGCTGCGCGCCCGTCACGGGCTGGCCCGTGTTGCCTACGTGGACATCGATGCCCATCACGGTGACGGGGTGTTCTACGCCTTCGAGGCGGACCCCGGGGTCTGCATTGCGGATATCCACGAGGACGGCCGCTACCTTTACCCCGGCACCGGCACCGCTGCCGAGACCGGGCGCGACGCAGCGGCCGGGACCAAGCTCAATATTCCGCTCGCCCCCGGCGCCGCGGACGAGGAGTTCCGGCGCGCCTGGGAGCAGGTGGAGGCCCACCTGACGGCCTTTCGCCCGGAATTCATCCTGTTGCAGGCGGGCGCCGACAGTCTGGCCGGCGATCCCCTGGCCCACCTGCGGCTGTCACCGGCGGCCCATGCCTATGCCGCCGCGCGTCTTTGCGTGCTGGCCGACCGCTACGCCGCCGGTCGCCTGCTGGGACTGGGTGGTGGCGGGTACAACCGGCGGAACCTGGCCCAGGCATGGACGGGCGTTGTCGAGAGCTTTGTGGCGGCGGGCGAGATGGCCTAGCCGACTTCCACATCAAGGTGCCCGGCCACCGCGGCCGGTCAGGCCTCGGGTAGAATGTCCTGCTTTTCCCCCGGAGCTCGCCATGATCAGCAGCGATTCGACGCTCGCCACCTTCGACCCGGAACTTGCCCGGGCAATCAGCAACGAGGAACGTCGCCAGGAAGAGCATGTCGAGCTGATCGCCTCCGAGAACTATGTCAGTCGCCGGGTGCTGGAAGTGCAGGGCTCGGTCCTCACCAACAAATATGCCGAGGGCTATCCCGGCAAGCGCTACTACGGCGGTTGCCAGTTCGTCGACATGGCAGAGAACCTGGCGATCGACCGCGCGAAGCAGCTGTTCGGCGCGGCCTATGCCAATGTCCAGCCCCATTCCGGCTCGCAGGCCAATGTGGCGGTTTACCTCGCGCTGCTCAAGCCGGGTGACACCGTGCTCGGCATGAGCCTGGCCCACGGTGGCCATCTCACCCACGGTTCGCCCGTCAATTTCTCGGGAAAGCTGTTCAATATTGTCTCCTACGGCGTGCATGCGGAGACGGGGCTCATCGATTACGACGAGGTGGAGTCGCTGGCCCGCACCCACCGGCCGCGGATGATCATTGCCGGCTTCTCGGCCTATTCCAGGGTTGTCGACTGGCAGAAATTCCGTGAGATTGCTGACAGCGTCGGCGCGTACCTGCTGGTTGACATGGCCCACGTGGCCGGCCTGGTGGCCGCTGGCGAATACCCGAATCCCGTGCCGATCGCCGATGTGACGACCACCACCACCCACAAGACGCTGCGTGGACCCCGGGGCGGACTGATCCTCGCCCGGGCCAACGATGACATGCACAAGAAGCTGAACTCCCTGGTCTTTCCCGGGACCCAGGGTGGACCGCTGATGCATGTGATCGCGGCCAAGGCGGTCGCCTTTCTGGAAGCGCTCCAGCCGGATTTCCGCGACTACCAGCGTGCGGTCAAGGCCAACGCGGCGCTGCTGGCCAACGTGCTGATGGAGCGTGGTTACAGGATCGTATCCGGTGGCACCGAGAACCACATGTTCCTGGTGGACCTCATCGACAAGGACATCACCGGCAAGGATGCTGACGCGGTGCTGGACGGTGCACACATCACGGTCAACAAGAATGCCGTGCCCAACGACCCGCGTTCACCCTTCGTCACCAGCGGCGTCAGGATGGGCACCCCCGCTGTCACCACCCGGGGTTTCCGCGCGCCGGAGATGCAGGAGCTGGGCGGCCTGATCGCGGACCTGCTGGATGATCTCCGCAATGAGTCCCGGGCGGACGAGGTGCGCCAGAAGGTCATCGAGCTGTGCAGCCGATTCCCGGTCTATCGATGACCCGGGGCCGCTAGCGGGTCCGGATGACAGCCGATGCACTGCCCCTTCTGCAGTCATCCGGAGACGAAGGTGATTGATTCACGTCTTGCGGGTGAGGGTTCCCAGGTGCGCCGCCGGCGCGAGTGCCTGGGCTGCGGTGAGCGCTTCACGACCTTCGAGGGCGCGGAACTGGTGATGCCTCGCGTCGTGAAACGGGATGAGAACCGCGAACCCTTCGATGACCACAAGCTTCGCAGCGGCATGATCCGGGCGCTGGAGAAGCGGCCGGTGGACAGCGAGGCGGTGGAGGCGGCCCTGGCCCGTGTCGTCCATCGCCTGCAGACCCTGGGCGAGCGCGAGGTTCATTCCCGCCTGATAGGCGATCTCGTCATGGAGGAATTGCGGGCGCTGGATGAGGTGGCCTATGTCCGCTACGCCTCGGTCTACCGGAGCTTCCAGGATGTGGAGTCATTCCAGGAGGAGATTCGCCGCCTGCGCGAACTGGCCGACCAGGACCGCCGCCGCGACCAGCTGTCGCTGTTGCCGGACGACGTGCCGTGAGCTTCAGTGCGACCGACCGGCAGCTCATGGCCCGGGCGCTGGTGCTCGCCGCGCGGGGGCTGGAGTCCACCCAGCCGAATCCCCGGGTGGGCTGCGTGATCGCCCGGGATGGCGAGGTCGTCGGTGAGGGGTGGCATCAGCGGGCCGGCGGACCCCACGCGGAAGTCCATGCGCTGGCCGAGGCCGGCGCCAAAGCCCGGGGTGCGACCGCCTATGTGACTCTGGAGCCGTGCTGTCACACCGGCCGGACGCCGCCGTGTACCCTTGCGCTGCAGGCAGCCGGGATCCGGCGGCTGGTGTTCGCCGCGGCTGATCCGAATCCGCAGGTGAACGGCGGGGGCGAGGCGGCACTGCAGGCCGCGGGGATCACCGTCGAGGGTGGGCTGCTGGCCGCCGAGGCGATGGAACTGAACGAGGGCTTCAACCTCCGGATGCAGCGGGGCCGGCCGCTGACCCGGCTGAAGATCGGGGCCAGCCTGGACGGCAGGACCGCGCTGGGTGACGGCCGCAGCCGGTGGATAACGGGCGACGCCGCACGCCGGGACGTGCAGCGCTGGCGCGCCCGGAGCGCGGCCGTGCTGACCGGTAGCGGGACGATCCTGGCGGATGATCCCCGCCTGGATGTGCGCGATGCCGCCGGTGAAGGGCCAAGGCAGCCACTGCGCGTGATCCTCGATACCCGGCTGCGGACGCCGCCCGCTGCCCGTGTGCTGGAGCCGCCCGGAGAAGTGCTGGTGCTGGCCGGGGCCGGGGCCGGAGTGGCAGCTGCCGCGCTGACCGCGCGCGGTGCCCGGGTAGAAGTCCTGCCGGTAACCGCCGGCAGGCTCGACCTGCACGCCGTGCTGACGCGCCTCGCGGCGCTGGAGATCAACGAGGTCTGGGTGGAGGCCGGACGCGAGCTCAGTGGGGCGCTGCTGGCTGCCGGCCTGGTGGACGAACTGGTGATTTACCAGTCCCCCACCGTACTCGGCGACTCGGCCAGGGGCATGTTTTCGATGCCGTCGCCGGCTGCTCCCGGCGACGGTCCCCGGTTCCGGCTGCTGTCGGCGCGGCCGGTGGGTGAGGATCTGCGTCTCATCTTCCGCCCGGCGCCGTTGCACTGACGAGGACAGGGTATGTTCACCGGAATCATCCAGGCATTGGGCACAGTGGCGAGCGTCGAACCGACAGATGCCGGGCGGCGTTTGGTCTTCGGCCTGGGCGCCCTGGCCGGCAGGCCGTTGCGCCTCGGCGACAGCATCGCCGTGAACGGTGCCTGCCTGACGGTGGTGGCGCAGGATAGCGCGAGCTTTGCCGCCGATGTCTCCGCGGAGACCCTGCGGGTCACCACGCTCGGCAGCCTGGTCGCCGGCAGCGCGGTGAACCTGGAACCGGCAATGACCCTGCAGGATCCTCTCGGCGGGCACCTGGTGACCGGCCATGTGGACGGGGTGGGGGCCGTCGCTCTGATCAGGCCGGAAGGCGCTGCAACCGTACTGCGCTTCCGGCTGCCGCCGGAGCTCGAGCGCTACGTGGCGCGGAAGGGCTCCATCTGCATCGACGGGGTGAGCCTCACCGTCAATGCGGCGGAGGAGGGCTGCGCGCAGGTAACGCTGATCCCGCACACCCTCAAGCAGACTATCATGCAGAATTACCGGATCGGGTCGGCAGTGAATGTCGAAATAGACCTGGTCGCCCGCTACGTTGAAAGACTCCTGGTAAGCCAATGATCCCTTCGCAATCCGGCCCACGCGCTGCCCCCGGCCCGGCCAGCGTCTTCAGTCCCATCGCGGAGATCATCGACGACCTCCGTCAGGGCCGCATGGTCATCATTGTGGACGACGAGGACCGGGAGAACGAAGGCGACCTGCTGATGGCCGCCAGCAAGGTCCGGCCCGAGGACGTCAACTTCATGGCGCGCTTCGGGCGCGGCCTGATCTGCCTGACGCTGACGCGCGCCCGCTGCCAGCAGTTGCGCCTGCCGCTGATGGTCGGGGATACGGACCAGCAGCACGGTACCAACTTCACCGTCTCGATCGAGGCAGCCGAGGGAGTCACGACCGGGATCTCGGCCCAGGACCGGGCACGGACCATCCGGGTGGCGGTGGCGCCCGACGCAACCCCGCTGGACATCCGCCAGCCGGGCCATGTGTTTCCGCTGATGGCCCAGTCCGGCGGTGTACTCACCCGGGCAGGCCACACGGAAGCCGGTTGCGACCTGGCCCGACTGGCTGGATTCGAACCCGCCGCAGCGATCGTCGAGATCCTCAATGAAGACGGCACGATGGCGCGGCGGCCCGAGCTCGAGCTCTTCGCCCGCGGGCATGGCCTGCGGATCGGCACGATCGCCGACCTGATCCGCTATCGCCTCCAGCACGACCAGTCCGTCGAGCGGGTCGCGGAGCAGCAGGTCGTGACCGAGTTCGGCGATTTCCGGCTGGTCTGCTACGAGGACCAGGTGAATCGCAACATTCACCTGGCACTGGTCCGCGGCGACCTCTCCCGACCGGAGCCGCCGCTGGTGCGGGTACACGTTCAGGACACACTGGGTGATGTGGTGGGCGTGATCAGCCCGGAGCTGGGCTGGCCACTGCGCTCGGCCTTGCAGCAGATCGCCGCGTCCGGACATGGCGTGGTCGTGCTCCTGCATTACGGCGAGGCGCCGCGGGACCTGCTGTCGGCTGTTCAGGCCTTGAAGGGCCCGGTGGAGTCGGAGCCGCCACCCGTCCCGGACGGTGGCCCGGTGCTCCGCAGTTACGGCACCGGGGCGCAGATCCTGCGCGATCTCGGCGTGCACCGGATGCGGGTGCTGAGTGCCCCGAAGCAGATGCACGGGCTATCAGGCTTCGGGCTCGAAGTAGTAGAGTACGTTGATGCGCCGCCCGGGCGCGCGGGCAGTGAGTGACGGCGAATGCGGATCATTGAAGGCCAGCTTACTGCGCGGGATGCCCGGATTGTCATCCTGGCCGCCCGCTTCAACGACCTGATTGTCCGCCACCTGGTCGAGGGCGCAGCGGATACCCTGAAGCGCCTTGGCGCCGCCGAGACGGATATCCATGTCGTGCGCGTACCTGGCGCCTTCGAGCTGCCGCTGGCGGCACGGCGCATCGCGAAGCTGCGGCGCTACGACGGTATTGCCGCCATCGGTGCCGTCATTCGCGGCGAGACCCCGCACTTCGATTATGTCTGTGGCGAATGTGCGGCGGGGCTGAGCCGGGTGAGTCTCGAGTTCGACCTCCCCATCGGCTTCGGACTGCTCACCTGCGACAGCATGGCGCAGGCCATGGACCGGGCCGGCGGCAAGGGTGGCAACAAGGGTGCCGACGCGGTGCTTGCCACGCTGGAGATGATCAGTCTCCTGCGCCAGTTCGAGGCCTGAGGGCCAGCCATGGCTGCCACCGGCCGGCACGGTTCCCGCCGCCTGCTGGTCCAGGCCCTGTACCAGTTCCAGCTCACCGGCCATACGGCCGCCGAGATCCGTCAGCAGTTTGCCGATGGCAGGGATTTCGACCGGGTCGATGGTCCCTACTTCGGTGCACTGCTCAACGAGATCATCGGGGACCCCACCGGGCTTGATGAGCTGATCGCCGCCGAGGCCGACCGGCCCATCAGCCAGCTCGATCCTGTGGAACGCGGCATCCTCTGGCTCGGCCTCGCCGAACTGCGCGGCCACCCGGATGTACCGCCCAAGGTGGTGATTACCGAGGCCGTGCAGCTCGCCCGGGAATTCGGCGCCCAGGACAGTTTCCGCTATATCAACGCGCTGCTCGACCGCCTCGCTGCCCAGCTGCGCCAGGAACGGTGAGGCCCGGGCGGTTGCCGGCGCGCACATGGACGAGCAGGACCTGATCAACCGGTTCTTTGCGCGGCCCGAGGCTGGCCCGCCCATCGAGATCGGCGACCACGCGGGCATGCACGTGATGCGCGACCAGTCCCGCGGCGTGGTGCTCGGGATCGGCGACGACGGAGCCGTGGTCCGGCCGCCGCCAGGCTACGACCTGGTGGTGGCGACCGACGCGATTTTCGAGGGCACGCATTTCCCTGATGGCATTCCTCCGGCCGCCGTCGGTCACCGGGCACTGGCGGTCAACCTGAGCGACCTGGCCGCGATGGGGGCCGAACCGCTCTGGTGCAGCCTCGCGCTGTCCCTGCCACGCGTGGACGCGGACTGGCTCGGCGAGTTCTCGCGGGGGTTCTTGGCGCTGGCGGACCGGTGCCAGGTGAGCCTGATCGGCGGGGATACTGTCCGGGGTCCGCTCGGCGCCTGCGTGACCGTGCACGGCTGCGTGCGTCCCGGTACGGCGATCCTGCGCAGCGGTGCGCGGGCAGGCGACGGCATCTGGGTCACCGGACATCCGGGGGAGGCGGTCGCCGGACGGCGCCTGCTCGCGCCGGGGGCGCAACCGCCGGATGACGCCACCCTGCAGCTTCAGCAGCGCTTCCTCTATCCGGAACCCCGGCTCGCGGAAGGCCGCGCGCTGGCCGGACTTGCCAGCGCGATGCTCGATGTGTCCGATGGTCTGGCCGACGATCTCGGCAAGCTCATGGCCGCCAGCGGCACTGGCGCGGAGATGGAAGTGGAGCGTCTGCCACTGAGCGCCGCGCACCTTCTGCGGGCACCGGATTCCGCGGTGACTGATGCGCTGACGGGTGGCGATGACTACGAACTGCTGTTCACGCTTGGCCCCGATCGTGAAGCGGAGCTTGCGGCACGGGCAGCGGCGTGGTCAGTGGCAGCAACCCGGATTGGCCGCGTGATTGCCGGCGACGGAGTGCGCTGGCGTCATCTGGGCCGGCCTCTGCCGGTGCCGGCTACCACCTTCCGGCATTTCCGATGACCGCACCTGCCAATGCAGATGAGCTGCGTCGGGCCGTGCTGCGCGATCCGGTCCACTGGCTGGCCTTCGGCTTCGGCACCGGCTTGCTGCCACGGGCCCCGGGCACCTGGGGGTCCCTGCTGGCTGTCGCGATCTGGTGGGCGCTGCCGCCGATGTCGCCGCCCGTGCTGCTGGCGGCGCTGACGATCGGCTTTTTCGGCGGGGCCGTGATCTGCGGGATCAGTGCCCGCCGCCTGGGCGTGCATGATCATGGCGGCATCGTGCTCGACGAGATCGTGGGCATGCTGCTCGTGCTGGCCGTCACACCCCGGAATCCCGGCTGGATGCTGGCCGCCTTCCTGCTGTTCCGGGCCTTCGACATCGCCAAGCCCTGGCCGATTCGCGAGGCTGATCACAGATTGCGCGGCGGCGTGGGCATTATGCTCGACGACGTTCTGGCGGCCATTTATGCGGCATTGGTTGTCCAGGGGGTGCTGTTGCTGCCGCTCTTCTAGTTGCCGTTCAGGTTCCCGCCGCATGGTTCAGCAATCTTCACCGAGTGCCGCACCTGCCAGGCCGGCGGCAGTCCCGGAGAAGATCGGCAAGTACGTCATCATCAATGAGGTCGGCCGCGGCACAACCGGCACGGTTTACCTCTCCCACGATCCCTATTTCCGGCGGGATGTGGCCATCAAGGTCTACCACTCGCCAACGGACGAGGATCCTGCCCGTACCAGGATCGCCCGCAAGATGTTCTTCAACGAAGCGCACATGGTCGGCATGCTGCAGCATCCGAACATCCTGCCCATCTTCGATGCCGGCGAGGAGGACGGCAAATACTACGTCGTCATGGAGCACGTCCAGCGGGCCCGTACGCTCGAAGCCTATTGCCGGCCGGACAATCTCCTGCATATCGAGGATGTGGTGAAGATCGTCTACAAGTGCGCCAAGGCACTGCAGTACGCCCACAAGCGGGGTGTCATTCACCGGGACATCAAGCCCAGCAACATCATGCTCACCAATGACAATGATGTGCGCATCATCGATTTCGGAATCGCGATCCTCAGCGACGCCGAGATCTCCAAGATCGAAGGCATTGCGGGCTCGCCAAGCTACATGTCGCCCGAGCAGGTGCAGGGTACCGACCTGACGCCCGCGTCGGACATCTATTCGCTCGGTGCAGTGATGTACGAGCTGCTCACGGGCTTCCGGCCATTTCGCGCCAGTTCACTGTCCAAGCTGCTGAACCAGATCGTCTATTCCACGCCACCGCCGATTCACACGCTGCGGCTCGGCGTGCCGGAGGCACTGGAGGACGTGGTGTCCAGGGCCCTGCAGAAGGATCCCGCCCAGCGTTACACCAGCGGTGGTGAATTCGGCGCGCAGCTGACCCGCGTCTACCACCAGCTGAAGGGGCAGTCGGACGGCGTCGACCGCCGCGATCAGTTTGACACGCTGCGCCGGCTGTCATTTTTTCATGACTTCTCCCAGTCCGAAATCCGCGAGCTGCTCCGTGCCAGTGAATGGCGGGAATACGGCACCGGGGACGAGATCGTCCGGGAGGGCACCACCGATGACCGCTTCTACGTGATCGTCGCCGGCCGGGTGGCGGTGGAGAGTGGGGGCCGTGACCTCGGCATGCTGCGTGAGGGCGACTGCTTTGGGGAGACCGGCTACATCTCCGGCGCCCGGAGTACCGCCGGCTTCCGCGCCCGGGAAGGGGTGACGGTGCTGTCGGTCAGCTCAACCATGCTGGAGCAGGTGTCCACGGAGTGTCAGCTGCGCTTCAACAAGGTTTTCCTGCGGACCCTGATTCGCCGTCTGCAGGGCAACAGCACCAGGCAGGAGTGAGCGACTACGCCGAGCGGGCAACCTTCCGGACTTCCTCCAGCAGCAAGGCCGCAGGGGGCGTGAGGGGACGCCCGGATGGATATATAAGGCTGGCATTTCGCTGGACTGTGGGCCTCCCGATCTTCAGTACCCTGAGCAGCGCCGGCCGGCGCGCCAGTTCCGGCGCGATCAGTTCCGGTGACACCATCACGAGCAGGTCGCTGGCCAGCAGCAGGTGCATGCCGATCCGGTAGGCATCGCTGCCGACGATCTGACGGGGTGGCTCGAGGTTTTCCGCGACGAAAGCCTCGACGATCACCTCCAGGTCGCGGGACCGGGAGTAGGGCACCAGCCAGGCGCAGCCCTCGAGGTCCTTCAGGGCCAGATTCCGGCGGCCGGCGAGCGGGTGCTCCGGTCGGGCCGCGATCACGTCGTTGGTGGAGTAGATGACGTCCCGGGTGAATCCTTCGGCGAGCTCATACGCACTGACGCCAGCTGCGATGAAGTCGAATTCCCCTTCGTAAAGGCGGTGTCGCAACTTCTCGGAGTAGCCCTCGATCAGGTTGACACGGATTCCCGGCCGGAGCTTCCGGAAGCGCAGCACGGCTTCCGCAATGATATTGCCGGCAAAGGACTCTCCGAGCCCAACCGTGACCGTGCCCGTATAGCCGTCACTGAGGTTGAGCAGTTCCTCGCGGGCCCGTTCCGCCCCCGCGAGCTGTGCACGGGCGTGCCGTACCAGCGCCTCGCCGTGGGTCGTGGGCTGGGTGATGCCCCCGGGGCTGCGATTGAACAGGCGCACGCCCAGGTCCCGTTCGAGATTGGCCAGGCTGGCACTCAGGGCCTGCTGGGTCAGGTGCAGGTGACGGGCGGCGGCCACCAGGCTGCCATGATCAATCACTGCCAGAAAACGCTCGAGCTGCCGGTGTTCCATGCGCCTCAGCCCGGTGCTGCCCTGCTCAGTGCTGCTCTTCGCCGCCGCTCACGTTCATGGCCTCGCCCGTGATGTAGCGGGCATCGTCCGACGCGAGGAAAGCCACGGCAGCGGCCGTGTCTTCCGGCAGCCCGGGTCTTCCCAGGGGAATGCGCGTCCGCATGGCCGCCATGAACTGCTCGGGGCTCTGTCCCCGGACCCGGGCGTAGTACTCATTCTGCTTCGCGCCGAGGCCCGTCGTGACGTGATTTGGGCACACGGCGTTCACCGTGATGCCGTCGCCGCCAAGTTCGATGGCGGTGGAGCGGGTGAGCCCGATCATGCCGTGTTTCGAGGCTACGTAGGCCGCCAGGTGTGGAAAGCCTGACTTGGCGGCCTGGCTCGCGATATTGATGATGCGTCCCCCGTTGCCGGCAGCGCGCATCTGCAAGGCCGCATGCTTCGAACACAGGAAGGCACCGGTCAGGTTCACGTCCAGCACCAGGCGCCATTCCTCCGCCGTGGCTTCCACGAAGGGCTTGAGGAGGTAGCCCACGCCGGCATTGTTCACCAGGATGTCCAGCCGACCGAATTCCGCGACCGTACGGGCAACGAGCTGCTGCACGCTCTGCTCGTTCCTGACATCGCAGGGGACGACCAGTACCCGCGCGCCGTTGGCCCGCAATTCGGCCGCGATGGCCTCCATCTCACCAGCCGCCCCGATGTCGTCCGCCCCGAGGAAGTGGTCCGGAGCGCCCAGGTCGGAGACCACCACAGCGCAGCCCTCGCCTGCCAGCCGCTGCAGGATGGCGGCACCGAGTCCCGCCCGGCGACCGGAGCCGGTGCAGATCGCGACTTTGCCCTCAAACCTGTTCATGCCTCTTCTCCTGGCTGCGCGGACCTAGCTGATCCGGTTGGTGAGCATGAATACCGGGCTGTCGGCGAACTGGCGGAACTCGGCGGCAACCCGGCGCATGGTCTCGGTCTGTACGTCCGTCCCGAAGCCGGGCAGGTCGCGGATCCCGATCATCTCCACATAATCGCAGGGAGCGGGGCTGGTGGAGCCGAGCAGCCCGGCCGTCCTGAAAACCTCGAAGCTGCTCACCGAGGGCAGCTGCCGGACGATGGGCAGGTCGGTGCTGTGGGCCCACGCCTCGTAGGCCGCGACATCGGTACCCGGTTTGAGTTTGAACAGAACGATCAGGGTTTGCATGGGCCGTGGCGCCTCCCTTACGGATATCCAAGATACAAGAAGAATTTGTGTTTGACTCGCAGAAAACAAAATAGCAGAGTTTGGCCCTCGCCGGCAAGCCGGTTTTAGCGGGGCGCAAGCCGACCATGCTCAAGGATCTTTCCCATGACCTGCGCGTGACCCCGACGCGGGACGAACGCACCCGGCAGGAATTTGTGGCTTCTCTCCGCCGCCACGTGCTTGGGGACATGGCAACGTCCATGCGTGAGGGCTACGAGCGGCGCGTTCGTCCCGCCTTCGAGCGTGCCACCGGGCGTGCACCGGGTGCCGGCGGGGAAGTGCACGATGCCATGCAGGAAGATCGTTACTTCCGCTTTTACAGTGCCATCCGCTACAACGCCCAGGAGATGGTGTTCCGGTCCGTGATTCCGGTGGTCGACCGCAGTATCGAGCATCTCAACGCCCGGGCGGCGGAGCGGCCGGGCCAGTTCGTGCCGAATCCCGCCCTGGCCGTGCCGTCCAACGTGGCGAACATCGACGTGCATCTGTCGCCGGGCAGCTATCACACCGAGTACGGTCCGGACGACGTGACGGCCGGTGCGATCTACGACAACAGCATCAACGTCTTTGCCTTCAACCAGATGGGCCGGGACATGGATGACATCGGCCATTCATTCGCCAATTTCGTGCGGCTCGCCTTTCCCGCTTGCCACCCAACTCAGATCCTGGATGCCGGCTGCACCGTGGGCCACAACACCCTGCCCTGGGCCAGGACCTTTCCCGAGGCCGCCGTTACCGGCATCGACGTGAGTCCCGGGGTGGTCCGCTATGCGGCCGCCCGCGCGGCGAGTTTCGGCCTGCCGGTGCGCTTCATGCAGATGGACGCCACCGAACTCGAATTTCCGGATGCGTCCTTCGACCTGGTTTTCTCCTCGATGTTCCTGCACGAGCTGCCCCTGAAGGACATCCGCAGCTTTTTCCGCGAAGCCTTCCGCGTGCTGAAGCCGGGCGGCCTGTTCCTGAACATGGAGCTGCCGCCGAACGACCGGATGGATCCCTATGACCAGTTCTACCTGGACTGGGACAGCTACTACAACAAGGAGCCGTGGTACAAACCCTTCCGCGACCAGGACTTCCGGCAGCTTTGCACGTCCGCGGGATTTGCCGCGGAGCATTTCCTTGAGGCAGTTGTGCCCCGCTACACCTATACCTCCGGGGAAGAATTCGCAGCCGCGGTGGCCAGGACCCGGACGCAGGGCGCCGAGTTCGACAATCGCACGGGCCGGTTGTCAGAAGACCTCCGCTGGTACGGCTTTGGCGCCTGGAAGTAGGAGACCACACTGATGAGACTGCAGCACACCCCCCGCCGGCCACGCGTTCCCCTGGCCCACCGGGGCAAGCGCCCCCGCTTCTTCGCCGGCAGTGGTACTGACGAACTGATGAGCATGGTGCTCGAGCTCACCGCCGAGCTGTGGGTCATCAGGAAGCGCCTCTACCTGCTGGAGCGCGTTGCTGGCCAGGCCGGCGTGCCCCTGACCCCCGGGATCGAAGGCTACGAGCTCTCTCCCGACGAAGTGGCCGAGCTCGACCAGCGCCGCCAGCAGCTGATTGCCGCCGTGCTGCGTTCACTGGAGACCGATTCGACGGAGCGCCGCCACATCCGGGATGAAATGGCACAGATCGGCACGGCCGACGACCGCACACTGACCGCGTGAACTATCCCACCCTGTTCAGCCCCGCCGTGATCGGCGGCGTGCCGGTCCGCAACCGGCTCGCGCATGCCTCGATCGTGTCGCGGTTCATCCGGGACGGGCGGGCGACCGACCGCCTGTACGACTACATGGCCAGCCGGGCCCGGGGCGGTACCGGGCTGCTGATCACCGAGCCGGTGGCCATGACCTCCAGCCATCGCAACCCCTACCGGCTGCGGGGCTGGGACGACGGCGCACTGGAGGATCTCAAGCGACTCGCCGGGGTGGTGGAGCGCTGGGACAGCCGGCTGCTGGGCCAGGTACAGGATCCGGGCCGGGGCCGCCACGAGACCGGGCGCAACGACTTGGCCATCGGTGCGTCCGCGCTGCCGGATGATCTCAGCTGGACCGTTCCCCACGCCCTCGAACCGGCCCGCATCCGGCAGCTGACTGACGAGTGGGCGGCGGGCTGCCGCCGGCTGCAGGGTGCCGGCTTTGCCGGTGTAGAGATTTCTGCCGGCCACGGGCACCTGTTTCACCAGTTCCTGTCGCCGTGGTCCAACCGTCGCGCTGACGACTATGGCGGCGACACGGCCGGCCGGACCCGCTTCCTGCGCGAACTGATGGCTGCGATCCGTGCCGCCTGCGGCCGACCCTTCATCATCGGGCTCAAGCTGCCGGGCTTTGACGGCGTAGCCGGCAGCATTGACCTCGACGAGGCCCGCCGGATCGCCCAGGCTGTTGCCGAGACTGGCAACGTGGACTACTGGACCTTCGTCTGGGGTGCCCATGCCCGGAGCCTCTGGCTGCACATGCCGGGACCCGCCGGGCCGCGGGCGCCCTACCTGCAGCACATCCGTGAACTACGCCAGGCCAGTCCCGCCATCCCCACGGGCGCCATCGGCTACATCACCGACCCGAACGAGGCAGAGCGCGCACTCACTGACGGCACGGCCGACCTGGTATTCCTCGGTCGTCCCCTGATTACCGATGCCGCCTGGGGCGAGAAGGCGCGGACCGGGCGGGAGGGTCAGATCCGCTACTGCGTGTCGGGCAATACCTGCTGGCGCACAGTGATCGAGGGTACCCGGCTCGAGTGCGACAACAATCCCCGCGTGGGGGAACCGGACGAGGTGGACTGGCAGCCGGTCCCGGCCGCGGTGGCGAAGGACGTGGCGGTGATCGGCTCAGGGATAGCGGGGCTCGAGGCGGCCTGGGTGGCAGCCGCCCGGGGTCACCGGGTCACGCTCTATGGCGCTGCCGACGAGCCGGGCGGCAAGACACGGCTCCACGCGGAGCTTCCCGGCGGCGAGCACCTGTCCAGTATCTATGACTACCAGCAGCTGGCGTGCCGGCAGCACGGTGTACGCCTGAAGATGGGCACGCCCGTGGATGCCACCCTGGCTGCGACCCTGCAGGCGGACACCGTAATCCTGGCCACCGGCAGCACCCCGTCGGTACCTGCCTTCCTGCCGCCCGAATATGCAGAGGAAGGACTGGTGCTCAACCTGCGCAGCCTGCTGGTCAGCCTCCGGGGCCGAACGACGAAGGAGGCCGGGCGCCTGGTGCTCTTTGATCAGGATCACACCGAGATGACCTACGGCGCGGCGCTGAAGCTGCTCGACTTCTTCGCCCGTGTCACGATCGTGACGCCCCGGGAGCGCCTGGCCGGCGATGTGTCGCTGTTGAACCGGCAGTCCATCTACCAGCAGCTGCACGACCGGCGCGTGGATCTCCTCACCAACGTGGAGCTCCGCTCGCTGGATGGCCTGGAGGATGGCACCCTGACGCTGTTCAATGTGTACAACGGCGATCCGCAGCCGCTTGGCGACGTTGTCGCCCTGACCTACGCCACGCCCCGGGTACCCGATGACGGCCTGCGCCCTGTCTTCGAGGCGGCGGGGCGTGAAGTGCACCTGGTCGGCGATTGCTACGCGCCGCGTTCAGTTCTCGCGGCGACCAGCCAGGGTTACGCAGTGGGGATATCAGTCTAGGGCCTGCCAGGCAAACCCGGCCGGATTCGCCGGCGCCAGTTCGGGCGCAACAGTGCTCGCCAGCGCCCAGGCGAGGCACAGGTTCGAGGAGAGCACCGGCAGCTGCGTCTCACCGCGCATGCCCCGCAGCGCCCGCAGTGTGGGCATCCCCGTGCCGCTGGCGAGCAGGCAGTCTGCGCCAGCCGGGTCGATGCGGCGAAGCGCCGCGAGGGCGTCGTCGCTGGTCAGTTCATAGATCCGGTGGGTGTCGGTGAGCCCGGGGTCCACGCGCAGGCTCGCGACGACACGGATGCCGGCGTCTTCCCAGTAGCGGTAGCCGGCCTCCGCGAGACCGGCGGGGTAGGGCGAGACCAGCGCGACGGAACGGCAACCCAGCTGATCCAGGGCGCGGCGGATGGCCTGGGCTGCGGTGATGACGGGGATCCCGCACTGGTCGCTGGCGCGCGCCACCAGTTCGTCCTCCAGGGCGAGGCCCGCCAGGTAGGACGACCCGGTGCAGCCGAAACCAAAGGCGGCAAGCCGCAGTTCGCCGAAGGTGCGGATGGCGTCCGGCATATGCCGGATGTAGTGGCTCAGCCGTGCCTCGACCTCGGGCGACGCGTGAAGCAAGCGTGTGGCATAGACGCCGATGGCCGCTGGAAGCAGGGCGCGCATCTCCGGCTCGACCGTCGGGTTCGAGTGGGGGACGGCAACGCCCACCCGGGCACGGGGGCCATAGTCGGCCTGAACGTTGGTCATGCCACAGTCACGCCGCCGTCGACGCAGAGCACCTGGCCGGTGATGAACGAGGCCGCGTCGGAAAGCAGGAACGCCACGGCAGACGCCACTTCCTCCGGGGTTCCGTAGCGGGCGAGGGGAATGCTGGCCAGGAGGGCTGCCGCCCGCTGGCCGTCGGCCCGGGCTGCCGCCGTCATGGGTGTGGCGATCGGCCCCGGTGCGACGGCATTGGCGCGCACGCCTGCGCCTGCCAGCTCGAGGGCCAGGGCCCGCACCAGGCCGTTCAGCGCCGCCTTCGACGCGGCATAGGCCGCGGCCCGTGGGTGGCCGATCAGGCCAATCTGGCTCGACAGCAGCACGATCGAGCCCCGCCCCGCCAGCGACATCACGGCCGCGCACTCCCGGGCCACCTCGAAGGTGGCCGTCAGGTTCACGTCCAGCACGGCCTGCCATTGCGACAGCCCCGTCTCCAGCGCACCCCGGTGTTCGAAGACGCCGGCGGAGCAGGCCAGGCCATCCACTGTGCCGCCCAGGCTGGCGATGGCAGCCCGGGTGGCCGCCGCCACCCGGGCTACATCGGCCAGGTCGACGACGTGAATCCGCCCGGCCGGCAGCAAGGCCGCGATCGCCGCAGCGTCACTCCCGTCCCGCACGAGCACCGCACACTCGGCGCCGTCTGCCAGGGCTGCGCGCAGCAGCGACAGGCCGATACCGGACGCGCCGCCGGTAATCAGCAGGCGCTGGCCGTTCAGTGAATAGCCCATAGCGCGTCGCTGACCAGGCCGATGCCGGCGGCCCGCTTCAGTACGGGCCGGATCGGCCGGCTATTCCGCTGCCGGATCATCCACCGTCAGGGTGTTACGGCCTGGATCGATATCGCCCAGTTCGCCGTCGAGCAGGATCTGCACCCGCTGCTCCGCATCCTTGAGGGCACCCTGGCACTCCCGGCTGAGGCGTACGCCCCGTTCGAATTCCCTGAGTGATTTGTCCAGTGGCAGGTCGCCGGACTCCAGCTGTTCGACTATGCTCTCGAGTTCGGCGAGACCCTTGTCGAGATCGACGGCTTTGCGGCGGTTGCTGTTCATCCGGATTCCAGGCTGTAACCGAGGCGGTGAGCGAGGTGCATGCAGGGTTGCACAGGGCCAGGGGTCGGTCAAACGCCCGGCGGTTGACAGCAGGCCACCGGCCTTCCTATATTTAGACTGAGTCTAAACGACAGTACCGGAAGGCGTTCCCCATCCGGGTCATCTTCAACAAGGAGTACGCACGTGAGTCTCAAGGGCAGCAAGACGGAAGGCAACCTCAAGGCCGCATTCGCCGGTGAGTCCCAGGCCAATCGCCGCTACCTCTATTTCGCCGCCAAGGCCGATGTCGAGGGCTACAACGACGTAGCCTCCGTGTTCCGCTCCACGGCGGAAGGCGAGACGGGCCATGCCCACGGGCATCTGGACTACCTCAAGGATGTGGGCGATCCCGCGACGGGCCTGCCGATGGGTCCCACTGCCGACAACCTGAAGGCCGCCATCGCCGGCGAGACCCACGAGTACACCGACATGTACCCCGGCATGGCCAAGACCGCGCGGGACGAGGGCTTCCGCGAGGTTGCCGACTGGTTCGAAACGCTGGCCAAGGCGGAGCGTTCCCACGCCAACCGCTTCCAGAAGGCACTCGACACCCTGGGCAAGTAAGTCATCCCCCTGCGTCCTCCAGGGCGCACAGGTCGTCCGGCCGGCGGTGCCTACGTCCCGCCGGCCGGGTTTCTGACCACGCCGGCACGGAGCACGCGCACACTATGACTACCCGCGAAGGCAGTCTCGACGCACCCACGCGCCATCCCCTCGACTGGCAATCTACCGATTTCTGGGACAAGGCATCCCTCGAAAAGGAGCTGGAGCGGGTCTTTGACATCTGCCACGGCTGCCGCCGCTGCTTCAACCTGTGCCAGGCCTTTCCGACGCTCTTTGACGCCGTGGATGCCTCGGATAGCGGCGAGGTCGATGGCGTGGCCAAGGCCACCTTCGGCGCGGTGGTCGATCACTGCTACCTCTGCGACATGTGCTACATGTCCAAGTGCCCCTATGTGCCGCCCCATCCCTTCAACGTGGATTTCCCGCATCTCATGCTCAGGGCCAAGGCGGTCCGCTTCCGTGAGCAGGGCACGACATTGCGCAACCGGATCCTGTCGGCGACCGACCAGGTGGGCAGTATTGCCGGGATCCCGGTCGTGTCCGAGGTCGTCAATGCCTTCAACGGCAACCAGGCCGGCCGGCTGATCCTCGAGAAGGCGCTTGGCGTGGCCCGGGATGCGCCGGTGCCCCGCTACGAGAGCGCCTCGGCCCGCGAGCGCCTGGCGCGACAGCCCGTCGCCGAGATGACTCCCGAGCCGGTCAACGGGACCAGCGGCAGGGTGATTCTCTATACGACCTGCTATGGCAACCGGAATTTCCCCGCCATGGTGGAGGATCTCGCAGCCGTGTTCCGGCATAACGGCATTGCCGTGCGTCTCGCCGGAGCCGAGCAGTGCTGTGGCATGCCAAAGCTGGAACTGGGGGACCTCGAGTCCGTGGCGCGCGCCAAGGAGGCCAATATCCCGGAGCTGTCGCGGTGGGTCGCCGAGGGCTGGGACATTGTCGCGCCGGTGCCCTCCTGCGTATTGATGTTCAAGCAGGAACTACCCCTGATGTTCCCTGGGGATGAGCAGGTTCAGGCAGTAGGGCGCGCCTTCTTCGACCCGTTCCACTACCTGCAACTGCGCCACAAGGGCGGCAGGTTGCGCACCGATTTCGCCCGTTCGCTGGGCAAGGTTGCCTATCACGTGCCCTGCCACCTGCGGGTGCAGAACATCGGGCTCAAGACGCGCGAGGTACTGCAGCTCGTGCCGGATACCACGGTGACGGCGATCGAGCGCTGTTCCGGACACGACGGGACCTACGGGGTCAAGACCGAGTTCCGGGCCGCATCCGTCCGGATCGCGACGCCGGTTGTGGAACAGCTGCAGGCGAGCGATGCAGAGACCTTCTGCAGCGACTGTCCGATGGCGGGCGCACAGATTGCCGGCCTGGCCGACCGTCCTGATCCGCCGCATCCCATCCAGTTGCTGCGGATGGCCTATGGCATCTGAGTCCGCAACAGGCGAGCCAGCATGACCAGACTGACCCAGGACGATCTTTACCCGCTGGAGGTCTACGCCCGGCTGCGGGACGAGTTCCGGGCGCGGGTCATCGACCATAAGGCCCACCGGCGCCTGTCCCTGGGCGAGCATCTGAGCCTGTGTTTCGAGGATCGCCTCACCATGCATTACCAGGTCCAGGAGATGCTCCGGGCCGAGCGCATCTTCGCGGCCGCCGACATAGAAGCTGAGCTGGCAGCCTATAACCCACTGATTCCGGACGGCACGAACTGGAAGGCCACGCTGCTCATCGAGTATCCGGAGGAGGCCGAGCGCCGGGTTGCCCTGGGCCGGCTGGTAGGCATCGAGTCCCGGATCTGGCTGCAGGTCGGTGACTTCCCGCCGGTGCATCCCATCGCTGACGAGGATATGGAGCGCGCCACCGACGCGAAGACCTCGGCGGTGCATTTCCTGCGTTTCGAGCTGCCGGCCGCTGCCATCACGGCCCTGCGTGCCGGCGCGCCGCTCTCTGCGGGCGTCGATCACCCGGAGCTGACAGTCAGGATCGCCCAGGTGCCGGAAACGCTGCGCGAGTCGCTCATCGCCGATTTCGCCTGACGTTTCTTGATTAATCCCGCGGGTGGACTAAGATTCGCGCCGTTGTTGTGCCCGTCGCCGGATCGTCGATGAATTCCCGTTACGAAGCTGCTGACATCGAGGTCCTGAGCGGCCTTGATCCCGTCCGCCGCCGGCCCGGTATGTATACCGATACCAGCCGGCCGAATCATCTTGCCCACGAAGTCATCGACAACAGCGTGGATGAGGCTCTGGCGGGGCACTGCAAGCGCATCGACGTGAAGCTCTTTGCCGACGGTTCGCTGGAAGTAACCGATGACGGGCGTGGCATGCCGGTCGACAGGCATCCCACCGAGAAGATCCCCGGCGTGGAGCTGATCCTGACCCGCCTCCATGCGGGTGGGAAGTTCTCCAGCCAGAACTACCGGTATGCCGGGGGGCTTCACGGGGTGGGTGTCTCCGTGGTGAATGCGCTGTCGAAGAACCTCGAGGTCTGGATCCGCCGGGATGGCCGCGAGTACAACATGAGCTTCCGCAGTGGCGAGCGGACCGGGAAGCTGGAAGAGGTGGGTACCGTCGGCAAGGCCAACACGGGTACCACGCTGCGTTTCTGGCCGGATCCGAAGTTCTTCGATTCCGACAGGTTTGCTGTCAATGACCTGAAACATGTGCTCCGCGCCAAAGCGGTGCTCTGCCCGGGGCTGCGCATCCGTTTCGAGGTGGAGAAGCCCGAGCAGAAACATGAGTGGCTCTACGAGGGCGGGCTGGGCCAGTACCTCAGCGAGAGCCTGCCGGACGCCGAGCTCCTGCCCTCGCCGCCATTCACCGCCGTGCTGAAGGGCGAGCGCGAGGAAGTCGAGTGGGCGATAGCCTGGGCCGATCCGGCTGGTCCGGGAGTGACCGAGTCCTATGTCAACCTGATTCCCACCGCCCAGGGAGGCACCCATGTGGGTGGGCTGCGCAGCGGCCTCACCGAAGCCCTCCGGGAGTACTGCGAGTTCCGGAACCTGCTCCCGCGCGGGGTCCGCCTTGCCCCGGAGGATGTCTGGGACGGACTCCACTACGTCCTGTCAGTGAAGATGCAGGAGCCCCAGTTCTCGGGGCAGACCAAGGAGCGGCTGAGTTCCCGCGAGTGCGCGGCCTTCGTCGGTGGGGTCGTCAAGGACTCCTTCTCGCTGTGGCTTAACCAGCACACGGAGGAGGGCGATGCGATTGCCGAGCGGGCGATCGTGGCCGCCCAGCAGCGTTCAAGGGCCGCCCGGGTGGTCGTGCGGAAGAAGATCACCAGCGGTCCGGTGCTGCCGGGCAAGCTCACCGACTGCAGCAGCACGGATCCGGAACGCGGTGAGCTGTTCCTCGTCGAGGGCGACTCGGCCGGCGGCTCAGCCAAGCAGGCCCGGGACCGGGAGTTCCAGGCCGTGCTGCCACTCCGGGGCAAGATCCTGAATACCTGGGAGGTGGACCAGGGCGAGCTGCTCGCCTCACAGGAAGTGAGCAACATCAGTCTCGCGATCGGCGCCGAGCCTGGCAGCACCGACCTCAGCAGCCTGCGCTACCACAAGATCTGCATCCTCGCCGACGCGGATTCCGATGGCCAGCACATCTCCACGCTGATCTGCGCCCTTTTCGTCCGGCATTTCCCTCAGTTGTTACGGGCCGGGCACATCTACGTCGCGATGCCGCCCCTGTACCGCATCGACGCGGGCAAGGAGGTCTACTACGCGCTGGACGACGCCGAGCGCCAGGGAGTACTGGACCGGCTGAGTGCCGAGGGGGTGCGGGCCAGACCCAATGTGACGCGCTTCAAGGGCCTGGGGGAGATGAGCCCGCTGCAGCTGCGCGAGACCACGATGCTTCCCGAGACCCGGCGGCTGGTCCAGCTGACGGTTTCCCCGGAGGACGACACCGAACAGCTGCTGGACATGCTGCTGGCGAAGAAGCGCTCGGCCGACCGGCGGAGCTGGCTCGAGTCCAAGGGCAACCTGGCGGAGATCTGAGGACCGATGGCACGTCGCAAGAAGACCACGCACTCGTCCGCCGCCGGCCCGGCCGGCACCGCACTGCAGAGCCCGCTGCAGTTCCACAATGTGGAACGCCTGCCGCTGCGGACCTTCACGGAGAAGGCGTACCTGGATTACTCCATGTACGTGATCCTCGACCGGGCGCTGCCCCACATCGGCGACGGCCTGAAGCCGGTCCAGCGGCGGATCATCTACGCGATGAGCGAGCTGGGGCTGCTGGCCTCTGCCAAGCACAAGAAATCCGCCCGCACGGTTGGCGACGTGATCGGCAAGTTCCACCCGCACGGCGATTCCGCGTGCTACGAGGCACTGGTCCACATGGCCCAGAACTTCGCGTACCGCTATCCGATCGTCGACGGACAGGGCAACTGGGGTTCAGCGGACGATCCCAAGTCCTTCGCGGCCATGCGTTACACCGAGGCCAGACTCACGCCTTACGCCGCCACCCTGCTCGACGAGCTGGCCCATGGCACGGTGGAATGGACGCCGAATTTTGATGGCACGCTGGAAGAGCCTGTACTGCTGCCGGCCCAGCTGCCGAACCTGCTGCTCAACGGGGCCAGCGGCATCGCGGTGGGCATGTCCACCGACATTCCGCCGCACAATCTCCGCGAGGTCGTCACCGCGCTGATCCGGCTGCTGGAGGACCCGGACACCACCCTCAAGCAGCTCTGCCAGCACATCAAGGGGCCGGATTTCCCCACCGGTGGCGAGCTCGTAACGCCACGCAGGGAGCTGCAGGCCATCTATGCGACTGGTGGTGGCACGCTCCGGCTCCGCGCCACCTGGGAGCAGGAGGGCGACGACATCGTCATCAACAGCCTGCCGTTCCAGGTTTCCGGCAGCAAGGTGCTGGAACAGATCGACGCCCAGCGCCAGGCGAAGAAGCTACCGATGGTCGACGACCTGCGGGACGAGTCGGACCACGAGAATCCCACCCGGCTGGTGATCACACCGAAGGCGGGCAAGGTCGATGTAGGGGCGCTGATGAGCCACCTGTACGTCACTACTGACCTGGAGCGCACACTCCGGGTGAATATCAACGTGATCGGGCTGGATGGCCGACCCTCGGTGCGCGACCTGAAGGGTCTGCTGCAGGAGTGGCTGGAGTTTCGTACCGCCACCGTCCGGCGCCGGCTGGAGTACCGGCTGGGCCGGGTCGAGGATCGCCTGCATATCCTCGACGGCCTGCTGATTGCCTTCCTGAACATCGACGAGGTGATCCGCATCATCCGCCGGGAAGACAAGCCCAGGGACGCGCTGATGAAGCGCTTCGGCATCACAGAGGTCCAGGCCGAGGCCATCCTCAACCTTCGCCTGCGGCAGCTGGCGAAGCTCGAGGAGATACAGATCCGCACCGAACAGGAGGAACTGGCCCGGGAACGGGACAGCCTGCAGGCACTCCTGAAGAGCGCAACCCGGCTCCGGAACCTTATTCGCGACGAGCTGCTTGCTCTGGCGGAGAAGCACGGAGATCCCCGCCGGACCGCCATTGTGGAACGGGAGGCCGCCCAGGCGCTGGCCGAGACCGACCTGGTCACCAGCGAGCCGGTGACGGTGGTGCTGTCCGCCAGCGGCTGGGCCCGGGCCGCCAAAGGCCACGAGATTGATCCTGCCACGCTGAGCTACCGCTCCGGGGATGGCTACCTGTGCTCGGCAACGGGCCGCAGTACCCAGACCGTCGTTTTCCTGGACAGTGCCGGACGGGCCTATTGCCTGGCAACTCACTCCCTGCCGTCGGCCCGCGGACAGGGCGAGCCCCTGACGGGCCGGCTCAGTCCGGCTACCGGTGCCAGCTTTCGGGGCGTGCTGCTCGGGGATCCTGACCGCCGCTGGCTGGTGGCCAGCGACGCGGGCTATGGTTTCTTCGTGCAACTGGGCGAGCTCTATTCGCGGAACCGGTCCGGCAAGGTCTGCCTGAAGGTCCCGGAGGGCGGCGCCGTGCTGGTTCCTGCCCCGGCACCAGACGGAGATTTTCCGGGCGGTGGGCTTGTGGCGGCCCTGAGTTCGGAAGGTCGTCTGCTGGTTTTCCCGGCCGCTGACCTGCCGGAGCTGTCCCGGGGCAAGGGCAACAAGCTGTTTGGCATTTCATCCAGGAAGTACCAGGCGGGCGAGGAGCGCCTCGCTGCGGTGGCTGTGCTCGCGCCCGGAGAGTCCCTGGTCTTGCACAGCAACCAGCGGGCCATGACCCTGAAGCCCGGTGACCTGGCGGATTACCGGGGCGCCCGCAGCCAGCGAGGCGCGCTGCTGCCCCGGGGCTGGCGCAAGGTTGATCGCATGGTGGTGGTCCACGCCACCTGACGGGCGGCGTGGTCGCGCGCCTAGCGGGCGGGGCCCGCCTTTTTCTGGCGGATCTGGGTCGGCTCGTCGTCATCCTCCGCCAGGACCTGCCGGACCGCAGCCGTGTCGAGCAGCTGGCTGGCCGTGAGCTCTTCCTCGTAGTCCTTCTCCAGCATGGTCAGCGCGTCCAGCAGCGTCCGGACCGTGGATTCACCCTCTCCGGCCGCCGCCGCGAGCGTGTGCAGGTCAAGTGTTGGTGGGTCAGCGCGCGAATCGAATCCTGGTCGCGGCTGATCCACCGTGGGGGCGTTGAGCGTGCCGTCGCCACTGTCCGGGCTGCCGATCAGGAAATCCACCTGGGATCCGGCCGCCGTGAGTTCCTCGGCCGGGACGGACGAAGCCTGTGTTTCGAGCTGCCGCCGGATCCCCGTATCCGTGCTGACGAACAGCTTTTCCAGTTCCGAGGTGATCTCTTCGCCCTCTGGTGCCGTGCCCCTGGTGACGGCTGGCATGTCCCGCGTCGGTTCGGGCCCGGTCTCGTCGTAGGCGGCGAACTCGGCTGCCAGCGGATCGTGTTCCTCGTCAGGCAGCGAGTAGGACACGGTGAGTCCCGGCTCTTCCATGGGGCGCGCGACGATGGGCGACAGCGTGATGGTGCGCGGGGCAGCTTCCGGCTCGTCCCCGACTTCTTCGATCCGGCCCGATGGTGCTGGTCTGCTGGTTGACTTGCGGCCCCGGAACCAGAGGAAGCCACTGACCAGCAGGCCGAACACTGCGCCGGCTGTTGCCGCTGCAAGGGGGCTTGCCTCGTTGGCGGCAGGTGCCGGTCCGGAGTCCACCACCTCGACTGGCGGGGTGGGTGCCGCGGCCGTCGCGCCGGTTGCAGCCGGGGAGACCGCCAGCGGTGATGCAGGGCCGGAGGCCGGGCGGGGCCGCTCCGGTTGCAGTACGGGCTCCGGACTGAAAGCAGCGGCTGGCGCGGGCGGGCTGCGCATGGTCGGGGCCGACGGCCCCTCCGTGGCGCTCGCCGCGATGGATCTGGTCGCCGGGATAAGGAGTTCACTGCCGAGTTTGATGAGGTTGGTGTCGTCCCGGATAAAGGCCGACGGATTGGCCGCGAAAATGGCCATCGCCCGGGCCTGCAGGCTGCTCTCGCGATCCGCCAGCCGGGCAGCAATCCCGAGGAGCGTATCCCCGGCTGCAACCCGGTAGCGGCTTCCCGGTGCAATCGGGGCCGTTGAACGGCGCAGCCGGCTCGCAGCGCCATTGGGTGCAGACGCCAGCGTGCCAGCCGTCATATCGGCGTTCTCTGTCTGCGGGGCTGCAACGAACCCAGCGGCGGTGATTGCAGCCGGCAGGGTCGGGGTGGCCTGGCCCGGGAGATCCAGCAGCAGAGCATAGTGCCGGGACAGGACCGCGGCCCCGGGACAGCGCGCCAGCAGATGGAGCTCGTACAGGGGTTCGTTCAACGGGCGCGCGGATGTGACCCGCAGCGTGTAGCTGCCCGGGCCAATGGCTTCCGGTGTCGCGACGCGTGGCTGCGGAACGTGGCCCGGTGGCGCAGTTGCGCGCGCAGGGGCAATACATCCGGGGACCAGCGTCTCACCCGCGCCCAGCCGCACTGCAACGCTGGCTTCCAGGGGCTGGCCGAGGGCGGACCGTACCTGCAGATCGCCAAGACTCAGGGCGTAGGCCGGCGTGCCGGCCATTGCCATGACCAGGATCAGCGTGGCTTCCGGCCACAGGCAACCCGCAGTGACAGCGCCGCGTCGGGCGCATTTCGGGGCGACTGTCGGGCGCCATTGGCGCATGGAGGAACCTTGCACGGTCAGTGGGGGCCGCTATGGCGATAACAGGTGCCAAGAATCCATCCCGTGGCCGTTCCGGGATACGAACCAGGTCTCGTTCTGTCAGGTGAGATTCACGAACGAGGTATCCGCGTCCGGGAGTGTGATTGAGTGCACGGCCGGTCAGCCAGCCGCCTGCTGTCCGGCCCGTGCATCCTCGCCCAGTACCACGCCATGGGTCTGCGTGAAGTTGCCCTGGACAAAGGCGATGCCGAGCTGCCAGAGAACAGCCATTGTGTTGGCGTTTTCCACGCGTTCCGCGATGGTCTTGATCTTCAGTTCCCGTGCCCGGGACGCAATGTCGCCGACCTTCTTCTGCAGATCCTTGTCGCGGTGCAGGCCCTGCATCAGGCTGCCGTCCACCTTCACGAACTGCATGGGTATGTGGGTGAGCAGCTGGGTCGAGTCCCGACCCGTGCCCAGGTGGTCAATGGCAAAGAGGAAGCCCGCCTTCTGCAACTGCTCGGCGAGTTCCTTGCTCTGCCTGAGCTGCTGGAGCACCACATCCTCGCTGATCTGGAAGCAGACCTGGGAGGGCTTCAGCTTGGTGCTCTGCGCCCGCGCCTGCAGCCATTCCATCAGGGAATCGTCCATGACCGAGTCGCGGGAGAGCCGGACGAATATCAGGTTGGGTTGCCGGGCCATGCAGAACGAGAAGGAGGCGCCGATCACCCAGCGATCGATGTTCTTCATCATGCGGGCGCGTTCGGCCGGCGGGATGAAGTCCGCCGGCAGGATTGTCTCGCCCTGCTCGTCGATCAGGCGGACGCGGGTGTCGAACACGCCCTGCACCTCTTCGTGCAGGCCCACCACCGGCTGGTGGACCAGGCGCAGCCGGTTCTGCATCAGTGCCGAGCGGATACGCGATACCCATAGCCCGTCAGTGTGGCGGAGGCGCTCGGTGATGGTCGTGGCGTCGCTCAGGATGATGCGGTTGCCGCCCTGCTCACGGCCTTTCCGGCAGGCACTTTCGGCCTCGGAGAGCAGGTCTGCCGGAGTCTGGTCCGGGTTCCGCGCCTCGCACAGGCCAATCGTGCAGGTCAGCGACGTGGACTGTGTATCGACTTCAAAGATCTGGCTGCTGACCGCCTTGCGCAACTGGCTGGCCCATGCCTGCACGTCGGTCATCGTGCCTCTCTCGAGCAGGACGCAGAACATGGTTCCACCAAAGCGCCCGCAGAGGTCAGCGGGGTGGGACAGGTCCCGCATCAGTTCTGCGATCCGTGCGAGCAGGGTTTCGGTACCGAGCAGGCCGATGTCGGTCTGGACCCTGGAGAAGTTGTCCGGCCGGATGTAGGCGACGGCGCGGATGCCGCCCGCCTGGGGTGTAAGCAGCCTCTGGCCCATCAGGTCCAGGAAGGCATGGCGCAGGTGGAAGCCGGTGGCCGGATCCCGGCCTACCGCCTGCTCGAGTCTCACTTCCGGCGCCTGTTCGGCTGCCCGCTCCGCAAGCACCACGGCCCGCACGGCGGGCTCGCCTTCCACGGTTACTGATCGAAGGATCAGTTCGAGGGGCAATTCGGCCCGATCTTCGCGGAATGCGACCACTGGCAGGGTGTTGTCCTCCTGCCAGCGGCCCCGGAGGCAGGCGACCAGGGCCCCCTTGAGGGTGGCCTGGTCTGCTTCCCGGAAGAGATCCATGAAGGGCATCCCGGTGAGCTCGTCCTCCCGGGCATAGCCGAGCAGTGATGCCCACGCCGGGTTTGTAGCCACCACGATACCCTCGTGGATATCCGCGATGGCCTCTGAGGCACCGCTCATCAGCGTACGCAGCTCCTGCTTGTACTGGTCGGCAGAGTTGACTAAGCCGTCGAGGGCGACGCGCAGCCGGTGCGCCTGCAGTTCCCGCCCGACCACCGCGCCCAGGCGGTGACGGT
>CAYOXI010000013.1:0-28536 GCA_964407855.1 uncultured Chromatiaceae bacterium
CCCCGCGCTACTCCAGCCCGTGCTCCCGGATCTTGCGGCTGAGGGTATTGCGGCCCCAGCCGAGCAGGCGGGCGGCATCCTGACGGTGGCCCCGGGCGTGAGCCAGGGCGGCGCTGATCAGGGTCCGTTCGAACTCCGGCAATGCGGTATCGAGCAGCGGGGTTGCCGGGCTCTCCCGCAGGGCAAGCTCCGCCCAACGGGTCAGGCGCAGGGACCACTCCGCCGCTCCGGCCCGTGCCGAGGCCTGGCCCCCCAGCTCTTCCGGGATGTCCTCGGGACGGATCTCCGCCCCGGGCGCCGTGACCGTGAGCCGGCGTGCGGCATTCACCAGCTGGCGCACGTTGCCCGGCCAGTCGAAGGCCGAGAGCAGGGCGAGTGCTTCCGGGGTCAGGCGCTTGGCAGGCACGCCGAGTTCGCGGGCGGCCTCGCGCAGATAGAGATCAAGCAGCACGGGAATGTCTTCCCGCCGCTCCCGCAGCGGCGGGGTCACGATATGGATCACGTTGAGCCGGTGGAACAGGTCTTCCCGGAAGCGGCCGCTCTCGACGGCCGCGGTGAGCTCCTGGTTGGTCGCCGCGATCACGCGCACATCCACCCGGATCGCCTGCTGGCCTCCCACGCGGTAGAACTCGCCCTCCGCCAGCACGCGCAGCAGGCGGGTCTGCAGGGCCGGTGACATGTCGCCGATCTCGTCGAGAAACAGCGTGCCGCCGTCGGCCTGCTCAAAGCGGCCAATGCGCCGGCTGTCGGCACCGGTGAACGCGCCCCGCTCATGGCCGAACAGTTCGGACTCGAGCAGTTCCGCCGCGATCGCCGTGGTGTTCAGCGCGATGAAGGGCCGTTGCGCCCGCGGACTGTGTTCGTGGAGCGCCCGGGCGACCAGCTCCTTGCCGGTACCCGATTCGCCGGTGATCAGCACGGTCATGCTGGACCGGGACAGGCGGCCGATGGTGCGAAACACTTCCTGCATGGCCGGCGCCTTGCCGATCATGGCCGGGACAGGTCGCTCTGCCTCTACGTGGCCGCCCTGGCTGCGCGGACCAAAGCGCCCGGCGCGCCGCACCAGTGCCACGGCATCGTCGACATCGAAGGGTTTCGGCAGGTACTCGAAGGCGCCTCCCTGGTAGGCAGCGACGGCACTGTCCAGATCCGCATGGGCGGTGATGACGATCACCGGAAAGCCATGGCCTTCGCGCACCAGCTTGCCCAGGGCTGTGAGGCCGTCCATCCCCGGCATGCGCACGTCGGAAATCAGCACATCGGGCTGGTCGCTGCGCAGGGCCTCAAACAGGTGCTGGGCGGACTCGAAGGTGCGCGTGTTCATACCCTCGTTGTCCAGCGCCCGCTCCAGCACCCAGCGCACGGACGCGTCGTCATCCACGACCCAGACAGACAGCGCGCGCCCGTTCACGCGGACTCGCCCGTGGCGTTCAACGGCAGGCGGATCATGAACTGCGTCTTGCCGGGGCGGGACTGATACTCGATGAGCCCGCCATGCCGGCTGACGAGATCCTGGGAAATAGGCAGGCCAAGGCCCGTCCCGTCGGCGCGGCCCGTGACCAGCGGGTAGAAGATGGATTCGGCCAGCTCCACCGGCACGCCGGCACCGTTGTCTTCGATCTCGATGCTCAGCACCAGCTTGTGGCGGGTGGCACCGATCGGAAAATTGGTGAGCGCGCGGGTACGAAACAGTACATAGCCGTCGGGGCCGATGGACTGGAGCGCGTTGCGGGCAATGTTGAGCAGCGCCTGGATCAGCTGGTCGGGGTCGGCGGACAGGCTGGGCAGGCTCGGATCGTAATCCCGGATCAGTTGCACGGACTGCTGGTGCTCGCTGCTGATCAGGACGATGACCCGTTCCAGCACCTCGTGGACGTTAACGTCCTGGCGGCGGGGCCGCTGCACCGGTCCGAGCAGGCTGTCCGTCAGCGAGGTAAGTCGGTCGGCCTCGCCGATGATGATGCGGGTGTACTCCCTCAGTGCCGGCGTGGGCAGCTCCCGTTCGAGCAACTGGGCGGCGCCCCGCAGCCCGCCCAGCGGATTGCGGATCTCGTGGGCCAGCTGCCGGATCATCCGGCGGCTGGCATCCCGCTGGCTGATCAACGCATGTTCCCGGTCGATCTGGCGCCACTGGGTGGCATCCGACAGCTCGATCACAGCCCGGCCGCCCGGCCCCCGCGCAGGGGAGACATGACAGGCAACTTCAATGGGCGTCTCCGCGCCATGGCCCGGCGCAATCGTGAGCAGCTGGCCAAAGATCTCGCCCTCGGCTACGGCCCGCTGCACCAGTTGCGGCAGGTTCTGCAGCGCGGGTACCAAGGCCTCAATGGGCCGGCCGAGACTGTGGCGGGCACTGAGCCCGAGCAGGTCTTCGGCACCGGAATTCAGGTAAAGCAGGGTGCCATCGGCACCGACGATGAGAATTGCGGTGGCCAGGCTGGCGAGGATCTCGGCGGGAGCTGGTGGGCTGGCTAGGGACCTCGCGGCGTCGGGCCCGGATTCGTCACCGGGTTCGCCAGCGAGGTCTGGCGGACGAAAAACCGGACCGCCGGACTCGTGACCAGGCTCTGGCCGGTCTCGTTCACCACTTCCACCCGCAGCGAGTGTTCGCCCCGGAACACCTCCGACAACTGTACCCGGGTAGTGCCCGGCGGGGCCGGTGTCATCCGGCCATCCAGGTAGAACTGCAGCATGTGGCCCGGCACCAGGTCCGGTTGCACTGCCGCCTCTACCTCCAGTTGGCCCTCGATATTCCACAAAACCTCGTCCTGCCGCGGGTTGGCGATGGTCAGGCTCCGGTACCGGATTGCCGGTTCAGCGTCGCCGGCGGCACGGCCGCGTGTTCCCCGGGGCTGGCTGACATCCGGCGTCGCCGCCTGGGGGACGGTGACAACGACCCGTTCAGCACCAGGGCCGGCACGATCGGAGAAATGGACCTGGCCATTGCCGTCAACCCAGCGGTAGACCTCGGCGCCACCAGTGGCCAGGGCCAGCATCAGGAACAGTGCATTTGCAGACATTCCCGAAGCATACGCCGCCGGCCCCGGAGCGAACAGCACCCGGCGCACACCTGGGGCGCCGGGTGCTGGCCCTCTGACTTATGTCAGAGGCTGTAGTACAGCTCCAGCTCGACCGGATGAGTTGCCATCCGGATGCGGGTTACCTCCGCGTTCTTGAGCGCGATGTAGGCGTCAATCAGGTCATCGCTGAACACATCACCGGCCTTCAGGAAGTCGCGGTCCTTGTCGAGCGCTTCCAGGGCCTGGTCGAGGGCGAAGCAGACCTTCGGGATCTTGGCGTCCTCTTCCGGCTCCAGGTCGTAGAGGTCCTTGTCCATCGCCTCGCCCGGATGCAGCTTGTTCTGGATCCCGTCCAGGCCCGCCATCATCATCGCGGCAAAAGCGAAATACGGGTTCGCGGTGCTGTCGGGGAAGCGCACCTCGATGCGCCGGCCCTTCGGGTTCGCGATAAAGGGAATGCGGATGGAGGCCGAACGGTTCCGCGCCGAGTAGGCCAGCATCACCGGCGCCTCGAAGCCCGGCACCAGCCGCTTGTAGCTGTTGGTGCTCGCATTGGCGAAGGCATTGATGGCCTTGGCGTGCTTCAGGATGCCGCCGATGTAATAGAGCGCCGTCTGCGACAGGCCGCCGTAGAGGTCGCCGGTGAACAGGTTCTTGCCACCCTTGGCCAGGGACTGGTGCACGTGCATGCCGCTGCCGTTGTCGCCCACCAGGGGCTTCGGCATGAAGGTGGCCGTCTTGCCATAGGCGTGGGCCACGTTCTGCACCACGTACTTCAGGTTCAGCACCTGATCGCCCTTCTCGACCAGGCCGCCGAATTTCACACCGATTTCGCACTGGCCGGCGGTCGCCACCTCGTGATGGTGGACTTCGACCTCCATGCCCATCTCTTCCAGCGTGAGACACATGGCCGAGCGGATGTCCTGCAGCGAATCCACCGGCGGCACCGGGAAGTAGCCACCCTTGATACCCGGGCGATGGCCCGTGTTGCCGCTCTCGAATTCCTTGCCGGAGTTCCAGGCACCCTCATCGGAATCGATGCGATAAAAGGAACCGTTGACGTCGGACCCGAAGCGCACATCGTCGAAAATGAAGAATTCGTTCTCGGGACCAAAGAAAGCCTGGTCGGCGATGCCCGTGGACTTGAGGTATGCCTCGGCGCGCTTGGCGGTCATGCGGGGACAGCGGGTGTAGCCCTGCATCGTGGAGGGCTCGTAGACGTCACAGCGCAGGTTGACCGTGGTCTCCTCAGTGAACGGATCCACGCACAGCGTGGTCGCGTCGGGCATCAGCACCATGTCGGATTCCTGGATGCCCTTCCAGCCGGCAATCGAGGAGCCGTCGAACATCTTGCCATCCTCGAAGAAGCCGGCGTCGACGGCCTTGGTCGGGATGGTCAGGTGCTGCTCTTTGCCACGGGTGTCGGTAAAGCGCAGGTCGACGAATTTGGCCTCTTTTTCTTTGAGGAACTTGAGGGCTTCAGCAGCGGTGGTCATGGGGACTCCTTGGAATTATTCCTGGACAATGGATCAACTCGGCAACGCCCCATCCTAATGCACAAGCTGTGCCAGAAGCGAGCCTCCGCTAAGTTACTGACAAGTATGACTATGGTCAGATTCGGGCAGCACTTGCCGCACCGTAATGGCGCGTCGTCCGCCGGACATTGCACCATCATAGTGCGTAGAACTGCCTCGGGTGGTGGCCAGGCACCGACCAGAGGCTTATGGCAAAGAACGCTATACTGCCGCGCCATTTTCCTGCGGAATCATCTCCTTGAGCCCCGGCGACGGCCCCCAGACCTTCCAGGACCTGATCCTCGCACTGCAGCGCTACTGGGCCGATCGGGGCTGCGTCGTCCTGCAGCCCTATGACATGCCCATGGGTGCCGGCACCTTTCACGCCGCCACCTTTCTGCGCGCGATCGGCCCGGAGCCCTGGAGCGCCGCCTACGTCCAGCCCAGCCGCCGCCCCACCGACGGCAGGTACGGGGAAAATCCCAACCGCCTCCAGCACTACTACCAGTTCCAGGTGGTCATCAAGCCATCACCGCTGGAGATCCAGCAGCTGTACCTGGATTCCCTGCGGGTACTGGGCATTGATCCGCTGACCCACGACATCCGCTTCGTCGAGGACAACTGGGAGTCGCCAACCCTGGGCGCCTGGGGCCTGGGCTGGGAGGTCTGGCTGAACGGCATGGAGGTCACACAGTTCACCTACTTCCAGCAGGTCGGTGGCCTGGACTGCCGACCCGTGACCGGCGAGATCACCTATGGCCTTGAACGGATTGCGATGTACCTGCAGGACGTGGCCAGCGTCTTTGACCTGATCTGGACGGATGGCCCGCTCGGCCGGGTCACCTATGGCGATGTCTTTCACCAGAATGAGGTGGAGATGTCCCGCTACAACTTCGAGGCGGCGAACACGGCCGTGCTGTTTCCCCGCTTTGATGCCGCCGAGCAGGCCTGCCAGGGCCTTGTTGCCGCCGGCCTCACGCTGCCGGCGTATGAGCAGGTACTTGAGGCGTCGCACGCCTTCAATCTGCTGGACGCCCGACAGGCGATCTCGGTGGGTGAACGACAGCGTTATATTCTCCGCGTCCGCGAGATGGCGCGCTCAGTAGCCAAGGCCTACCACGACCGCCGGGCTGCCCTCGGCTTTCCGCTGCTCAGCGAAGGGGATCACGTCCAGTGAGCGGTACCGCTGACTTTCTGGTCGAGATTGGCACCGAGGAGCTCCCGCCCAAATCCCTTGCGGTTCTCGAGCGGGCCTTCTTCAGCGGGATCCAGGCGGGCCTGGCCGACGCCGGGCTCGGCTCGTCGGCCTGCCGGTCCTTCGCCACGCCCCGTCGGCTGGCGGTGCTGGTCGCGGGACTAGCGCTGGAGCAGGCCCCGCAGAAGGTGGAAAAGCGGGGGCCACCACTGGCCGTGGCCTTCGGCCCGGATGGCCTGCCGGGCAAGGCGGCTATGGCCTTCGCCGCGGGCTGCGGCGTCCCGGTCGACGAGCTCGGCAGAGTTGAGACCCCCAAGGGCGCGTGGCTTTTTCACAGCGCGGTCGTGCCCGGTCGTTCGGCTGCCGTACTGCTGCCTGAAATCGTCAATGCCGCGCTGGCCGCGCTCCCCATTCCACGACGCATGCGCTGGGGCAGTGGTAGCGCCGAGTTTGTCCGGCCCGTGCACTGGGTGGTGATGCTGCTCGGTGACGAGGTGCTCCCGACGCCGATCCTCGGTCTGTCGCCCGGACGCACGACCCGCGGGCACCGCTTTCACCGCCCGGACCCCATTACCATACCGCAACCGGCTGACTACCCGATCCTGCTGGAGCAGTCGGGCATGGTAGTGGCGGATTTCGCCGCGCGCCGGGCCCGCGTGCGGTCGGGGGCAGAGGCCGCGGCGGCGGTTGAGGGCGGCCTGGTCGAGATTGACCCGGAACTGCTCGATGAGGTCACGTCGCTGGTCGAGTGGCCCGTGGCAATCACCGGTCGCTTCACCGAAGAATTCCTGCGCCTGCCCCCTGAAGTGCTGATCGCCACCCTTCAGGGCCACCAGCGCTATTTTCCGGTGCGCGATTCCGCCGGCAGCCTGCTGGCCCGCTTTGTCACCACGGCCAACCTGGAAAGCCGGGATCCCGGCCAGGTGCGGCTGGGCAACGAGCGTGTGATCCTTCCCCGGCTCAAGGACGCCGCGTTCTTCTTCGACCAGGACCGGCAGGCCACCCTCGCCTCCCGGGTCGAACGACTGGACACCGTCGTATTCCAGCAGGGGCTCGGCAGCCTGGGAGAACGGTCCAGGCGGGTCGCCACCCTGTCCGGGATTGTGGCGGAGGCGCTGGGCCTTGATCCTTCCCCGGTGGCTCGGGCGGCGCAACTCGCCAAGGCCGACCTGCTCAGCCAGATGGTCGGGGAATTTCCCGAACTCCAGGGTCGCATGGGTTTTCACTACGCCACGCACGACGGCGAAGCAGCCGGGGTGGCCGCTGCGATCGGGGAGCAGTACCTGCCCCGATTCGCCGGTGACTCCCTGCCCCGCACGCCAGCCGGCCAGGTGCTGTCCGTGGCTGACCGGCTGGATACGCTGGCTGGCATCTTCGCGCTGGGCAAGCGACCGAGCGGTAACAAGGATCCCTTCGGTCTCCGACGATGTGCTCTTGGCCTGTTGCGCATCCTGATCGAAGACAGGGTAGACCTCGACCTCCGCACCCTGCTCGCGACAGTGATCCGCCTCCAGCCGGTGAAGGCTGCCGACGCGGGAGCCCTGGCGGAGGAGCTCTTCGATTTCATCCTGGAGCGCGGCCGTGCCTGGTATCTCGAGGGCTTCGCGCCCGGGCTCGGGGCCGGCGATATCAGTACGGAGATCTTTGAGGCCGTGCGCGCACGACGGCCGGCGTCACTGCTGGATTTTCACGAGCGTCTGCTGGGCGTGCGGGCCTTCATGGTACTGCCCGAGGCAGCCAGCCTGGCCAGTGCCAACAGGCGTATCGCCAATATCCTGCGGTCGGCCACCGTCGGCGAATCGGCCGTTGATCCACGCCTGTTCAGCGACGATGCTGAGCGGGCCCTGCACCAGGCAGTGGAGCGCGTGGCCGGCAACCACGGCCGCTTTCTGCGCGAGCGGAACTATCGCCAGGCGCTGCAGGCGCTGGCCGCACTGAAGGTGCCGGTTGACGCCTTCTTCGATGCGGTGCTGGTGATGGCGGAGGATCCGGCGGTGCGGCAGAACCGCCTCGGGCTGCTGCAGCAACTCAGGGCGTTGTTCCTCGACGTGGCTGATCTCTCCCTGATTTCCACCACCTGACCGGCGAGCCGCCCGCGGTGATCCTGTTCCGCTCCCTGCTGTTCACGACGCTGATGTTTCTCAGCGTCCTGCCCTGGAGCCTGGTCGTTGCGGCGGGGCGGCTGGGTAGCTACGCACTGTCCTACCGGCTCGTGATGATGTGGGTCAGGGGCATTTTCTGGCTGCTGAAGCAGCTTTGCGGTCTTTCCTATCGGGTTGAAGGCGCCGGGAACATTCCCGCGCAGAACTCGGTGGCGCTGATGAAGCACTCCTCCGCCTACGAGACCCTGGTGCAGTTTCAGCTCTTCCCGCGGCAATGCTGGGTGATCAAGCGCGAGTTACTGTGGGCGCCCTTTCTCGGCTGGGCCATCGCCGCGGTCCGGCCGATTCCCATCGACCGCGGCGCAGGCAAGCAGTCGGTGCAACAGGTCGTGGACCGGGGCAGGCTGCGCCTGGCCGACGGCGACTGGGTGGTGATCTTTCCGGAGGGCACGCGGATGGCGGCGGGCCAGACGCGGCGCTATGGCATCAGCGGCTCGCTGCTCGCACGGGAAGCCGGACGGCTCATCGTGCCGGTGGCCCACGATGCCGGCGACTACTGGCCGCGGCGCGGCCTGCGCAAGCGTCCGGGTGTCGTCACCTTCCGCATCGGCCCGCCGGTCGACCCGGCCGGACGTGATCCCCGGGAGGTCAACGCGGAGGTGCAGGCCTGGATCGAGGCCCAGGTCGCCGAGCTCCGGACGAGCGCCGGCAATGTGCCCTGATCGACAGCGCGGGCCCCGGATTTTCAGGTCAGCTGTTGGGCTTCAGATATCCAGGTTCTCGACGGTCAGCGCATTGCGCTCGATGAATTCGCGCCGCGGTTCAACCTGATCGCCCATCAGTGTGGTGAAGATGTCATCGGCCGCCACCGCATCCTCGATGCGGACCTGCATCAGGCGTCGGGTTGCCGGGTTCACCGTGGTCTCCCAGAGCTGCTCAGGGTTCATCTCGCCCAGACCCTTGTAGCGCTGGATCGTCTGGCCGCGGCGGGCCTCCGCCATCAGCCACTCCACGGCATCCCGGAAGGTGGCAACCTCGCGGCGCTGCTCGCCCCGCACCATGTATGCACCGGGACTGACGAGACCCCGCAGGCTGCGGCCGAGTTCGGCCAGCTTCCGGTACTCGGGGGATTCGAAGAAGCGCAGCGTGAGTTCGGTGCGCTCATCCACGCCGTGCCGGGCACGGCTGAGGGTAAAGCCCTGTATGCCGTCATCGGTCGCCGCCAGCGCAACCCTGTAGGTCACGCCACCGTTGATCGTCGCCGCAAGGGCGCGCTCGAGGCCCTGCGCCCAGCTGGCCAGCCAGTCGCGGTCCGTCAGGCGCTCTGCCGTCACTTCCGGCTGGTAGATCAGCTGTTCGAGTACGACACTGTCATAGCGACGGGACAGGCGCTGGATGATGCCCATGACGACGATGAACTGGCCGGCAAGCGCGCCGAGCGCGTCGCCCGTCAGCGGCGGATCGGTGGCATTGACGTGGAGCGCCGCGTTGTCGAGTGCCGAGCGCAGCAGGAGGGCATTGAGCTCCACATCGTCCTTGACGTAGGTCTCCTGCTTGCCCCGCTTGACCTTGTAGAGCGGCGGCTGGGCAATGTAGATGTGCCCCCGCTCCACCAGCGCGGGCATCTGCCGGTAGAAGAAGGTCAGCAGCAGGGTACGGATGTGCGACCCGTCCACGTCCGCGTCCGTCATGATGATGATGCGGTGATAGCGCAGTTTGTCCGGATCGAAATCATCCCGGCCGATGCCACAGCCCAGCGCCGTAATCAGCGTGCCCACCTCGGCAGACGCGAGCATCTTGTCGAAGCGGGCCTTCTCCACATTCAGGATCTTGCCCTTCAGCGGCAGCACCGCCTGGGTGCGCCGGTCGCGACCCTGCTTGGCGGAACCACCGGCGGAGTCGCCCTCGACCAGGAACAGCTCGGACAGGGCGGGATCCTTCTCCTGGCAGTCGGCAAGCTTGCCGGGTAGTCCGGCAATATCCAGCGCGCCCTTGCGCCGGGTCATCTCGCGGGCCTTGCGGGCGGCTTCCCGCGCGCGCGCGGCGTCGATGAGCTTGTTGGCGATGATTTTGGCTTCGGCCGGATGTTCCAGCAGGAAGGCCTCGAGGTATCCGCCAACGACCGTTTCAACGGCACCCTTGACCTCGGAGGACACCAGCTTGTCCTTGGTCTGCGACGAGAACTTGGGATCCGGCAGCTTGACCGACAGCACCGCGGTCAGGCCCTCCCGGGCGTCATCACCGGTAGTGGCAGTCTTCTCCTTGCGAGCGGCCAGTTCCTTGTCGATATAGGTATTGAGCGTGCGGGTGAGCGCGGCGCGGAAGCCGGAGAGGTGGGCACCGCCATCCTTCTGGGGGATATTGTTCGTGAAGCAGAACATGTTCTCCTGGTAGCCGTCGTTCCACTGGAGGGCGCACTCGACGACGACGGTATCCACCACCCGGGAGAAGTAGATCACCGAACCATGGATGGGGGTCTTGTTCCGGTTCAGGTGCTCGACGAAGGCGCGGATGCCGCCCTCGAACTCAAAGACGTCTTCCTTGCCGTCCCGCTCGTCCAACAGGTGGATACGGACGCCCTGGTTCAGGAAGGACAGCTCGCGCAGGCGTTTGGCCAGTACGTCGTAGTGAAACTGGATGTTGGTGAAGATCTCGGCGCTCGGCCGGAAGCGGATCATCGTGCCCCGCCGTTTGGTTTCTCCCCCCACCCGCAGTGGCGCCTCGGGGACACCCAGGTGGTAGCGCTGCTCATGAACCCGGCCATCCCGGTAGATGCTCAGGTCCAGGGTGGCGGACAGGGCATTTACCACGGAGACGCCCACGCCGTGGAGGCCGCCGGAGACCTTGTAGGAACTGCTGTCGAACTTACCGCCCGCGTGGAGCACGGTCATGATCACCTCCGCGGCGGATTTATCCTCCTCCGGGTGGTGATCTACGGGGATACCGCGCCCATCGTCGGTGACTGTGACGGATTCGTCGGGATGGATGGTGACCGTGACGTTGGTACAGAAGCCGGCCAGAGCCTCGTCGATGGCGTTATCGACAACCTCGAAAACCATGTGGTGGAGACCGGTGCCGTCATCGGTATCCCCGATGTACATGCCGGGCCGCTTTCGGACTGCGTCGAGACCCTTTAAGACCTTGATATTGCTGGAATCATAGCGCTCCGGATCGGTCGGAGCATCCGTCACAGAATCAGTCATTAGGGACCCCGGTTGACAAGCCGGCGATTATAGCAAAGGACGGACCTCCCCATGTTCCACGTGGAACGTCCGGGCATCCGCCGGCAACTCCAGCCCGCCCGGATCCAGGGTGGTCACGAAGGCCTGCACAGGTGCCGCCCTCACGGCAGCGATCAGGCGGGTCAGGTGCTCCCGGTCGAGATCAGCGGCTGGTTCGTCCACCACCAACACCACCGGGCGATCCAGCCGGGCCGAGACGAGCGCTACCTGCGCCAGCGTAAGGGCCGCCGCCACGAGCTTCTCCTGACCGCGGGACGCGGTTCCCCGGGCCCGCCGCGCCCGGTGAGTAATCCGGACATCTGCGCGGTGGGGACCTACCTGGCTACTGCCCAGTGCAAGGTCGCGGGCACGGGCCTCGCCCAGCGCCGCTGCCAGATCCGAGCCCGCCGGCCAGCCCGACAGCTGGGCGATCTCCAGCTCGCCTTCCAGCAGTGCAGCGGCCACAGCCGTCACCCTGGGGGCCAGTTGGGCCATGACCTGATGGCGGTACTGGTCCACGAGCTCGCCTTCCGTCACCAGCAGTTCGTCCCAGGCCCAGGCAGCCGGGCCGTCACCGACCCGGAGCGCCGCGTTGCGTTGCTGAAGGGCCCGGCGGTAGCGCTGCCAGGCTGGAAAGAAGCCCTGTTCCACGTGGAACACGCCCCAATCCAGAAACTGTCGACGGGCGGCCGGCGGACCGCTGACCAGCTCGTGGCTGGCCGGATCCAGCGCCTGGACGGGCAGGGCCTGCACCAGGTCCGCCCGGCTGCCGGCGCTCCCATCGATGCGGACAGCCAGGCCGTTGCTGCGCGAAACCTCGACACCGAGCCGACGCGGAACCTCGCCGGCCACGCGACCGAAGACGGTGGCGTGCTCTGCACCGAAACGGATCGCAGCCTCTGCCCGGGCAGCCCGAAAGGAGGTGCCCCGGCCAAGAAAGAAGATCGCCTCCAGCAGGCTGGTCTTGCCGGCGCCATTGCCGCCGGCCAGCACGCTGAAGGAGGGATCCGGCTCCAGGCTTACGCTGGTAAAACAGCGGAAATTCTCGAGGCGGACCTCAACCAGCCGGGACGAATCCACCAGCAGTCAACGGGGCTGGGGGACCGGACTCAGAGGCGCATGGGCATGACCACGTACCGGGAGTCTGCTCCGCCGGGTGCCGTGATCAGGCAGCTGCTGTTCGCGTCCACAAAGCCCAGTTCAACCTGCTCGCCACCAACGGCCGCCAGCGCATCCAGCAAATAATTGACGTTGAAACCGATCTCCAGCGCCTCGCCGCTGTACTCCACCTCCAGTTCGTCCCGGGCTTCTTCCTGATCCGGGTTATTGGCCTGGATGCGGAGGGTACCCTCGGCCACTTCGAGCCGGACCCCCCGGTACTTCTCGTTGGACAGGATGGCCGCGCGCTGGAGCGCCTGACGCAATACTTCCCTGCCGGCCCGCAGCACGTTGCCCTGCGGCTTGGGAATTACCCGCTCATAATCGGGGAAACGGCCGTCAATAAGCTTCGATGTGAATCGAATGTCGCCGATTGTGGCCCTAACGTGATTCCGGCCAATGGCCAATGCGACGTCCCCATCACCCGTCAACAGGCGCTGCAGTTCCTGCACGCCCTTACGGGGGATGATCACTTGGTGGGCACCCGCTTTCTGGTCACCGAGGCTAAGCTCGCTCAGCGCCAGCCGGTGCCCGTCCGTGGCGACGGCCCGGACCATTTTCCTCCCCGTCTCCAGCATCAGACCATTCAGGTAGTAGCGGACGTCCTGCTGGGCCATGGCGAAGTGGGTCTTCTCGAGCAAGGCGAGCAGCGCCGCCTGGCCGAGGTCCAGCTTATGCACTGCCTCAACCTCATCCACCACCGGAAAATCAGCCGCCGGCAGTGTGCCGAGGACGAACCGCGAGCGCCCCGACTTGACGATCAGCCGGTCACCTTCCAGCTGCACCTGGACGGCTGCCCCCTCCGGCAACGCCTTGCAGATATCCAGGAACTTGCGGCCGGGCACCGTGATCTCCCCGCCGCTGTCGACCTTGTCGAGCTCGACCCGCGCAAGCAACTCCACTTCGAGGTCCGTTGCCGTAACCGAAAGCTGCTGAGCCTTGACCACCAGCAGCAGATTCGCGAGTACCGGCATGGTTTGCCGGCGCTCGACCACGCCGATGACGGCCTGCACAGGTTTCAAAAGCGTCGAACGCGATGCGGTGAACTTCATCCCGGTGGTCCTGTCTGTAAGAGATATTAAAAATATTCCTGATTATGGAACTGCAGATGATAGTGATAGTAAGGCAGCCTGCTGTCTGTGATTAACCGGAAAAAACAGCCCCGAATCATAAGCCTGACCACGTAAATCACCTGCATGAACCAGCGCACACACGGCCCGCGGGCTGTGGACAAGCTGTGCGCCCAACGGCGTTTCCAGACCGTCCACAGGCTGTGCACTGTCTTTCAGCAAGTTCAGGCGGTGAGAATGCGGATGAGATTCTGATAGTCCTCGCGCACCCTTACCTCGGTTTCCCGGAGCAGCTTCACACGGCGACAGGCATGCAGCACGGTCGTGTGGTCCCGACCGCCGAACTGGTCGCCGATTTCCGGGAGGCTATGATTCGTGAGTTCCTTGGCCAGGCACATCGCAATCTGCCGGGGTCGGGTGATTGAACGGTTGCGCCGTTTGGACAACAGATCAGCCACCCGCACCTTGCTGTACTCGGCCACGGTCTTCTGGATATTCTCGATGGTCACCAGCCGATCCTGCAGCGCGAGCAGGTCCCGTAAAGCCTCCTTGGCAAAGTCGAGCGTGATGGGCCGGCCCGTGAACGCCGAATTGGCCATCACCCGGTGCAAGGCACCCTCAAGCTCCCTGACATTCGACCGTATCCGCTGGGCCATGAAAAAGGCGACCTCTTCCGGCAGGGGCGTGTGCTCCGCCGCCGCCTTGCTCATCAGGATCGCCACGCTGGTCTCGAGCTCCGGCGGATCAATGGACACGGTCAGGCCCCAGCCGAACCGCGACTTCAGGCGCTCTTCAAGGCCTTTGACTTCCTTGGGATAACGGTCGCAGGTCAGCACAACCTGTCGCTGCCCCTCCAGTAAGGCGTTGAAAGTATGGAAGAATTCCTCCTGGGAGTGAGCCTTGGTGGCGAAGAACTGGATGTCGTCAATGAGCAGCGTATCCAGGGACCGGTAGGCCGCCTTGAAATCGTTCATGGTGTTGTGCTGCAACGCACGAACCATGTCCCCGACGAACTGCTCCGAATGCACATAGGCAACCCGGGCATCCGGCCGGTTGGCGATCACCAGGTTACCGATCGCATGCATCAGGTGGGTCTTGCCGAGGCCGACGCCGCCATAGATAAACAAGGGGTTATAAGACCGCCCCGGGTTATTGCCCACCTGGGTGGCCGCAGCCCGGGCCAGCTGGTTGCTCTTGCCCTCGACGAATTTGTCGAAGGTATATTCAGGGTTCAGCTTGCCGCCGATGGCGATCGGCGCCCGGGGTTTGCCCCCCTGCGGCGCCGCAGGGGCATTGCGCAGGCTCGTCAGGCTGCCCACCTCCAGCCGCACGGTCAGGCCGTCGCCCCCGGTCACCAGATGGGAGATGCGCTCGAGCACATTGCCGCTGACCCAGTCCACCACGAAGCGATTGGGCGCGTACAGGCGCAGCAGGCCCGATTCCTCCACGGCCTGCAGCGGGCGGATCCAGGTATTGAACTGCTGATCAGGAAGCTCGGAACGCAGCGTTTGAACGCAACGGGCCCAGGCGGAGGACTGCACGGCAACACCCCGTGAATCTGTTGCTGTTGTGAAAAGGGGTAGTCGGCCAGTCTAGCCCTCCCTCCGGGACTTATCCACAGGGCCCCGGTCCTATTGACACGACCTGGGCCCGTCCTTAACCTTCCGCGCTCTCTGTCGCGTTCCATCCTTTTGTTTTCCGCCGGTTTTTCCACGGGTTGTCGTCATGAAAAGAACCTATCAGCCAAGCAAACTGAAGCGCGTCCGCACGCATGGCTTTCGCGCCCGCATGGCAACCCGCGGCGGACGTCTGGTTCTGAAGCGTCGCCGCGCAAAAGGCCGCGCCCGCCTCACGGTCTGATTGGAACGGGTGCCCACCCAGGGCTTTGCCCGACGCCAGCGGCTGCTCACGGCCGCCGCCTTTGACAGGGTCTTCAAGGACAGCCGACGCTCCGCCGACCGCTACTTCACGATCCTCTTCCGTCCCAACGACTGTGGTGTAGCGCGCCTCGGTTTTGCGATCTCCAAACAGAAGGTGCGACGTGCGGTCGGCCGCAACCGGTTGCGGCGGCTGACGAGGGAGAGCTTTCGCCGTAGCAGCACATTGCCCGCTGTGGACATCGTGGTCCTCGCCAGGGATGCCGCAAAGACCGCCGCCAATCGCGATATCCTTCTGAGCCTTGAGCGCCACTGGAGCAGGCTCGGGGCTCCACCAGCAGACGCTCCCCCAATCGACAAGGGCTCACCAGCGTGACGATGGACAATATCCGGATTTTTCTCTGGGTCGGCCTGCTGATGCTGGTCTGGCTTACCGTCACTACCTGGCAGCAGACCTTCCGCGTCGCACCGGGCGCCGTGTCGCAGCCGGTCACCGAGGCGGCGGGGGATGTGGCTCTCCAGCCCCCGGCGCTGCCCTCGCTGCAGGCCGCCCCGGACAGCCCACCCACGGTAACGACCGCGCTGCCGGGTGCGCCCGCCGAGCTACCAGCGCCTGGCGGGCTGCCGCCGCTGCGGGTCCGCACCGATGTACTGGATCTCGAGATTGACCTCCTGGGTGGCAATCTTCGCCGGGCGCTCCTGCCGAGCTTTCCGGTGCACAAGGACCAGCCGGATGTGCCGGTCGAGCTGCTGACAGCCGCGGCGGACCGCTTCTTCGCCCTGCAGGGCGGGCTGCGCGCCGCCGATGAACTACCCCAGGCCAATCATCTGGCCACCTTCAGCGCCGCGACCACGGACTTCGTCCTGCCCGCCCGCGCCAACGAGCTCCAGGTGCCGCTCACCTGGACCGGCGACAACGGGGTCACGGTGACCAAGACCTACACGCTCCGCCGCGGCAGCTTCCGCATCGGCCTCACCCACGACGTGCAGAACGGGGGCGTGGAGCCCTACCAGGTGGCCGAGTACCTGCAGCTCCAGCGCCAGCACCGGCCGCCCGATCGAAGCATGTTCGACGTCGAGACCTACTCCTTTACCGGTCCCGTGACCTACGACGGCAGCAAGTACACCAAGCATGATGTGGACGACCTGGCGAAGAAGGCCTTCTCGCAGGCGGTGACCAGCGGCTGGCTGGCCTCCATCCAGCATCATTTCCTGGTGGCCGCCGTGCCGCCGCCGGACGCGCCCTGGGCCTACGGGGCCACGTCATCCCCGGAGGGGCGCTATCTGGTGAACGCCATCGGCCCGGCCCGGACCGTGGCACCTGGAGACAGCATCCGCTTCAGTTCCCAGCTCTTCGTCGGCCCCAAGCAGCAGGCTGAACTGGCCACGACGGCGCCGGGCCTCGACAAGACCGTGGACTACGGCATCCTCGCGATCCTCTCCCAGCCCCTTTTCTGGATCCTCGCGAAGATCTACAGCGTCGTCGGCAACTGGGGCGTTGCCATCATCATCTGCACACTGCTCATCAAGCTGGTCTTCTACAAGCTTACCGAGACCAGCGGCCGGTCCATGGCCGGGATGCGCAAGCTGCAGCCCCGGATGAAGGCCCTGCAGGAGCGTTACAAGGATGACCGGCAGGCGATGAGTGCCGCCCTGATGGAGCTCTACAAGAAGGAGAAGATCAACCCGGTGGCCGGCTGCCTGCCGATGCTCGTGCAGATCCCGTTCTTCATCGCCTTCTACTGGGTGCTGCTGGAGAGCGTTGAGATGCGGCAGGCGCCCTTTGCCCTGTGGATCACCGACCTGTCGGCCCGCGATCCCTACTTCATCCTGCCCGGCCTGATGGGGGCCGCCATGTACTTCCAGCAGAAGCTCAACCCGGCGCCGCCTGATCCGATCCAGGCGAAGATGATGCAGATCATGCCGATTGTCTTCACGGGCTTCTTCCTGTTCTTCCCGGCCGGACTGGTGCTCTACTGGCTCACCAACTCGGTGCTGTCGATTGCCCAGCAGTGGCGCATCAACAAGGTGCTGGGCGCGGATTGAGCCCGCCGCCGGCCACCGCCACCATCGCCGCCCGGGCCACGCCGCCCGGCCGCGGCGGGGTCGGCATCATCCGGCTCTCCGGCGCCGGCGTGCCCGGCATCGCGACCCGGCTGCTGGGTGAGTGCCCGCCGCCCCGGGTGGCCACGCTCCGGGCCTTCCGGGACGCGGAGGGCAGACCGCTGGACACCGGCCTTGCCCTGTTCTTCCCCGCCCCGCATTCCTACACCGGCGAGGACCTGCTGGAACTCCACGCGCACGGCGGCGACGTGCTCCTCGACCTGCTGCTCGAACGCGTGCTGTCCCTCGGCGCGCGGCTCGCCCGTCCGGGCGAGTTCACCGAGCGCGCCTTTCTCAATGACAAGCTCGATCTGGTCCAGGCCGAGGCCGTGGCCGACCTCATCGATGCGGGCTCGCGCGCTGCGGCCCGGGCCGCCGGGCGTTCGCTCGCCGGCGACTTCTCCGCGGCGATCCTGGGTCTCAACGAGCGGGTCACCGACCTGCGCATGTACGTCGAAGCAGCCATCGACTTCCCGGAGGAGGAGATCGACTTCCTGGCCACCGACGCGCTTCGTGAACGGCTGGACGCCGTCGCCCGGGATTTCGACCAGCTCGAAGCGGCCGCCCGCCAGGGGCGCCTGCTCCGGGACGGCGTGCAGGTGGTGCTGGCCGGCCTGCCGAACAGCGGCAAGTCGAGCCTGCTGAATCGCCTGGCGGGCTACGACGCCGCCATCGTCACGCCGATCCCCGGTACCACGCGGGATCCGATCCGGGAAAGCGTGGAGCTGGACGGCCTCGTGCTGCATTTCGTCGACACGGCCGGCCTGCGCGACAGCACCGACCCCGTGGAGCGCGAAGGCGTGGCCCGCACGCGGCGCGCCCTGGCCACGGCAGACCTGGCCCTGCTGGTGGTGGATGCCTCGCTGCCGGCCGATACCGGCCCGCTCCGGACCGAGCTCCCCGCCGGTGTGCCCGTCATCCTGATCCGCAACAAGATCGACCTCACCACCGACGCCGCCGGCGGAGATTCGGGGACGGTTAATCTGTCGGCCCTGACCGGCGCGGGACTGGATGCCCTGCGCGCCGCGATCCGGGCCGTCGTCGGCTACGCGGGCCCGGCGGAGGGCACGCTGCTCGCCCGGCAGCGCCACCTCGACGTGATCCGCCGGGCCCGGGCCCACTTCGACGCCGGCTGTGAGCAGCTCACCGGGCAGGGGGCGGGGGAATTGCTGGCAGAGGAACTGCGGGCCGTGCAGAAGGCGCTGGCCGAAATCACCGGCGAGTTCACCAGTGATGACCTGCTGGGGAGGATTTTCGCCGGCTTCTGCATCGGCAAGTGAGCACCCTGCCAGTTCCATCGAAGTTCTGCATCGTTCCGACCAGTCTTTTGCATTTGGAGATTCCCGCCCCCGGGCTTACCTTGTAATCAGCACAGGAAGCGTCGCCCCGGAGAATTTCCATGAGCACCAAAGCCAGCAAGTCCAAAGCGGTTGCCATCGACATCGGCATCAGCGCCGCCCAGCGCGCCAGGATTGCCCAGGGCCTGTCCGCGCTGCTGGCGGACAGCTACACCCTCTACCTGATGACCCACAACTTCCACTGGAACGTGACCGGGCCGCAGTTCACCAGCCTGCACCAGATGTTCATGGACCAGTACACGGAGCAGTGGACGGCGCTGGACCTGATTGCCGAGCGCATCCGTGCCCTCGGTCACCCGGCACCCGGCACCTACCAGGATTACGCCCGGCTCGCTTCGATCAAGGAGGTGTCCGGCGTGCCAAAGGCGACGGACATGGTGCGTCACCTGGTCAGCGCCCAGGAGGCCACGGCGCGCACCGCCCGCAGGTTACTGCCCCTGGTCGGCGAGGCCAACGACCAGCCCACCGCGGACATCCTGACCCAGCGGCTCAACGTGCACGAGAAGACGGCCTGGATGCTGCGTAGCCTGCTGGAGCAGTAGGCGCCCGGACCGTTCCGGCCCCAGCCTGTGAACGTCACCACCCACCGCGCCACCCGCCTGTTCCTGGTGCTGGCCGGGATCTTCATCTGCAACACCCTGCTCGCCGAGTTTGTCGGCATCAAGATCTTTGCGGTGGAGTCGACGCTCGGCATCGAGCCCTTCAACTGGCAGCTCTTCGGCACCACCGGCACCCTCAACTTCACGGCCGGCGTGATCCTCTGGCCCATCGTCTTCGTGGGCACGGACGTGATCAACGAGTACTACGGCAAGAACGGCGTGCGCTTTCTGTCCTTCCTGACCGTCGGTCTCGTGTCCTATGCCTTTGTCGTCGCCTGGGTCGTGATTGGTCTCGCTCCGGCGGACTGGTGGGTGGAGTCCTTCCAGTACCTGGGGGTGGAGAACCTGCAGACCTCCTTCGCCGCGATCTATGGCCAGGGGATGTGGGCCATCGTCGGCTCGCTCGTGGCTTTTCTCATCGGCCAGCTGCTGGATGTGAGCATCTTCCACCGCATCCGGCGCATCACCGGCGAGCGGATGATCTGGCTGCGGGCCACCGGTTCCACGCTGATCTCCCAGTTCGTCGACAGCTTCGTGGTGCTGTACATCGCCTTCGTGCTCGGCCCCAGCCAGTGGCCGCTGAACCAGTTCTTCGCCATCGGCACGGTCAACTACAGCTACAAATTCCTGGCCGCCCTCGCGCTGACTCCGGTGATCTACGGCGCCCACTGGGCCATTGACCGCTACCTGGGCCGGGACCTGGCCGCGCAGCTCAAGGCACAGGCGGCAGCAAACAAGGGCGATTTCTGAGGCTCACGACGCCGCGTGCATATCCGGCATGATGATGGCGCTGGCGCCGCCTTCGTGGGTGGCGACATGCACCCGGTTGCGACCGCCGTTCTTCGCGCCGTAGAGCGCCTCGTCGGCCCTGCGGATCAGGCCGGACACAGGCTCGCCCGGCCGGTACTCGGCGATGCCGATCGACACGGTTACCTGGTGCAGGCCCTCGAAGGGCCGGCGGACCACGGCGGTACGGATGCGCTCCGCGCATTTCAGCGCGCCGCGCAGCGAAGTGGCCGGCAGCAGCACGATGAACTCCTCGCCACCGACCCGGCCGAAGAGGCTCTTCAGGCCGTTGCTGTTCACGCTGTCCATCATCCGCAGCGCACCGCGCACCCGGCGGGCAAAGGCCGCCAGGATCCGGTCGCCGGCCGGGTGGCCGAGGCGGTCGTTCATGTCCTTGAAGTGATCGATGTCCAGCAGGCAGATGCAGAAGGGCTCGCTGTTCCGGTCCACCCGGGATTTTTCCCGGCCGATCAGCTCGAGGATCGAGCGCCGGTTATAGGAATTGGTCAGGTGATCCCGCTCGGCGCTGCGCTCGGCCTGCTGCATCCGGGTGGTCAGGTCGGCCAGTTGTGCCTCGCCGCGCCGGCGCCGGTCAGCCAGTACGGCTGCCACGAGATACAGGGCCCCGAGTATTGCTGCCAGTGCGCCGATGCCCGGGGCCGCCAGCAGCAGGGCGCCGGCCAGTCCGCCCGTGGCACTGCCGGCCACCAGTCCCGCCGCGGTGATGGCAGCCGCCAGGGCCGTGGCGATCAGCCGGCGGAACAGGGGCAGGTCGGCCACCGGCAGGGTCACGGCGACCGCGCAGGCATACATGCCGGTGACCAGCACCGGGGCGCCGCCGGCGAACCAGGCGTACAGCGTGGTCCAGACGATGGCCATCACGGACTGGGCTGCCACCACGGCGGCGCCGGCGGGCTGCTCCATCGGCGGCAGCCTGGCGAGGCTCAGGAACAGTCCCGTGGTGAGGGTTACACCGACGAGCAGCACGAGGCCGGCGCCGGCGGGCAGCGGCGTGCTGCCGGTCCCGTGGGCGAGGGCGGCCAGCAGCGACCAGGCGGCGTAGAGCGACGCCAGAGGGTAATCAATCCGGGGAGTGGCAGGGCTATCGCCGTCCATGGGTACCGCTTCTTCTTGTTATAGGTTGTCGGTCTGCAGGGCTGCGGCGAGGCAGCGCGGCGGGATCCATGCTGGCACAGGGTCCCCGCCCAGAGCGTGACGCAGGTCCGGGTATTTTCCTTGCCATAAGCGGCAGCGGGCACGGGCTAGAATGCAGCCCTCACGGCTTCAGGGCTTCGGTTCAACCATGCGGGACGACAACCACTTCGAGGTGATTGTGGTCGGCGGCGGCCATGCCGGCTGCGAGGCCGCGGCCGCGGCCGCCCGCCAGGGCGCCCGCACCCTGCTGCTCACCCAGAATCTCGAGACCATCGGCCAGATGAGCTGCAACCCGGCCATCGGCGGCATCGGCAAGGGACACCTCGCCCGGGAGATTGATGCCCTCGGCGGTCTCATGGCCGTGGCGGCCGACCGCGCCGGTATCCATTTCCGCACGCTCAATGCCAGCAAGGGTCCGGCCGTGCGGGCCACCCGGGCGCAGGCGGACCGCCAGCTCTATCGCCAGGCGATCCGCGCACTGCTGGACCGGGAGCCGACACTCGCGCTCTTCCAGCAGGGCGTCGAGGACCTGATCGTCGAGGGTGGCCGCGTGGCCGGCGTGATCACCCAGTCCGGGCTGCGCTTCACCGCGCCGTCGGTGGTGCTGACGGTCGGCACCTTCCTCGCCGGCCGGATCCACGTGGGCCAGAGCACGCATTCCGGCGGCCGGGCCGGGGACCCGGCCTCCATCGGCCTCGCCGCGCGGCTGCGGGAACTGCCCTTCCAGGTGGGACGCCTGAAGACCGGCACGCCGCCCCGCATTGACGGGCGCACCGTGGACTTCAGCGTGCTTGCCCCGCAGCCCGGCGACAGTCCTGCGCCCGTCTTCTCCTTTATCGGGCGCCGCGACTGGCATCCCCGCCAGGTACCCTGCCATCTCACCCGGACCACAGCCGCGACGCACGACATCATCCGCGGCGCACTGGACCGCTCGCCGCTGTACACCGGCGCGATCGAGGGGGTGGGGCCGCGCTACTGCCCCTCGGTGGAAGACAAGGTGGTGCGCTTCGCCGACAAGGACTCCCACCAGATCTTCGTCGAGCCCGAGGGCCTGAATACCACCGAGCTGTACCCCAACGGGATCTCGACCAGCCTGCCTTACGACGTGCAGCTGGCCTTCGTCCGCACCATTCCGGGTTTCGGCCAGGCCCGCATCACGCGGCCGGGCTATGCCATCGAGTACGACTACTTCGATCCCCGGGGCCTCGCGGCCACGCTCGAGACCCGCAGCCTGCCCGGTCTCTGGTTTGCGGGACAGATCAATGGCACCACCGGTTACGAGGAAGCCGCCGCCCAGGGCCTGATCGCCGGCATCAACGCGGCCCGCGCCGCCCGCGGCGAGGAGGGCTGGTATCCGCGCCGGGACGAGGCCTACCTCGGCGTGCTGGTCGACGACCTGATCACCCGGGGCGTGATCGAGCCCTACCGGATGTTCACCAGCCGCGCCGAGCACCGGCTGCTGCTCCGCGAGGACAATGCCGACGCCCGGCTCACGCCGGTGGGCCGGCGCCTTGGCCTCGTCGACGAGGCCCGCTGGCAGCACTTCAATGCGGGCCAGGACGCGGTGGTGGCCGAGCGGGCGCGGCTCGCCGGCATCACCGTCTGGCCGGCCGATTTCGCCGCCGATGGCACCGGTACGGCCGACGCCGCCGTGACCGGCGACGCGCCGGTACTGCGCCGCGAGCAGCGCGCGCTGGAGCTGCTGCGGCGCCCGGACATCGGCTACGCCCGGCTGACGGCCCTGCCGGTGGTGGGCCCGCGGCCCGCGGCGCCGGGCGATTTCCCGGAGTTCGTCGGGCAGGTCACGGCGCAGGTGGAGATTGCGGTGCGTTACGAAGGTTACCTGCGCCGGCAGCAGGACGAGATCGCGCGCAGCCGTGACACCGACGAGCTGCCGCTGCCGGCAGACCTCGACTACGCCGCGATCCACGGCCTCTCCCACGAGATCCGCCAGACGCTGCTCCGCCAGCGCCCTGCCACCGTGGGCCAGGCCTCCCGCCTGTACGGGATGACGCCGGTCGCCGTGTCCCTGCTGCTGGTCCATTTGCAAAAGCGGCGCCGGCGCGCGTGACGACCCGCACGGCCACAGGCCTGCTGCTCCTGCTGCTGGCGGCGTGCGCGCCCTGGGACGACGAGCCCGACCCGGCGCCGAACCGCGGGGACGTCGCGGTAGGCGGGGCGAGCGGTACGGAACTGGCGACCACCCAGATCCTGCGCAAGGGCAATGGCACGGAGCCGGAGTCGATGGACCCGCACCGCGCCGAGGGTGTGACTGCCGCCAATACGCTCCGCGACCTGTTTGAAGGCCTGGTCACCGAGGCGGCCGATGGCAGCCTGATTCCCGGTGCCGCCGGCAGCTGGACCGTGAGCGAGGATGGCCGTATCTACACCTTCACGCTGCGGGCGGATGGCCGCTGGAGCAATAGCGACCCGCTGACCGCCGGAGACTTTGTCTTCAGCCTGCGGCGCAGTGCGGATCCGGCGACCCTCTCCGAGTACTCGGCCATCCTCTACCCGCTGGAGAATGCCGAGGCCGTGGTCAACGGCCAGCTGCCGCCCGAGGAGCTCGGCGTGCGCGCCATCGATGCGCGCACGCTCGAGATCCGGCTGCACTCGCCGACGCCTTACTTCCTCGGCCTGCTGACCCACGCCAGCACCTACCCCGTGCATCCGCCCTCGGTGCGCGAGCACGGCGACCGCTTCTCCCGCCCCGGCAACCTGGTCAGCAACGGCGCCTACCGGCTGCAGGAATGGCGGGTGCAGTCCCATATCCGGCTGGTCCGCAACAGCAACTACTGGGACGACGGGAACACCACCATCAACGAGGTCTGGTATTACCCCGTCGAAAATGCCGAGTCGGAGCTGGCGCGCTACCGGGCCGGCGAACTGGACATGACCTACACGCTGCCGGCCCGCCAGATCCAGAGTCTCCGCCGCAACCTGCCGCTGGAGCTGCGCATCGCGCCGTATCTCGGCAGCTATGTCTACGGCTTCAATACCCGCGAGCCACCTTTCGCCGGCAACCGGCCGCTGCGCCAGGCGCTGTCGCTGGCGCTCGACCGGCAGGTGCTCACCGGGAAGATCGCCGGCGCTGGCGAGATTGCCGCCTACACCTGGGTGCCACCGGTGACGGGCTACAGGCCGCAGATCCCTGAGTGGGCCAGCTGGACCCAGGCCGAGCGGGAGGAGGCAGCCCGGCGCTACTACGCCGAAGCGGGCTATTCCGACGACAATCCCCTGCGCGTGCAGCTGCTGCACAACACGGACATCAACCACCGGCGCCTGGCCGTGGCCATGGCGGCCATGTGGCGCGAGGTGCTCGGCCTGCAGACCGAGATCGTCAACCAGGAGTGGCAGGTGTTCCTGCAGACCCGCCGGCAGCGCTTCGACACCCAGGTCTTCCGCTACGGCTGGATCGGTGACTACAACGATCCTTTCACCTTCGCGGAGATTCTGGAGTCCAAGCACGGCCTCAACGACATGAGCTACGACAATCCGCGCTACGACGAGCTGCTGTCGCGGGCTGCGCGGGAGGCCGACCCGGCGGCCCGCATGGCGCTGCTGGAGGAGGCCGAACGGGTGATGCTGGACGACATGCCCGTGATCCCGATGTACTACTACGTCAGCAAGAAACTCATCAAGCCCTGGGTGGCCGGCTACGAGGACAACATCATGGATCACCACCACACCCGTCACCTGCGCATCCTGAAGCACTGAGCCCCACCGCCCCGATGCTCCGCCTGATCCTCCGCCGCCTGCTCGAAGCCATCCCCACGCTGCTGGTGCTGATCGCCGTCACCTTCTTTATGATGCGCATGGCCCCTGGCGGGCCCTTCGACAGCGAGAAGCGCCTGCCGGTGGAGGTGGAGCAGAACCTGCGGGCGGCCTACCACCTCGACGAGCCGCTGTACCAGCAGTTCGGCCGCTACCTGCTGAACCTGGCGCAGGGCGATTTCGGCCCCTCCTTCCAGTACCGGGACCGGACCGTCACCGAGCTGATTGCCAGCGGCTTTCCGGTGTCGCTGAAGCTCGGCGGCTTCGCGATGCTGATCGCGCTGTTCGCCGGGGTGAGCCTCGGCACCTACGCCGCACTCCGCCAGAACCGGCGGGCCGACTACGCCACCATGGCCGCGGCGATGACCGGCATCTCGATCCCCAACTTCGTGCTGGCGCCGATCCTGATCCTGGTCTTTGCCGTCTACCTCGGCTGGCTGCCCGCCGGCGGACTCGGCGATGGCGGTGTACGCAACCTGCTGCTGCCCGTGCTCACGCTGTCCCTCACCCAGGTGGCCTACATCTCGCGCCTCACCCGGGGCAGCATGATCGAGGTGCTGCGCAGCCCGTTCATCCGCACCGCGCGGGCGCAGGGCCTGCCCACCCGCACCATCATCCTGCGCCACGCGCTCAAGCCCGCGCTGGTACCGGTGGTCTCCTACCTCGGCCCGGCCACCGCCGGGCTGATCACCGGTTCCGTGGTCATCGAGCAGATCTTCGGCCTGCCCGGGCTCGGGCGTTACTTCGTGCAGGGCGCGCTCAACCGGGACTACACCCTGGTGCTCGGCATCGTGATCTTCTACGGCACGCTGATCATCCTCTTCAATTTCCTCGTCGACCTGGTCTATGGCTGGCTCGACCCGCGGTCACGGTCATGAGCGTCACCCCGCCCACCGCCGCCGCCGCCGAGCTGCCGGCCATCCCCCCGGCGCCCCGCAGCCTCTGGGCGGACGCCATCTTCGCGATCCGTCGCAACCGGGCGGCCCGGGTGGCGGCCATCGTGCTCGGCGTACTGGTCCTGCTGGTGCTGCTCGGTCCGGTGCTGAGCCCGCATCAGTTCGACAAACCCGACTGGGACGCGATTGCGCTGCCGCCCGGGGCTACCGGCGGGCACCTGTTCGGCACCGACTCGCTGGGGCGGGACCTCTTCACCCGCACGCTGCAGGCCGGGCGCATGTCGCTGCTGATCGGCCTGGTGGCCACTTTTGTGAGCCTGCTCATCGGCATCACCTGGGGCGCCACGGCGGGCTTCATCGGCGGGCGCACCGACCGGCTGATGATGCGCATCGTGGACATCCTCTACGCGCTGCCCTTCATGTTCCTGGTGATCCTGCTGATGGTGCTCTTCGGCCGGCACATCATCCTGATCTTCGTCGCGATTGGCGCCATCAACTGGCTGGACATGGCGCGCATCGTGCGCGGCCAGACGCTCGGCCTGCGGCAGCGCGAGTTCATCGAGGCAGCCCGGGTGAGCGGCGTGCCTACCCGGCGCATCATTGCCCGGCATATCGTGCCGAACCTGCTCGGCGTGGTCGTGGTCTACGTGACGCTGACCATCCCCCAGGTGATCCTCGTCGAGTCTTTCCTCAGCTTTCTCGGCCTCGGCGTGCAGGAGCCAATGACCTCGTGGGGCGTGATGGTCAGTGACGGCGCGCTGGAGATGGAGAACGCGCCGTGGATGCTGCTCTTCCCGGCGGCCTTCCTCGCCGTGACGCTGTTCTGCTTCAACTTCCTCGGCGACGGCCTGCGCGACGCGCTGGACCCGCGCGACCGGAGCGCCTGATGCCGGGCCTGCTGTCCGTGCAGGACCTGTCCGTGAACTTCCGCACGCGGGATGGCATGGTGCCGGCCGTGCGGGGGCTGTCCTTCGGGCTGGAAGCGGGCCAGATCCTCGGCATCGTCGGCGAGTCCGGCTCCGGCAAGACCCAGGCGGCGATGGCGGTGCTGGGTCTGCTGGCCGACAACGGTACTGCCACCGGCAGCATCGAGCTGGACGGCCAGGAGCTGCTGGGCCAGTCCCAGCGCGCACTGGCCCGGATCCGGGGTTCCCAGGTGGCGATGGTCTTCCAGGATCCGATGACCGCCCTCAACCCCTATCTCACCATCGGCGACCAGATGAGCCTGGTGCTCCGCCGCCACCGGCCCGACGGCGCCGGCCGCAGCCGCAGGAGCGCACTGGCCGAATGCGAGCAGCTGCTGGCCGCGGTCAATATCACCGAGCCGGGCGAGCGGCTGCGCCGCTATCCGCACGAACTCTCCGGCGGCATGCGCCAGCGCGTGATGATTGCCACGGCGCTGCTCTGCCGGCCTGCGCTGCTGATCGCCGACGAGCCGACTACCGCACTGGATGTGACCGTGCAGGCCCAGATCCTGGCGCTGCTCGCCGAACTGCGCACGAATTTCGGCACCGCGATCCTGCTGATCACCCACGACCTGGGTGTGGTGGCGGGCCTGTGCGACAGCGTGCTGGTGATGAACCAGGGCGAGTGCGTGGAGCGGGGCCACGTGGACGACGTGTTCTACGCGCCGCGCACCGCTTACACCCGCGCGCTGCTGGCCGCGGTGCCCCGGCTGGATGCGCCGGGCCCGGCACTGCCGGCCACGCCCGCCACGCCGCTGCTCACGGTGAGCGATCTCGCCGTGCACTACGCGGTGCCGGGCAAGGGGCTGTTTGCGCCGGACCGCACGCTGCGGGCGCTGGATGGCGTGGCGCTGACCGTGGCGCCGGGCGAGACACTGGGCGTAGTGGGCGAGTCGGGCTCCGGCAAGTCAACGCTGGCGCGGGCGGTGCTGCGCCTGGTGCTGCCGGTGCAGGGGCGCGTCTGCCTGCTGGGCCGGGAGATCGCGACGCTGGCCGAGCGCGAGATCCGGCCGTTCCGCCGCGACATGCAGCTGGTCTTCCAGGATCCGCTGGCGGCACTCGACCCGCGCATGACCATCGGCCGCATCGTCGCCGAGCCGCTCGAGATCTTCGAGCCGGGCCTGACGGCCGCCGAACGCAACGCCCGGGTGGAGGAGGCGCTGCGCCAGGTGGGGCTGGACCCGGCCTGGAGCAACCGCTACCCGCACCAGTTCTCCGGCGGCCAGTGCCAGCGGGTGGGCATTGCGCGGGCGCTGATCCTGAAGCCGAAACTGCTGGTCTGTGACGAGGCGGTGAGCGCGCTGGACGTGACCATCCAGGCGCAGATCGTCGAACTGCTGCTGGAACTGCAGGGCCGCCTCGGCCTCGCGCTGATCTTCATCGCCCACGACCTCGCGGTGGTGCGCAGGCTCTGCCATCGGGTACTGGTGCTCTACCTGGGCCGGGCGATGGAGCTGTCTGCCGCCACCACGCTGTACGAAAACCCCCGCCACCCCTACACCCGCGCGCTGCTGGCGGCCGTGCCGCTGCCGGACCCGCGCAAGGAGCGCGCCCGGGGCCGCACGCTGATCACCGGCGAGGCACCCTCCCTGCTGGCCCCGCCCGGCGGCTGCCCCTTCCGCACCCGCTGTACCTACGCCGTGGAACGCTGTGCCGCCGAGCTACCGGAACTGCGCCAGCTCGACCAGGCCTGGGTGGCCTGTCACCGCGCCGAAGAAATCTGAAAAGGGGACAGATCTATTT
>CAYOXI010000013.1:28636-46792 GCA_964407855.1 uncultured Chromatiaceae bacterium
CCGCACGTCGAGGGACACCCCGACGGACAACTCCCCCGCCTGAAGCGTGGACCGCATCAGGCGGGCGGCGGCCAGCTCCATCAGGGCGATCATCCGGGAGGTGGCAAAGACCTCGGGGAAGTCGTCCTCGGGCGAGATTGACAGGGCCCGGGCCGTGTCAGTGGCCTGCACGATGAAGGTGGCCTCAGCAGTGTCTCCGACATTCATGACGACGCCTCCGGGGGGGCTTAGCGACGCGCCCGCCGGCGGGGCCGCTGCTCGCGAACCGCGTCCTCCAGCGGATCAATCACACTAAGAAAGTCGAAGCGCCGGAAGTCCCGGTCACGGGTGTACAGCGTCGTGACGCCATGCTGGAGCAGCAGCGTGGCGAGGTGGGTATCCGGCACGAGGTTGCCCCGGGGCTGCACGGTACCGGCGATGTCCTGATACAGGGACCAGAAGCCGTCCTGTTCCTCGATCAGTCGCACCTGAGGCCGGGCCAGCAGTGCATCCACGTTATCCATCGCCTCGCGAGGTGTGAGTGGGCGGGTGAACACCGACGGATGGGTGGCGATACGCAGGTAGGCCATCACCGTGGACCAGGCGAGGCAGCACAGGCTGCTGCCCTCGGCACAGCCCCGCAGAAACTCCCGGGCCCGGCCATGCAGCGGACTCGCCTCATCGGAGGCGTAGACCAGCAGATTGGCATCGAGGGCGAAGCTCACGGCTCGCCATCCAGGATCCGGTACAGGGCGTCCTTGTCGGAGATATCCACCCGGTTGCCCATGGGCTGGCTGGTCCAGCGGAAAGGGACCGGGGGCGGCGACTTCTGACCGGCGGCCAGTGCCTGTGCCAGGAGCTCGGAGGCGAGCTCGCCCAGCGACTTGCCGGTGGTGGCCTGCAGCCTGCGCAGGTCCCGGAGAATCGGATCAGCAATGTCGAGCGTCGTACGCATGATGCGGTGATGCTAACTCCGTGCGCATCAGATGTCACGCGACTAAAACTGAGCGAAATCGTCCGTGGCGTGCCCGAAAGCTACCGTACCTGGTGCCGGGCCATGGCCTGCCAGGCGGCTTCCGGCAGTTCGGTGCCATAGAAGCGGCGGCCGATCGCCACGCGTCGCTCGGTGTCGGTGAGGCCCGGCGGGAGGGAGGAGGCAACCACTGCCCGTGCCACCTCTAACATGTCGGAGGCGATGCGCAGACGTTCCGGCGGTGACAGCGCTGCGTGGTGCAGGCTGACCGTGATCTCCATCCCCAAAGTCTAGCCGCCGCCTCGCCCGCCCAACAAGCCGCAAGAACCATGCGATAGTTGCCGCCATCACCCACACCCGGAGCCCCGCTTGAACCTCCTCGAGATCCCCCCCGGCGAAGACGCGCCCTGGGACATCAACGCCGTGATCGAGATTCCCCAGGGCGGCATCCCCGTGAAGTACGAGCTGGACAAGAAATCCGGCGCGCTGCGGGTGGACCGCTTCCTGCACACCGCCATGTACTACCCGGGCAACCACGGCTTCATCCCGCAGACCAGATCGGGTGACGGCGACCCGGTGGACATCATCGTGGTGGGGCAGGTGCCCGTGGTGCCCGGCGCCATCATCCGCTCGCGGCCCATCGGCGCGCTGCTGATGGAGGACGAGTCGGGCCAGGACGAGAAGATCATCGCCGTGCCCGTGGACAAGCTGCATCCCTTCTACCGGGCGGTGAAATCCTTCCGCGACCTGCCGGAGATCCTGTGTGAACAGATCGCTCACTTCTTCCAGCACTACAAGGACCTGGAGAAGGGCAAGTGGGTGACCGTGGTGCGCTGGGCCGGTGCCGAGGAGGCCGCGGATCTGATCCGGGACGGGATTGCGCGGGAGTCGGGGATTGTGGAGCGGAGGGGGAAGAAGAAGGGGGGGAAGGTGGCGGTGGTTGGGAGGAAGAAGGGGGGAGTGAGGCGGTAACTGCTAGTACCGCTGTAGGGGGAGTGACAGATGGGCCTGGACGACCGGGACTACATGCGGGAACGCCACAGGGATCGGCCACCTTCTCGCTGGCGCAAAATTCAGCTGGCAGAAGGCCCTGCCGACGGCTATGGCCGTGATCGGGCTGCTGTCTGCGACGGTGTGGCTGTTACAGGACGGGCAGCGGCTTGTCAGACCGTTGATGTCGCAGTTCTCCGGGACTCCTCAGCCGGGCTCACTGCGCGTCAATATCAATACGGCGACGACCCGGGAGCTGGAGTCGGTACCCGGTCTGGGACCGACACTGTCTGCACTCGTCGTTGCGGGCCGGCCCTATAACACCGTAGAGGAGTTGACTCGGGTGCGAGGCATCGGGCCTCGAACGGTCGACTCGATTCGGCCGTTCGTAAAGGTTGAGGGGGAGACGGAGAAGCTATCCAAGAAGTAACCGACGTTCGGGGCCTGCGATACTGCCCATTGACAACTTCATCTATACAACCGGAATTCCAACCTCTCGAAGATAGTCGAAAGTGGAATCATAGAATGCCGGAGCCCGTGTGGGATCAGCCGCATCCCCTTTGGGCACGAATATCACCATCCCCTGTCGGGCCCGCGTCAAAAGAACGCGATAGGCGTTCCGCAAGTAGTTCTGGTTCTCCTCGACCTTGATATTCGTCCATCGACTCCCTCGGAAGTCGTGGAAGCTCCATCCTGAATCTACAAAGCGCAGGTCACCGTCCCAGGTCACACAAGTCCAGTCCAGCTCGAGGCCCTGTACCTGAAATTCAGTCGCGGCATCCTCCAGATAGAAGCTCGATCGAGTGTCATCCTTGTCATTCAAGAACCATTTGACCGGATCTACTTCCACACGCACGTCAATTGCATGAGGCTTGAGCCTCTGTGCCTTGGACGACGCTACTAATCCAAAGCGCTCCGAGCCACGGGCGCGTCTACGAATCCAATGCTTGGCGACACCCAGGTCACGGGTAAGGACTATTGGATATCGACCCGAAAGAATTGCAAGGTTCTGCTGCGCCTCACACTTCTCGCAATCCAGCAGTGCTTTGACGAACGCGGAAACATTCTCGGCTCTGAACGAACGCATGGAAACGGCCAAGTGCAGGCAGTCATCCAGATACGTCCGTTCTCTCCCCTGAATCGCAGCCAGCGCACCCCCAGCTGCATACTCGCTGTCAGTCAGTTTTGACGAAATGTACATATGCCAATCCGGAAACCGTGCTCTGATCGCATCTAGCCAAGCCCCAATTCCAGCTTCGCCCACATTTATCTCCTGACCGCCACCCACCAGGCAAATAATCACGGACCAGTCGCTGTGTCGGTCCATGCTGGAGATCAGGAACTCCGGTTCAGACTGCTCAAACCCTGGGCGATTCTTCCTATCCTTCATGAACTTCGCAGTTTTCGTCAGGTTCCACGCTCTCTGCGCCTCATCAAAGATAGCAACATGCTCAATTGGGGGTCCGGGTTCGATCAGAGAGTCATCTCGAAAGTGGTGGACGTTCTGAATGAATGCCTTGACGCTCTCGCCCACCGTACCCTTGCGCACCTTGTTGCCTTGAGCCTTTCGGCGGGCAACCTCATCGCGGGTTAGCGCCTCTCTAAGCACGGCTACGAGTGGGGCGTTCCCCGACAAGAAAACCGCATGGGTGGGCTGTTCAAGGTCCCGGCGATGCCTGGTTGCGACATTCAGGCCAACCAGTGTCTTTCCAGCTCCAGGCACACCAGTAACGAAACAGATTACCTTCCGGCGCTTATCCATCGCCTCGTCTACAAGTTCGTCAATCCGCCGTGACGTAAGACGAAGGTTCTGGGCCCCAGCGTCATAGCGTGCGATTGCCTCTACGGAATGTTGTCCATAGAGCGCCCTAGCAGCCTCAACAATCGTGGGCGTCGGATGATAGGGAGCCCGAAGCCACTCGTCTGCGTCAATCGCGGATGCGTCGATCTTGCGCACCGCACGATCGATGATTGTCCTTATGCCTTGGGCGTTGGCAGTTATGGGCCTATAAACGTGATCGTCGTCTGGAACCAGGCAGCCGGCTCCCACTTGGGGCGCTTGCGTTGCCACGAGGATGGGTATCAGCGACACCGCATGACTCGCCTTGTGAAAGTTCTTAAGGTCCAGTGCGTAGTCCCAAACCTGGTCGAGTGCTGCTTGGTCGAAAGCATCGCCACCAACCTTAAACTCGATGACAAATGCAACTGGTCCAACCAAGACAACGGCATCGATCCGACGACCCATCCGGGGAATGTTGAACTCCAGATAAAGATTCCCAGACAGGTTCTGCAGGCAGTCACGGAGGATGACTATCTGTGTTAGCCAGGCGTTGGTCTGGGTTTGGAGGAGCGAGAAGCCGCAGTTCTTGGCGAGCTCCCCAAGTATCAGTTTGGGATCAGTCTCGAGGAATTCCTCGATCGTCGCGCCATACCACGCGCGCGAAGCCGGCTGAGCGGAAGGACTATCGGGTGCAAAAACATGCATCGCACCCAGGATGGCAGCCCGCTCGTGAAAAGTGAAGGTTCAGACCGATGCTGAGTACGAGTGCCTTCCTCCTACCCCACCAACCTCCCCTCCAGCTCAACCGTCGGCACCCCCGTCAACGCCTTCGACAGCGGACACCCCTGCTTCGCGCCTTCGGCCAGCTCGCGAAACTTCGCCTCGCTCAGCCCCGGCACCGTGGCGGTGAGCTGCAGGCGGATCCGGTCAATCAGAAAGCCGCCGTCCTTCGCGACCAGGCGCACGGCGGCGGTGGTGTCCACCCGGGTGGTGGCGAAGCCCGCCTTCTCGCAGGCGAAGGAGAAGGCCATGGTCAGGCACGCGGCGTGCGCGGCGCCCAGGATCTCCTCCGGGTTGGTGCCCTTGCGGTCGTCGCCGAAGCGGCTGGCAAAGCCGTAGGGGTAATCCTTCAGCGCGCCGGTCTCGGTGCTGATCTGGCCGATGCCCTGCTTGCCGGCGCCTTCCCAGTGAACGGGGGGCTGGTGGTCCGTCCGGTGGGGGTCGCCGGCATATCAGGCCGATTTCGGGCGATTCAACGGTCGCCTCTACACCTGGCCGCTCCGCAAGCTGCCATTCCAACAGTTCTCTGGCCGCGAACGCCGACAGTTAGACCCATATGGGTATACAATTCCGATGAAGCCTGTGGTCTGGTTGGGGTCCAGCAAGAAGGACCTGCTTTCTCTTCCCGAGGCTGTCGTGGATACCTTCGGATATGCGCTGTATCTCGCCCAGGTGGGCAAGCGACACGCAGGGAGCAAGATCCTCCAGGGGCAGGGAGATGCGTCAGTGGTCGAGGTCGTCGAGTCGCGCCAGGGAAGCACCTATCGGGCGGTGTACACGCTGCGGTATCCAGCCGCTGTCTTTGTGCTGCACGTCTTCCAGAAGAAATCCAGGACCGGCATCGGTTTGTCCCGGGCCGACGCCAGGCTCATCCACCGCCGTATGCAGGACGCCGGCCGACTGGCAGAGGAGCTGAAGCCATGAAGTCAGCAACAACACAGCGCAAGCGGCGGGTACCACTGGCAGTCCGGGAAACCGATTCCCCCAGCGTCTACAGAGATCTGGGCGATCCCGCTGCGCGGGAGATGCTCGTCAAGGCCCAGCTCGTGACCAAGATCGCAGAGATCCTCGCCGAGCGCGGCTGCACCCAGGCACAGGCGGCGGCGCTGCTCCGTATCCCGCAGCCCAAGCTCTCCGGCCTGCTGCGTGGCCAGTTCCGGGGCTTCTCGGAACGCAAGCTGATGGATTGCCTGACCCGGCTCGGTCGTGATGTGCAGATCGTGGTGCGACCAACTCCAAAGCGGCGGCCAACGGGGGCGGTGTCGGTGGTGTTTGCCTGAGCCAATAAGGCCTTATAGGGCGCGGCCTCCCACCCGCTTCCTGCTGCCCACCAGCGGCTTTACCGACAGCCGTAACCCCATGGCCCGCAGAAGCGCGATGAGGCTGCGCAACTCCGGGTTGCCGTCGGCGGAGAGCGTCCGGTAAAGCGAGGTGCCATTGAGGCCAGCTTCCCGCGCCACCTCACCAACGCCCCCGAAAGCGCGTGCCAGGTGGTTGACGGCCGTCAGGAGTTCCTGCTGGTTGCCATCCTCCAGCACTGCTTCAAGGTAGGCCGCGGCAAAGGCCGGGTCACTGCGGAGACTTTCCGCTGTGGCCTCCTCGTGGGAGATATGGGCTGCCTTGGTTGCGGGCCGACTCATAAAGATCGATCCTTGGATACGGGGCGATGCCCACCATGTTTCGCTTTTAAGCGAGCGCAGTCAAGGAAGCCAAGACCATGCCAAACCACCTCGACATTGACCCGGCGCTGATTGATGCGGCGATGGAACTCAGTGGTGAGCCGACCAGAATGGCGGCCGTCAACAGGGCGCTGCGGGAGTTCGTAGCCCGGCACGGGCAGAAACGCATCCTCGCGCTGTTCGGCCAGCTCGAGTGGGATGCGGATTTCGACTACAAGCCAGCCCGCGGCCGCAACTGACCGCGGCACCCGGCAGAGGGCAGCGCTACCCCGCCAGCAGCCGCTCCCGGAACGCCCGGATGCGCTTCGCGTTCAGCCCGGCGTCGCCCTTGCCCACCCGGGATTTGGAGCGCACATCCACCAGCGCGCCCGGGCCGCCGGGGCGGATGCGGATCACCACGTCGTCCTTGAAGCCGATCCAGCCGGTGGTGGCGGTGGCCTCGATGCGGCCTTCGGCGGCGTCGGTGGCGAGGATCTCCCAGCCCATGGCCCGGGCGGCGGCTTCGGCGCGGCTGAAGGCCTGGGCTACCGGCACGGCGAGTTCGATGGTGGTCACGTCCGGGTAGGCGGCGGCCTGCAGGGCGCGGTTCTCCACGGCGTCATAGCCGGGCGGGTTGGCGGCACCGGCCGCTTCGCGCACCGGCACCGCGGCCACGAACGCCGGCGGGTCGTCGAAGTCGGTGGTGATGTCGTGGATCGGTGGGCCGCCCATGGAGCGCACGCTGTTCACGTTGAAAATCGTGATCAGCAGGCCGGCCACCAGTGCCGCCCAGGTGGCGCTGCGCCCGGCGCCGCCGCCGGTCCCTTTGCTGCGGATCAGGCCGATGCCGGCGGTGATCAGCGCGATGAACAGCGCGAGGCCACCGAGGGCGAGGGCAAGAAAGGCCATCTGCCAGCCGAGAAAGCCGAGCTTGTGGCCGGCGGACAGCGCAATCAGCACCAGGCCGATGGCGGCGGCCCAGATACCGGTGCGGCTCAGGCGGCCGCCCTTCTGGCGGGGATTATCCAGCGCGTCTCTCATGGCACTACCACGTCAAACGTGGCCTCCACCCGGGCTTCAAGGCCGATCTCGCCGGGCGTGTAGCTCTCTGCCGCGCCCGCGTCGGCGACCATCGCCATGGCCCGCATCTTCGGCATGGGCATCGGGGGTGGCGATGCGCCGCCCGCGGTGAGTGTGCGCAGCGGCCCGAGCCTCACACCCAGCGTCTCGGCGATGCGCTGGGCATTCGCCCGGGCATCCGTCGCGGCGGCCGCCAGCGCGTCGCGGTTCAGCTCGGCACGCCGGCTGCTGTCGAAGGTCGGTGGCGACACCGTGTTCACGCCGGCATCAATCGCGCCTTCGATCAGTTCGCCCAGCTTGTCCAGGTCGCTCAATTCCACGTCGAGCTGCCGCTGCACCAGGTAGCCGGTGAAGATCTGCTGGTTGTCCCTGGGATCCCACCGGTACTCGGGCTGGATGGTCAGGCCGGCGGTGCGCACCTTGCTGTCCGGGATGCCGAGCCGCTTCGCGAGCGCCTGGAAGCGCCGGGTCACCGCCACGGTGGCATCGCGGGCGGTTTTCATGACGGGATCCCGCTGCTGGACGGCGAAGGACAGCCGGGCGATGTCGGGCTGGCTGTCCAGCAGGCCGATGCCCGCGACGGAGATGGTCCGGGGATGATCGTCCGCCCGCAGCGGGCCGGACAGCAGCAGGAGGCAGGCTGCCAGCCACAAGGTCATGGTCTTCATGGGCTTCTCCGCGTTCTTACGGTGGTCAGACGGTACCCCGGAAAGGTCCGGAACACCCTGAGCGGTCTGGAATTCGGGGCGTCGTCTGACTACCATAGCGGCCCGCAGGAAGCGCTTCAACACCACCCGCCGGACACCACCCCGTACCCCCGGGAGTCCCGGCTGCTCCGACGACTCAATCAAGGCACCAGGACACCATGCACAAGATACTGGCGGCAACCCTGATTACCGCAACCGTACTCGCATCCGGCCCGCTTTATGCGCAGCAGACGGACGCCGCCGGCGACCCGCAGCGCGGTGCCGTGCTCGCGGATACCTGTATGGGCTGCCACGGCATTCCCGGCTACCGCAACACCTACCCCTCCTTCCGGGTACCCAGGCTGGGCGGACTGCATGCCGACTACGTCGTGCTGGCACTCCAGGGCTACCGCGACCAGATGCGGCCCCACGACACGATGCACGCCCAGGCCGTGAGCCTGAGCGACCAGGACATGCGCGACATCGCCGCCTGGTTTGCCAGCAAGGGCCCGGTAAAGCCGGCCGGCAAGCCGGTACCCACGCCGGAAAAGGCCGCCACCTGCGTGGCCTGCCACGGCGAGGGCGGCGTGAGCGTGACCTCCATCTGGCCCACCCTGGCCGGCCAGCACCGCGACTACCTGGTGCATTCACTGCGCCAGTACAAGACGGGTCAGCGCAAGGATGCGGTGATGGGCAGCCAGGCGATCATGCTGGAAGAAAAGGACATCCGGGAGCTGGCGGCCTACTACGCCCGGCTGCCGGGCCTCTTCGACCTGAAGCTCGATTAGGCCTTCACCGGGGGATGTGCGGGCCATGCCGTCATTCAAAGCCCTGCGCGTCCACCAGGTCGAAGGCGGCACTGCCCCCCGCCTGGAAACCCTGACCCTCGACGACCTGTCCCCCGGCACGGTGGTGATCCGGGGCGAGTACTCCAGCATCAACTACAAGGACGCCCTGGCCATCACCGGCAAGGGCCGCATCCTGCGGCGCTTCCCGCTGGTGGCCGGCGTGGATATCGCCGGTACGGTGGAGAGCTCCGAGGATCCCCGCTACGCCGCCGGTGATCCGGTGGTGGTGCATGGCTGTGGCCTCAGCGAGACCCACGACGGCGGCTTCAGCGAATATGCGCGTGTGCCCGGCGACTGGGTGAACCCACTGCCCCCGGGCCTGGATGCCCGCGACGCGATGCGCCTCGGCACCGCCGGCTTCACGGCCGGCCTCGCGATTCACCGGCTGGAGCAGGTGGGACAGACGCCGGAACTCGGGCCCATCGCGGTGACGGGGGCTACCGGTGGCGTGGGCAGCTTTGCCATCGCGATGCTGGCCGGCCTCGGTTACCCGGTCACGGCGGTCACCAGCAAGGCTACCGCAGACGACTATTTAAAGGCGCTCGGCGCCAGCGACATCTTTCACCTGCAGGCTGCGGTGCTCGGCACGAAGCCACTGGAACGCACGCTGTGGGGCGGCGCCATCGACAACCTCGGCGGCGACACGCTGGCCTGGCTCACCCGCACGACCGTGCCCTTCGGCAACATCGCGAGCGTGGGCCTCGCCCAGGGCCACGAGCTGCACACCACGGTGATGCCTTTCATCCTGCGGGGGGTTTCGCTCCTCGGCATCAACTCCGTCGAGGTGCCGGCGGATCTGCGGGCCACCGTCTGGCGGCGCCTGGCCGGTGACCTGAAGGTGGCGAATCCGGCAGCGATCGCCAGCCGGGAGGTCACGCTGGCCGAGCTGCCGGAGGTGGTGGACGCCTGGGTCCGGGGCACGGTGGTCGGTCGCTGCCTGGTCCGGCTCCCCTAGGCCGTTGACCGGGGTTGAGGCAGCGTTGCGCCAGGGCCTGTCCGTGCTGGAGGTCCCGGCCACGGACGCCCTCGTTGCGCGGCTCACGGCCTTTATCACCTTGCTCGGCAAGTGGAACCAGGCCTATAACCTGACCAGCATCCGGGATCCCGGCGAGATGGTGCCGCTGCACATCCTGGATTCCCTCACCGCCCGGCCCTGGCTGGCAGGCCCGCGGGTGCTGGACGTGGGCGCGGGGGCCGGCCTGCCGGGCATCCCGCTGGCGCTGACCGAGCCCGGCCGCCAGTTCACGCTGGTGGACGCCACGCTGAAGAAGGTGCTCTTCATGCGCCAGGCCATCGGCGAGCTGCAGCTTGCGAATGCCCGCGCCGAGCAGGCGCGCATCGAGGACTATGCGCCGGTGGAAGCTTTCGACACGGTGATGTGCCGGGCCTTTGCGGCCCTGGCTGATTTCGTCCGGGATGCCGGCCACCTGGTTGCGTCCGGCGGGCGGCTGGTGGCGCTGAAGGGCCGGCTGCCGGCCGACGAGATTGCGGCGCTGCCCGCCGGCTGGCAGCTGGCGAGTGCCAGCCGCGTGCAGGTGCCGGGCCTTGAGGCCGAGCGCCACATCCTGGTGGTGACCCGGGCATGAGCCGCGTCATCGCGGTCACCAACCAGAAGGGCGGCGTGGGCAAGACCACCACGGCGGTCAACCTGGCGGCATCGCTGGCTGCGCTTGAAAAACGCGTGCTGCTGGTGGATCTGGATCCGCAGGGCAATGCGACCACCGGCTGCGGCATCGACAAGCAGTCGCTGGAGGCAACCACCTGCGAAGTGCTGCTCGGCGAGGCGCAGGCGCTGGACGCGATCCTGCCGGTCACCCACGCGGGCTTTGCGCTATTGCCCGCCAACGCCGACCTGACGGCGGCCGAGGTGCGTCTGCTGCAGGAGATCGGCCGGGAGCTGCGCCTGCGCAAGGCGCTGGAGCCGGTGCGGGGCCTCTACGATTTCGTGCTCATCGACTGTCCGCCCACCATCAACATGCTCACCCTCAATGCGCTGACGGCCGCAGACGGCGTGCTCATCCCGATCCAGTGCGAGTTCTACGCGCTGGAGGGCCTGTCCTCCCTGCTGGAGACGGTCAAGCAGGTGCGCAACACGGTGAACCCGTCTCTCAACATCGAGGGCCTGCTGCGCACCATGTACGACCCCCGCAACCGGCTGGCGACGGATGTTTCCGCAGAACTTCTCAAGCTGTTCCGCGACAAGGTCTACGCCACGGTGATCCCCCGCAATGTGCGGCTTGCCGAGGCGCCGAGCTTTGGCCTGCCCGCGCTCCAGCATGACCGGGCTTCCCGGGGCGCCCAGGCTTATATGGAACTGGCGGCCGAGGTGGCAGCCGCCCAGCCGCTGCTTGCGGCCGCTGCCGCGGCCCATCCGGCACCACCCGGGCCGGGGGTATCAGGCTAGAATCCCGGCCTCAGGCGGGGCAGGCAGGTCAGGACGGCATGGTGGCGAAGCGAACCGGGCTTGGACGCGGTCTCGAGGCCCTGCTGGGGCCCACCCCCGCGACGACGGCCGAAGGGCCCGCGCCGACGGTAGCCCCCGCCACGCCGCAGCCGCCCGACGCGGCCCGCACGCTGCCCGTCGACCTGCTGGTCCGCGGCGTCTACCAGCCCCGCCAGGACATGCACCCGGAGTCGCTCGACGAACTGGCCCAGTCGATCCGGGCCCAGGGCGTGATCCAGCCCATCCTGGTCCGGCCGCTGGCCGGCCGCGGCCCGGGGGGTAGCCTGCGTTACGAGATCATTGCCGGCGAACGCCGCTGGCGCGCTGCCCAGCTGGCCGGCCTGCAGGACGTCCCGGTCGTGATCCGCGAGGTGCCGGACTCGGCCGCCATCGCGATGGCGCTCATCGAGAACATCCAGCGGGAGAACCTGAGCCCCCTCGAGGAGGCGCTGGGCGTGCGGCGGCTGATCGACGAATTCGGCCTCACCCACGAGGACGCGGCCGCCGCCATTGGCCGCTCCCGGGTGGCCGTGTCGAACCTGCTGCGCCTGATGCAGCTCGGCGAAGTGGCGCGCGAACTGCTGGAAAAGCGGGCCATCGAGATGGGTCATGCCCGCGCCCTGCTGGGGCTCGCCGACGCCCGGATGCAGGGGGAAGTGGCCCGGCTGGTGGCCAGCAAAGGTCTGTCGGTGCGCGAAACCGAGCGCCTGGTCAGGCGGATGCTGGACGGGCCGGACCAGCCCGCCCGAACGACGGCCGCCCGCTCCCGGGACCCGGACGTGCGGCGCCTCGAGAACGAACTGGCCGAAAAGCTGGGCGCCCGGGTGGCCATCCAGCACGGCAAGGGCGGCAAGGGCAAGCTGGTGGTGGCCTACACCAGCCTGGATGAACTCGAGGGCATCCTCGCCCACATCCAGTAGGGCGTCCCGCCGTCAGGCTTGATTGCACGGCGCAAGATGAATAAAATTCCGCGGCTCGACGCCGCCCCGTGCCGGTTTGCCGGTGGGCAGTCGCCGTGAAGTAACCCCTTGCAGGCATCTCGATACTTGCGCCGGGCAGCCTGGCGGCTGGCCAGCTGGCAGGGTGTGATCACGCTGGTGATCGCAGCCGTTGCGGGACTGCTGGGTGGCCCGGCGGCCGCCACCTCGGCCCTGCTGGGTGGTGGCATCGGAATGATCTGCGGCCTGTATCAGGCAATGCGGATGTTCCGGGTCAGTGCCGCTGATGATCCGGGCCGGTTTTACCGCGGGGTCTGGGTGAGTGAAGTGGTGAAGATCCTCCTGACGGTGGCGCTCTTCATCTTTGCGATCCGGGTACTGAACCCCGGTTTCGGGCCGATGATCGTCGCCTATGCCGCCACCTTTCTTGTGTACTGGGTGGCACTGGGCACTGGCTATCCCTGGTTTCCGCCCGGTGGCGTACCGGGCTTGCCGGCAGAAGAACTGAACACAGACAGCCCACGCGCGAAAGTGCGGGACGGCAGGTAGCGAATGGCAGCAGCAGGCGAAAGAACCTCCGCCGAGTACATCCAGCACCACCTGACCCATCTGCAGGTTTGCCAGGATGAGGCCGGTGCGTGGGTCTGGAACAAGTGCTCCGGCAACTTCTTCGCCCTTAATGTGGACTCCATGGTCGTCGCGGTACTGCTCGCGGTGTTCCTGGGCTGGCTGTTCCGGCGCGTGGCAGTCAACGCCACCAGCGGCACCCCCGGCCGGCTGCAGGCCTTCATCGAGGTGGTGGTGGATTTCGTCGACGACAGTGTCCGCAGCACCTTCAACGGCAAGAGCAATCTGATCGCGCCGCTCGCGCTGACCATCGTCACCTGGGTGTTCATGATGAATCTCATGGACCTCATCCCGGTGGACTGGCTGCCCTACGCCTTCGAGGCCAGCGGCACCGCCGACTACCTGCGCGTGGTGCCCACCGCCGACGTCAACGTCACTTTCGGCATGTCCCTGTCGGTGTTCGTGCTGATCCTCTACTACAGCTTCAGGAAGAAGGGCGTGGGCGGCTTTGCCGCCGAGCTCACGATGAGCCCGCTCAACCCGAAGACCCTGGGCGTGCCGGTGTATCTCTGGCCGCTGGTGATGCTCTTCAACTTCGTGCTCGAGACCGTTGCCCTGCTGGCCAAGCCCCTGTCGCTGGCGCTGCGGCTGTTCGGCAACATGTACGCCGGTGAGCTGATGTTCATCCTGATCGCCATCATCGGTCTCTGGCAGCTGCCCCTGCACTTCGGCTGGGCGGTCTTCCACATCCTGATCATCACGCTGCAGGCCTATATCTTCATGATGCTGACCATCGTGTACCTGAGCCAGGCCCACGAGCATCACTGAGCAATCCGCGACTTTTAGCAACACTTCGTTATTCAGGAGCAAACGATGGAAACTGTTATTGGCTTTACCGCGATCGCCGTGGCGATCCTGATCGGTCTCGGTGCGCTCGGCGTCGGCATCGGCATGGGCCTGCTCGGCGGCCGGTTCCTCGAGGGCTGTGCACGCCAGCCGGAGCTGGCCAACATGCTCCAGACCAAGATGTTTCTCGTGGTCGCGCTGCTCGACGCGGTGGCCATGATCGGGGTGGGTATCGCGCTCTTCTTCGCCTTCGCCAACCCGTTCATCGGCCAGCTGCAGTCGGTTGGTGGTTGAGTGACCGGATCGGGACAGGCCCTGCGGGGCTAGTCCGGATCCAGATTCAGGAGTCGCACGGTGGATATCAACCTCACTCTGATCGGCCAGTCCATTGCGATGGCCGTGTTCGTCTGGTTCTGCATGAAGTTCGTGTGGCCGCCACTGATGGGCGTCATCGACGAGCGCCAGGCGAAGATCACGGATGGCCTCGCCGCCGCCGACCGGGGCGCCCGTTCGCTGGAAGAGGCGCAGCTGAAGATCGCCGCCCAGGTGGAGGAGGCCCGCACCCAGGCCCGCCAGATCATCGACCAGGCCCAGACCCGCGCCAATGGCATCGTGGATGAAGCCCGCGTCGGCGCCACCCAGGAGCGCGAGCGCATCCTGCAGTCCGCCCAGGCCGAAGTAGAGCAGCAGATCAACCGCGCGCGGGACGAACTCCGCACCCAGGTGGCCGCCATCACGGTGGCCGGCGCCGAGAAGATCCTGGCCCGGGAGATCGATCCCCGCGCCCACCAGGAACTGCTCGACAAGCTCGCAGCCCAGATTTAAGGCACCCGGCACAGTGGCAGAACACGGTACAACGGCCCGACCCTACGCCCAGGCAGTCTTCGAGATTGCCCGCACGGATAACCAGCTGGCCGCCTGGTCCGATCTCCTGCGCATGGCGGCGGAGATCGCGGTATCGCCGGATGGCGCGCGGATCCTGGGCAAGCCAGGCGCCGACCTGTCCGCGTTCGCCGAAGCGGTGGCGGATATCTGCCGCGAGAAGCTGCCGGGATCGGCCATCCTCGCCCAGGGCAGCAAGTCGGTCGCCGCCGGCTTCCTCAAGGTGCTGGCCGAGAACCAGCGGCTCGGTGTGCTGCCGGAGATCCTCGCCCGCTTCGAGGTGCTGCGGTCGGAAGCCGAGAAAACCCTCGACGTGGTGCTGACCTCGGCCGCCGACGTGAGCGACCAGCAGAAGAACCGCATCGTGGAATCACTGAGCAAGCGCTTCGAGCGTCAGGTCCGGCTCACCGTGCAGCTGGACCCGACCCTGATCGGTGGCGCCCGCCTGCAGGTGGGTGACCGGGTAATTGATGGTTCGGTACGCACCGGCCTCGATAAATTGGCAACCGCACTGCGCGCCTGAGTCGCAGGCAACGCAGGGCAGAGGAACGACAATGGCACTGAAGGCCTCCGAGATCAGCGAGCTGCTGAAGCAGCGCATCAAGAACTTCGAAGGCGCCGCCGAGGCGCGGGATGTGGGCACGGTGATCGCCGTGACCGACGGCATCTGCCGCATCCACGGCCTGGCTGACGCCCAGTACGGCGAGATGCTCGAGTTTCCCGGCAACACCTTCGGCCTCGCGCTGAACCTGGAGCGGGATTCGGTCGGCGCCGTGATCCTGGGTGACTACAAGCACATCTCGGAAGGCAACCAGGTAAAGACTACCGGTCGCATCCTCGAGGTGCCGGTGGGCGAGGGCCTGCTCGGCCGCGTGGTCAACGCACTCGGCGAGCCCATCGACGGCAAGGGCGCGATCCAGGCCGCCGGCCGCTCGCCGATCGAGAAGGTGGCGCCGGGCGTCATCACCCGCCAATCCGTTGACCAGCCCGTGCAGACCGGCCTCAAGGCCATCGACGCGATGGTGCCCGTCGGTCGCGGCCAGCGCGAGCTGATCATCGGCGACCGGCAGACCGGCAAGACCGCGGTGGCCATCGACGCGATCATCAACCAGAAGGGCACCGGCATCAAATGCATCTACGTGGCGATCGGCCAGAAGGCCTCGTCCGTTGCCAACGTGGTGCGCAAGCTGGAGGAATTCGGCGCGATGGACCACACCATCGTCGTGGCCGCATCTGCCGCCAACTCCCCGGCGATGTGGTTCCTGGCTCCCTACTCCGGCTGCGCCATGGGCGAGTATTTCCGGGACAAGGGTGAAGACGCGCTGATCATCTATGACGATCTCACCAAGCAGGCCTGGGCCTATCGCCAGATCTCGCTGCTGCTGCGCCGGCCTCCGGGCCGCGAGGCCTATCCCGGCGACGTGTTTTACCTGCATTCCCGCCTGCTGGAGCGGGCTGCCCGGGTGAACGCCGACTACGTGGAGAAGGCCACCGGTGGCAAGGTCAAGGGCAAGACGGGCTCACTCACGGCCCTGCCGATCATCGAGACCCAGGCCGGCGACGTGTCGGCCTTCGTGCCGACCAACGTGATTTCGATTACCGACGGCCAGATCTACCTGGAGACCGACCTGTTCAACGCCGGTATCCGGCCCGCCATCAACGCCGGCCTTTCGGTGTCGCGCGTCGGTGGTGCAGCGCAGACCAAGATCATCAAGAAGCTGGGCGGCGGCGTGCGCCTGGCGCTCGCCCAGTACCGCGAGCTGGCGGCCTTCGCCCAGTTCGCCTCCGACCTGGACGAGGCCACCCGCAAACAGCTCGAGCGAGGCCAGCGGGTCACCGAACTGATGAAGCAGAAGCAGTACTCGCCCCTGTCGGTGGGCCTGATGGGCCTGTCGCTGTACGCGGTGAACGAGGGCTACATCGACGAGGTGCCGGCCAAATCCGTGGTGGCCTACGAGACGGCGCTGCACGCCCATGCAACCAGCAAGTTCGGCGCCGTGATCGATGCCATCAGCAAAAAAGGTGACTACAACGACGAGATTGCCGGCCAGCTGAAGCAGATCTGTGCCGATTTCAAGCAGAACGGCACCTACTGAGCCGCTTCGGAAACGCTTAGGAAAACCAGCCCATGGCCGGCGCAAAAGAGATCCGCACCAAGATCAAGAGCGTGAAGAGCACGCAGAAGATCACCAAGGCCATGGAAAAGGTGGCGGCCAGCAAGCTCCGTCGCACCCAGCAGCGCATGGCCGCGGCCCGGCCCTATGCAGACAAGATCCGGCAGGTGATCGGCAACCTGTTCCAGGCCAATCCGGAGTACCGGCATCCCTTCCTGGTGTCCCGGCCCGTGAAGCGCGTCGGCTATATCGTGATGAGCACCGACCGGGGCCTGTGCGGCGGCCTCAACGTCAACGAGTTCCGCAAGCTGATCCCGGAGCTGCGCCAGTGGCAGGACAAGGGCGTCGAGGCCGACCTCTGCCTGGTGGGCGCCAAGGCCGTGCAGTTCTTCCGCCGCCTGAAGGTGAACGTGGTGGCAGCCACCACCCACCTCGGTGAAAACCCCCAGATCGCCGACCTGATCGGGGCAGTTACGGTGATGCTCGACGCCTACAAGGAGGGCCGGATCGACCGGCTGTACCTGGTCTACAACGACTTCATCAACACCATGAGCCAGAAGGTGGACTTCCAGCAGCTGCTGCCGGTGGAGCCCCTGAATCCGGGCGAGCTGCAGCAGACCTGGGACTACATCTACGAGCCCGGTGCGCTGGAACTGCTGGACGACGTGCTGACGCGCTACGTCGAAACCCAGGTCTACCGGGGCGCGGTCGAGAACGTGGCCTGCGAGATGGCGTCGAAGATGGTGGCCATGAAGGCCGCCACCGACAACGCCGGCAAGCTGATCGAGAAACTCCAACTGGAATACAACAAGGCACGGCAGGCCAGCATCACCCGGGAAATCTCGGAGATCGTTGGCGGCGCCGCCGCTGTGAGCGGGTAAGGAAAGAGCATGAGCAACGGCAAGGTAGTACAGGTCATTGGCGCCGTCGTCGACGTGGAATTCCCGCGGGATTCCATTCCGAAGGTGTATGACGCGCTGAAGATCAGCGAGGGCAACCTCACCCTGGAGGTGCAGCAGCAGCTCGGTGACGGCGTGGTCCGCACCATCGCGATGGGTGCCAGCGAAGGCCTGAAGCGCGGCTTTGCGGTGACCAACACCGGCGCACCGATCTCGGTGCCCGTCGGTCCGAAGACCCTCGGCCGCATCATGGACGTGCTCGGCACACCGATCGACGAAGCCGGCCCCATTGGTGCGGAGGAGTCCTGGCCAATTCACCGGGCGGCCCCCACCTACGAGGACCAGGCGGGCACCACCGAGCTGCTGGAAACCGGCATCAAGGTGATCGACCTGATCATGCCCATCGCCAAGGGCGGCAAGATCGGCCTCTTCGGTGGCGCCGGCGTCGGCAAGACGGTGACGCTGCTCGAGCTCATCCGCAACATCGCGGCCGAGCATTCCGGCTACTCGGTGTTCGCCGGCGTCGGCGAGCGCACGCGGGAAGGCAACGACTTCTACCACGAGATGAAAGACAGCGGCGTGCTCGACAAGGTGGCGCTGGTCTACGGCCAGATGAACGAGCCGCCCGGCAACCGCCTGCGCGTGGCGCTCACCGGCCTGACGATGGCCGAGTACTTCCGCGACGAAGGCCGC
>CAYOXI010000014.1:0-34544 GCA_964407855.1 uncultured Chromatiaceae bacterium
CTCAGCCCGTCAATGGACCCCGGTGAAATCTTCTGACGGACGCCGCCCGGGCCGCGGTGGGCCGCGACCCGACAAGGACCGCCCCGATCACCGGCGCATGGCGCTGGCGGTCGAGGCCGCGCGGATCATCCAGGAAGAAGGGCTGACGGATTTCCGCAGCGCGAAGGCCAAGGCAGCTGAGCGCCTCGGCCTCGGCAGAAATGCACCGCTGCCGGACAACGCAGAGATCGACGCCGCGCTCGCCGAGCGCACGCGGATTTTCCACGGCGACACCCACACCGGGCGCGTTACTGCGCTGCGCTCGGCCGCGTTCCAGTTGATGCGGGACCTCGGCAGCTTTCACCCCCGGCTCACGGGTCACGCACTGGCGGGCACAGTCACGCTGCATTCGCCGGTGGAGCTGCATGTCTTCAGCGACACCGTGGAGGCCGTGGGCCAGGCTCTCGAGGCGCTTGGACTCGGTCACAAATCCGTGACCCGGCGCTACCGGCTGCGCCGGGATGAGGTCGAGCCCTTGCCCGGCTTCCACCTGCGGGCACACGGCTGCGAGTTTGCGTTGAGCATCTTCCCGGTTCGCCTGCGTGGCCATCCGCCGCTGAGTCCGGTGGACGGCAGGCCGATGCGTCGGGCCAGCCTGAAGGAACTGGCGGGTCTGCTTGGATTGACGGACGACCAGGGCTGGTCTGAACCGGTCTGAACCGGTCTGAACCGGATCGGGACGATCAGCGGCTCTTTACCGGCACGTAGTCCCGGCGCGTGGCTCCCGTGTAGAGCTGTCGCGGGCGGCCGATGCGGCCCTCAGGATCGGTGATCATCTCCATCCAGTGCGAGACCCAGCCCACCGTCCTGGCAATGGCAAACATCACCGTGAACATGGACTTCGGGATACCGAGTGCCCGGTAGATGATCCCGGAGTAGAAATCCACGTTGGGATAGAGCCGCTTCTCGACGAAATAGGGATCCTTGAGCGCGATCTCCTCAAGGCGCAATGCCAGGTCGAACAGCGGCTGGTTGCGCCCGAGGCGCTCCAGCACCTTGTGGCAGGTTTCCCGGATGATCGCGGCCCGTGGATCGTAGTTCTTGTACACCCGGTGACCAAAGCCCATCAGGCGGAAGGGATCGTCCTTGTCCTTGGCGCGGGCGAGAAACTTCGGGATGTTCTCGACCGTGCCGATCTCCTCCAGCATGCTGAGGACGGCCTCGTTGGCGCCGCCGTGAGCCGGTCCCCAGAGCGCAGAAATTCCCGCCGAGATCGCCGAGTAGGGATTGGCACCCGAGCTGCCCGCCATGCGCACCGTGGAAGTGCTGCAGTTCTGCTCATGGTCGGCGTGCAGGATGAACAGCAGGTCGAGGGCTTCGGCGGCGATCGGATCAATGTGGTAGGGCTCGGCCGGCACCGCAAAGAACATGTGCAGGAGATTCTGGCAGTAGGACAGGTCATTGCGCGGATAGGTAAAGGGCTGGCCCAGCGTGTGCTTGTAGGCAGCTGCCGCGATGGTCGGCAACTTGGCAATGATCCGGTGGGCAAAGATGTCCCGGTGACGCGCATCGAGGATCTCGGTGGTGTCGTGGTAAAAAGCCGACATGGAGGCCACCACGCCCGCCACCATGGCCATTGGATGGGCGTCATAGTGAAAGCCATTGAACAGCCGGAGGATCGTCTCGTTCAGCATCGTGTGGGTGCGGATCGAGCGGTCGAAGGCCGCGAGCTGGTCCTGGGTGGGCAGGTCGCCGTACAGCAGCAGCCAGGACACCTCGATGAAGGAACTCTTCTCCGCCAGCTGCTCGACGGGATAACCCCGGTACATCAGGACACCGGCGTCGCCGTCAATGAAGGTGACTTTGCTCTCGCAGCTCGCCGACGAGCCGAATCCCGGGTCGTAGGTGAACAGCCCGTGGGACGTAAAGAGATTGCGAATGTCGATCACGTCCGGGCCGGTCGTGCCGCTGCGGGCCGTCAACTCGAATTCCTGTCCGGTCGCGTTGTCGCGGACAGTGTAGGAGCGCCCCGTGTTTCTGGCGTCACTCATGTTCTTCTTCCGGCTGCGTGCTGGCGAGGAGAGCGGCTCATTATAGGGAAGCCGCCGTAGCCGCGCACCCGCGATGCCGGGAAGTGTGATGGGTTCGATGGGAGGCCAGGCGACAGCATGTGCCGTTGGCCGGAGAGCGGTGGCGCGGGCTAGCCTGCCCGGCTGTACTTCTTGCGGAACTTGTCGACGCGGCCGGCCGTATCGAGCATCTTCTGCTTGCCGGTGTAGAAGGGATGGCAGGCGGAACAAACCTCCACGTGCAGGTCGCGGCCGAGGGTCGAACGGGTCACGAATTCATTGCCGCAGCTGCAGGTGACCTTGACGTCGCCGTAGGCGGGATGGATTTCAGCTTGCATGGCAGGTCACCGGCATCAGGTTGAACACATGACTGCCATCTTCGGGCAGGCGTGGGGGCGCGACTCAAGGGCGCGAGAGAATAGCCAGAACACCCGGTCACTGCAAGGCGCCGGCTTATCCACAGAAGCTGTGGATAAGTCTGTGGAAGGGATGCTCCGACGGGCACGGAGGTCGCGTCATTGCTGTAAACATCCCGCTTTGGTGAAGATTTAACCAATCAGTCATATGTTTTAAATACAAACACTTATGGCCTTATTTGGGTGTCCTGACCGAGTTCCGGCAACCTATCTTTATGAAAGATCGGCCAACGGGCACCTTGTGCATAACAGGCCGCCACGGACCCGGCCAGCCGGCACTTTCAGCCCCGCGCGTCAAGCACCAGTTGCAGGGCCCGGAGGGCCTGGGCCCGGTGACTGCGGGCATTCTTGAGGGCAGCGCCCATTTCTGCAGCGGACAGGCCCGAGGCCGGATCCAGAAACAGGGAGTCATAGCCGAAACCACCGGCGCCCCGGGGCGCGGTCAGGATGCAGCCCTCCCAGGCGCCATCGGCAATCAGCGGCGCGGCATCATCGGCGCCGGACACACAAACCAGTACGCAGCGGTACCGCGCCGTCCGGGCCGGCAGCGGGACGTCACGCATCATTGCCAGCAACTGGCGGTTGTTGCTCGCGTCGTCCGACTGCGGCCCGGCGAAGCGGGCGGAGAGCACGCCGGGCGCACCGTCCAGGGCATCCACCTCAAGTCCCGAGTCGTCGGCGAGCGCCGGCAGGCCCGTCAGCCGCGCTGCATGCCGGGCCTTCAGCAGTGCGTTGGCGAGAAAGGTGGTGCCGGTCTCCTCGACCGGGGCCACGCCGAGGCGATCCTGGGGGATGAGTTCCCGGTCCGGACCCAGCAGGGCCTGAAGCTCACGCAGTTTCCCCGCGTTGCTGGTGGCGAGAACCAGCCTCGAACCGAGGCCGGGGCCAATGCCGGCGGAACGGCCGGTGGCGATTTCAGGGGCGCCGATTCGCACCAAGGGCGGCCACCGCCGCAGTCTGTGCGGCCATGATCTGCCGGATGCCGGCGCCGGCCAGGTCCAGCAGGCCGTTGAGCTCGTCCCGCCGGAAGGCATGCCCTTCGGCGGTACCCTGCACCTCGATGAACTGGGCCGCCTCGTTCATCACCACGTTCATGTCGGTCTCGGCGGCTGAATCCTCGGCATAGTCAAGGTCGAGTACCGAAGCGCCCTGATAGATGCCGACAGATACCGCGGCGATCTGGCCATGTAGCGGGCTGACGGACAGGGTGCGGCTGGTCAGCAGGCTCTCGACCGCCAGGACCAGGGCGACATAGCTGCCGGAGATGGCCGCCGTGCGGGTGCCGCCGTCGGCCTGCAGGACGTCGCAGTCAAGCGTGATGGTGCGTTCACCCAGTGCCTGCAGGTTGGCCGCAGCCCGCAGGGAGCGGCCGATCAGGCGCTGGATTTCCAGCGTGCGGCCTGACTGCTTGCCCTGGGCTGATTCCCGGCGGGAACGGCTGTGCGTGGCCCGGGGCAGCATGCCGTATTCGGCCGTGATCCAGCCGCGGCCCGAGTTGCGCATGAAAGATGGCACACCGGTTTCGACACTGGCCGTACACAGCACCCGCGTATCGCCGAAGCAGGCCAGTACTGAACCTTCCGCATGGCGGGTGTAGCCGGTCTCGAAGCGGATCTCCCGCATCTCACCGGCCGCCCGGCCACTGGGGCGCTGGACCGCGCTCAGGATTGCACCGCCTGGCCGGCCTTTGCCGGCGCGCCTGCGCCGACATACCCTCCGAGATATCGGAGGACGGCGGCCGAGGTGTTGTCGCTGTAGGGTCCGGAGGCGCGTACCGCCTGCTCACCGAGGCGTCGCAGGCCGGTGGCCAGCGGCTCGCCATTGCCGCTGAGGCCTGCGATCCGGTCATCCGACAGGCCCGTCCAGAGACCGTCTGTACAGACCAGCAGCAGGTCACCGGCCTCCAGCGACTTGCGCCGGGTTATGGTCATGCCCGGCAACCAGGTATCCCCGCCCAGGCAACACTCGACGAAATTCCGCATCGGATGCGCGGCAATCTCGGCCTCGGTGATGACCCCGTCCTGCAACAGCAGTTCCACGTGGCTGTGATCCCGGCTGCGCTCCCGCACCTTGCCGCCCCGCAGGTGATAGATGCGGCTGTCGCCCACGTGGGCGAAGAAGGCGGCACCATCCTGCACCAGGCACAGGGCGCAGGTGGCCCGCGGGCGCGACTCCAGCGACAGTTTGGCGCCCAGCGTCACCAGGTTCAGGTGGGCGCGGCCAATGGCGAGGTGCAGGAAGCCGATGGGGTCGAATACCGGGTGGACGGTGCGGCGGAAGGCGTCGCGGATCGTCTCCGAGGCCACCTGGGCCGCCTTCGCGCCATCGGCATGGCCGCCCATGCCGTCCACCGCGATCAGCAGGGCAGCCTTCTCGCCGGATACGACCATGACCCGGTCCTGATTCTCCTCCCGGTCGCCGATCAGGTTCAGGTCTGCGTACTCGACTCGCACAGCAATCTCACACTGTTCACTGCAGAAAAAATACCAGCGGGAGAACCCCGCAGTAGCAATCGGGAAGGGCCGAACTACAATGTGCCGCTGCCGGCTGACAGTCTAAGCGTCACTCCGCCACCCTGCACAGATTTTTACCGAAGAGGCCGCGCAATACCGTGATCCGCAGCATGACCGGCTTCGCCCGGGTTGAACTGGCCACGCCCCAGGGGCAGTTGCTGTGGGAGGTGCGCTCGATAAATCACCGCTACCTCGAGGTGCAGCTCAAGGTGCCGGAGTTTTGCCGGAGCATTGAGGCGGATATCCGCCAGTTGGCCTCCACGCGGCTCGGCCGGGGACGGGTGGAGGCGTCGCTCTCCTTCCGGACCGGTGACGGGCAGGTGCGACCCAGCCGGCTGAATCTCGAGCTGGTCCGCCAGCTCAGGGATCACCTCGCCGCAGTCGCCCGGGAGGCCGGTGATACGTCACCGGCCAGCGTGCTCGATATCCTGCGCTGGCCGGGCGTCCTGACCACCGATGACGAGGATCCCACCGCACTTCATCCCACCGTGATGGCCGGCTTTGCCACGGTCCTGGACGACCTGAATGCCGCCCGGGGCCGGGAAGGCGAGCGCATCGCCGGGATGCTGGAGCGCCGGCTGGTCGAGATCAACGGCCATGTCGACGACGTCACCGGCCGCCTGCCGCTGGTGCTTGAACGCATCCGTGAACGGCTGGCCGACCGGATCGCGAGCCTCGGCATCCCGGCCGACCGCGAGCGTCTGGAGCAGGAGATCGCGCTGCTGGCCCAGAAACTCGACGTGAGCGAGGAACTCGACCGGCTGACAGCGCACCTGGCAGAGTTCCGCGACAACCTGCCGTCCGATGCACCGGTCGGCCGGCGCCTCGACTTCCTCGTGCAGGAACTCAACCGCGAGGCCAACACCCTCGGCTCCAAGTCCGCGGACGCCGAAACAACCCGGCGCGCCGTGGACATCAAGGTGCTGATCGAGCAGATCCGGGAGCAGGTGCAGAACGTTGAGTAAGGCATCGCGTAACGAGCTGCCGGACCCCGGCGTCCTGCTCGTCCTGTCCGCACCCTCCGGCGCAGGCAAGACCACGCTCGTTAAGGCGCTGATGGAATCGGATCCGCGTCTGCGCTTTTCCGTGTCCTATACCACCCGCCCGCCCCGGCCGGGCGAGGTGCCCGACCGGGACTACCACTTTGTGAGTCCAGACGAGTTCCGGCAGATGGTTGCCGGCCAGCAGCTGCTGGAGCACGCCGAAGTGTTCGGCAACTTCTATGGCACGGGCCAGGCCCAGGTCAACGAGCTGCTGGCTGGCGGCCATCACGTGCTGCTGGAAATCGACTGGCAGGGCGCCCGCCAGATCAAGGCACGCATGCCCGGCTGCCGCACGGTGTTCATCCTGCCCCCGTCGCTGACGGAGCTCGAGCGCCGCCTGCGCACCCGGGGCACCGACAGCGAGGACGTGATCCGCCGCCGCTTCGGCCAGGCCCTGGACGATATGTCCCACTGGGCCGAGTTCGATTTCGTGGTCGTGAATGACGACCTGACAACGGCGGTCGCCGGTGTCCGCCGGATCCTGGCCGGCGAGGCCCGCGACCTGGCGACCGATTCCCCGGCTGCGGCCGGACGGGCCCTGCTGGTGCTCGGCAAGCAGCGCCCCTTATAGGATCTTGGCATATGGCGTTGTGCCGGCAGCGCTCCCTGCCCTAGAGTGCCGCCTCACCCGCCGCTGGCGGGTTAATCAACTCCCAGGAAATCCCCATGGCCCGGATCACCGTTGAAGACTGCGCCGAGAACCTGCCCAATCTCTTTGAACTGGTGATGGTCGCCGCCAAGCGGGCCCGGCGGATTGCCAACGGCGCCGAGCCCCTGCTGGACCGCGAGAACGACAAGCCGACGGTGGTGGCCCTGCGCGAAATCGCGGCGGGACTCGTCACCCGGGACCTGCTGGACGAGGCTGACCAGGTGCCCGAGGACATCATGGCCCGGGAGCGGGCCGAAGCCCTGATGGCCCCCCCGCTGGCGCTGGACCGGCTGGACGACGACCTGACCGACTGAGCTTCCCGGCTTCGCGATGACGCCATCGCTGCCGGGTGTGAAATCCCGGCCATCGGGGAAGGCTTGCGGGGGCTAGAATCGCCCCATGGATTACGCGGCCACCATCCTGAACCGCCTGCCCCTGGCACGCCGGGGCAACGGCCTGTCCGGGCTGCTCGAGAAGGCAGCCTATCTCTCCAGGCCCCAGCTCAAGCTGCTGGGCGATGCCTACGCCTTCAGCGCCGAGGCACACCAGGGCCAGAAGCGGCGTTCCGGCGACCCCTATATCACCCACCCCGTCGCCGTGGCCGGCATCCTCGCAGATCTCCATCTGGACTATCCGACCCTCGCTGCTGCGCTGATGCACGACGTGATCGAGGACACGCCACGCGCCAAGGACGAAATAGCCGGGCGCTTTGGCGCCGAGATCGCCTCGCTGGTGGACGGCGTCAGCAAGCTGGACAAGCTCAACTTCAGCAGCCGCACCGAGCTGCAGGTGGAGAGCTTCCGCAAGATGATGCTCGCGATGGTCCAGGACATCCGCGTGATCCTGGTGAAGCTGGCCGACCGGCTGCACAACATGCAGACCCTCGACTCCATGCCGGCCGACAAGCAGTCGCGGATCGCCCGGGAGACGCTGGAGATCTACGCACCGATTGCCAACCGGCTGGGCATCAACTCACTAAAGGTGCAGCTCGAGGAGCTCGGCTTCCGGCATGCCTATCCGTTCCGCTACCGGGTGCTCGACAAGGCGGTGCGCCGCGCCGAGGGCAACCAGCGCCAGTTCGTCAAGCGCATCGAGGAGCGCCTCAACCGGGCCCTTGATGCCGCCGCAATACCCGGCAATGTGTCCGGGCGCAAGAAGCACCTTTACAGCATCTACCGGAAGATGGACACGAAGAAGCGGTCGCTGGCCGACATAGCCGACGTGTTCGGCTTCAGGATCGTGGTGGACTCCGTGGATGATTGTTACCGGTCGCTCGGGATCGTGCATCAGCTCTACAAGCCGATGCCCGGTCGCTTCAAGGACTACATCGCGATTCCGCGCATCAATGGCTACCAGTCACTGCATACCAGCCTGTTCGGCCCCAATGGCATGCCCATTGAGGTGCAGATCCGCACGACGGAGATGCACCGGCTGGCCGAGAAGGGCATCGCAGCCCACTGGCAGTACAAGGACGGCGACGGCACCGCCGCGCCGCCTGAGACCCGCGCCCGGGAGTGGCTGGCCAGCATCACGGAGATCCAGAGTGCGGCGAACTCCGAGGAGTTCATGGAACACGTCAAGGTGGATCTGTTTCCCGACGCCACCTACGTCTTCACGCCGAAGGGCGACATCCTCCGGCTGCCGCGGGGCTCGACCTGTGTCGACTTTGCCTACGCGGTGCACACCGACGTTGGCAACCGCTGCGTCGCTGCCAAGATCGACCGGCGGCTGGTACCGCTGCGCACGCCCATCGAGAACGGCCAGACGGTGGAGATCATTACGGCCAAGGGCGCTCACCCGAATCCCAGCTGGGTGAACTTCGTCGTCACCGCCAAGGCCCGCGCATCAATTCGCCAGTACCTGAAGAACCTGCGCTTTACCGAGGCACTGGACATGGGTCGGCGGCTGCTGGACCAGGCGCTCCGGGATGCCGGCACGCCGCTCCGGAAAATCAGCAACGAGAAGATGAAGGCCCTGCTGGACGAGTTCGGGCTGAACAACACCAATGAGCTGTACGAGCAGCTCGGGCTCGGCGAACGGCTGGCACCGCTGGTGGCCAAGGCACTGCTGCAGACCGGTGCAGCCGGCAGTGTCGAGGTGGGCAAGCCGACGCCAATTGCGATCGCCGGAACGGAGGGGCTGGTCGTGTCCTATGCGCGCTGCTGTCACCCCATTCCCGGCGACAACATCATGGGCTACCTGAGTGCCGGTCGCGGCGTGGTCATCCACCGCAACAACTGCGGCAACCTCGGCGAGTTCCGCAAGCAGCCCAACAAGTGGATTGCGGTCACCTGGCAGGCAGGCATCCAGCGCGAGTTCACCGCCGAGATCAGGGTGGAAGTCGACAACAAGCCAGGCGTGCTGGCCGAGGTGGCGTCCCGCATTGCGGATGCCAAGTCGAACATCGAGCAGGTCTCCATCGACGAGGGGCAGGAGGATACGGCGACCATGCTCTTCTCGATCCTCGTGCACGATCGTCGCCATCTGGCCGAGGTCATCCGCGACCTGCGGCGGATGCAGATGGTGAAGAAGCTCACCCGTACCTGTACCTGACCCCGCATCCGAGTCTGAGACAGCAGCCATGACGAAACAGGCCATCGAGTCCCCCCAGGCACCCGCGGCTATCGGCACCTACTCGCAGGGCATCAGGGCCGGTGGCGCCATCTACCTGTCTGGCCAGCTGCCGCTGGATCCGGCCACCGGCCAGCTGCTGACCGGCGACATGCATGCACAGGTGCGGCAGGTATTCCGCAACCTGGCGGCCGTCGCCAGCGCCGCCGGCACGACGCTGGACAGCGCCGTGAAGGTGAACGTATTCCTGACCGATCTCAGCCACTTCGCCGTCGTCAACACGGTGATGGCCGAGTTCTTCACGGTCCCGTACCCGGCCCGCGCGGCCATCGGTGTCGCCTCCCTGCCCCGGGGCGCCGCCGTGGAAGCAGACGCGGTCCTCGTGCCCTGAGCCCGTCGACCCGGTCGCCGGAGGCGGAGACGGGCCTGCGGGCTTTACGGGGTGTGGGTCCCGCCCTCTGTGAGCGTCTCACCAGGCTCGGCATCACCACGCCGCTGGACCTGCTCTTCCTGCTCCCCCAGCGCTACGAGGACCGGACGGTGCTCTCGCCCCTCGGCGCCCTGAGACCGGGAGCCCGGTCAGTGGTCGAGGGCGAGGTCGCGCTTTCGGACGTGGTTTTCCGGCAGCGCCGCAGCCTGCTGGTCCGCCTCACCGATGGCACGGGTCAGCTCACACTGCGCTTCTTCCATTTTTCCCGGGCCCAGCAGGCCGGCCTGCCGGCGGGTGCCCGCCTGCGCTGTTTCGGCGAGGTACGCTCGGGGCCACTCGGCAATGAGATGGTGCACCCCGAGTACCAGGTGCTGAAGCCGGGGCAGTCACTGCCGCTGGAAGACCGTCTGACGCCGGTGTACCCCACGGTCGAAGGACTAACCCAGTACCGGCTCCGGGACCTGACCGCTCAGGCACTGGCCACCGTCCTGCCCGGCCTGCAGGACGTGCTGCCGCCGGTTGATCCTGGCAACGGGCCGCTGCCCCCTCTGGCAGAGGCGCTGCGCTATGTGCACCGCCCACCACCTGGCGCTGACCTGGCCTTGCTCGCCACCGGCATGCACCCCTGCCAGCGCCGTCTCGCGCTGGAGGAGATGCTGGCGCAGCACCTGGCGCTTCGCCAGCTCCGGGAACGAGCCCGACGGGATCAGGCCATTCCCCTGCCGCCCTCGGCTCCCGCGGCCGTGGCGCTCCGCAAGTCACTGCTCGCCCAGCTGCCTTTCGAACTCACCGTCGGCCAGCGCCAGGCGCTGGCCGAGATTGATGCCGACCTCGCGGAGTCCTGCCCGATGATGCGCCTGGTCCAGGGCGACGTGGGCTCGGGAAAAACGGTGGTCGCCGCGCTGGCAGCCCTGCTGGCAATCGCCGGGGGCCACCAGGTTGCCGTCATGGCGCCCACGGAACTGCTCGCGGAGCAGCACCGCGAGAGCTTCCGCCGCTGGTTCGATCCACTCGGCATCACGGTCGCCTGGTTGTCGGGTGGTCTGCGCAAGCGGGCCCGGGACGCGACCAACGCCGCCATCGCCGATGGCACGGCTCAGGTGATCGTGGGCACGCACGCGCTGTTTCAGGCCGGTGTCACCTACCACAGCGTTGCGCTGGTCATCGTCGACGAGCAGCACCGCTTCGGCGTAGGCCAGCGCCTGGAGCTGATGAACAAGGGCAGCAGCGGGTCGCTGAAACCTCACCAGCTGGTGATGACGGCGACGCCGATTCCGCGCACCCTGGCGATGACCATGTATGCGGACCTGGACACCTCGGTGATCCGGGAGCTGCCGCCCGGGCGACAGCCCGTTACCACGGTGGCGCTGTCCGACCGGCGCCGGCCCGAGATCGTCGCCCGTGTGCAGGAAGCCTGCCGGGCGGGCGCGCGGGTTTACTGGGTCTGCCCGCTGATCGAGGAGTCGCAGCATCTCGAGTCGGAGGCGGCGGAGCCCATGGCTGCAGCCCTGGCCGAGGCCCTGCCCGGCATCGCGGTGGGCCTGATCCACGGCCGCATGAGCAGCGCGGACAAGGAACGCGTCATGAAGGCTTTCACCCAGGGCCGGGTGCAGGTGCTGGTTGCGACCACCGTGATTGAAGTGGGAGTGGACGTGCCGGCAGCGACACTGATGATCATCGAGAATGCCGAGCGCCTGGGTCTCTCCCAGCTGCACCAGCTGCGGGGTCGCGTCGGCCGCGGCACGGGCGCCAGCACCTGCGTACTGCTGTACCGGAGTCCGCTGTCCGCGATGGCGCGCGCGCGGCTGGACGTGCTGCGCTCAACCAATGACGGCTTCGAAGTGGCGCAGCGCGACCTGGAACTGCGCGGACCCGGCGAAGTGCTGGGCACGCGGCAGACCGGCCTCATGCAGCTGCGCGTGGCCGACCTCGTACGGGATGCGGACCTGGTACCGGCGGTCCAGTCGCTGGCGCGGGAGCTCGGCGCCGATCCGGTCGTTGCCGTGACGCTGCGCGAGCGATGGATCGGGACGGGGACGCGGTATGCGGAAGTGTAGGACGCGGGCAGGACCGATCCGCAGCGCAAGGGCTATGCGCTACTGACTAACGCACGCTGCTGACGGACAGTAGCTGCACCTGAGGGGTCATGTAGTCGTCCTGGGGCGGCTCGGCCTGGGGCAGCGCCGTGGACAGGTACTTCTTGCTCGAGTCGCACAGCACGGTAACGACCGTCGCCTCCGGCCCCAGTTCCTCCACCAGCTTCATGGCGCCAACCACATTGGCGCCGGACGAGATCCCCATCGCCAGCCCCAGGCGGTGACCGAGGGCCTGCGCCATCAGGATCGCATCCCCATCCCACACGTCGACAATGGCATCCAGCTGATCGAGCCTGACGATCGCTGGAATGAATTCGTCGCTGATGCCCTGGATACGGTGGCTGCCCACCTTCTTGCCGGTGCGAAGCGTGGGAGAGTTGGCCGGCTCGAGCGGGTGAATGCCCACGGTGCGGCCCCCGCTCCGCAGCGCGCGGCCCACACCCATCACGGTACCGCCCGTACCGACGCCGGCCACGAAGGCATCTGCCTGCCGGCCAAGCAGCGCGAGCTGAGTCTCTATTTCCGGGCCGGTCGTCAGCTCGTGGGCCTCGGCGTTGTCCGGGTTCGCGAACTGCCGGGGCAGGAAGGCTCGCGGGTTCTCCTGCGCGTACTCTTCGGTCAGCCGCACGGCACCGAGGAATCCACCCTGATCCCTGGACACCGGCACGACGTCCGCGCCGAGGCCGTGCATCAGCTGGGTGCGCTCCAGGCTCATCCAGTCGGGCATGTAGATGCGCACGCGGTGACCCAAAGCCCGGCCAATGGCGGCAAAGGAAATTCCGGTGTTGCCGCTGGAGGCCTCGACGATGATTGCGCCCGGCTTGAGCTCGCCCCGCGCCGCAGCCCGCCGCAGTATGTGCAGGGCCATCCGGTCCTTGACGCTGCCGGTCAGGTTCATGGACTCGTACTTGGCGTAGATCTGCCGCGGCTGACCGTTGAATCGGTAGTGGATTTCGACGAGGGGAGTGCGGCCGACGAGCGCGTCCAGATGGTCCACGGCGCGGCACAGGTCGTTGGACGGAGCGGATGGCATGCGGCGGCAGTCTAGCCGAAGCGCTGTTGATTTCCACCGAGAGCAGCACTGAACCGCCCTGGCGCATCCCGCTGACTGGACCTGGCTTCTGCATGCGCTGGCGCCCGGCTAGACTCTGCGCATGGCCAACGATTCCACCTCCAGCCAGGCGCGGTTCGGCGCCCAGCTCCTCGAACAGGCCCGCCAGTACGCCCGGCTGATGCGCCTGGACCGGCCAGTCGGCATCTGGCTCCTGCTCTGGCCGACGCTATGGGGACTGTGGATCGCCGGGGAGGGCCGTCCCGAAGCCGTGAACTTCCTGGTGTTCGTGATCGGTGTGGTCGTGATGCGCTCAGCCGGGTGCGTCATCAATGACTACGCGGACCGCAACATAGACCCACACGTGGAGCGCACCCGGGACCGGCCGCTGGCCGCAGGTCTGGTCGCGCCGGCAGAGGCACTGACGCTGTTTGCGGTGCTGGGCCTCATGGCGCTGGCCCTGCTGCTGATGTTGAATCCACTGGCACAGCTGCTGGCACTGGGCGCCGCCGTGCTCACTGTTCTTTATCCCTTCTGCAAGCGCTGGCTGGCTGCACCCCAGTTCATCCTCGGCGCTGCCTTTGGCTGGGGCATCCCGATGGCCTTCGCGGCGGAAACCGGCGAGGTACCGCGCCTGGCCTGGCTTCTGTGGCTGTGTGTCGTGGTCTGGGCGGTGGTCTACGACACCATTTACGCCATGGCTGACCGCGCAGAGGATCTGCGCATCGGCGTAAAGTCCACAGCCATCCTGTTCGGCTCTGCAGACCTGTTCATCATCGTGCTGCTGCAGGCCGCCCTGGTGGTCGGACTGGTGCTGGCCGGCCGGGAGGCCGGGCTCGGTGCGTGGTACCAGACCGGGGTGGCGGTGGGTGCACTGCTGCTGGTATCCCAGTCCCTGATGATCCGCAGCCGGACACCGGTGGCCTGCCTGGGCGCTTTTCGCGCCAACCAGTTCTTCGGCGCGGTGATCTTTGCCGGCATTGTGCTGGACTACACCTTCCAGGCCGGCAGCTAGGCGGACAGTACCCGCGCGACGGTCCACAGGTGCACCTGGCCGGCCCCGGCAGCCCGCAGGGCTTCGGCGACGGCTGCCGCTGTCGCGCCTGTGGTCAGGACGTCGTCAATGATCAGCACGCGGGAACCCGCCGGCAGCGGCCGGGCCACAAAAGCCCGGTGCAGGTTTGCCTGGCGTTCTGACGCACTCAGGCCCGACTGGGCGCGGGTGGGTTGTGGGCGGCGGCAGAGATCCGGAGCCAGTTGCCAGCGGCGTGCGCGGCAGAGGCCCCGGGCAATCTCCTCCGCCTGATTGAAGCCCCGCTCCGCGTGACGTCGCCAGTGCAGCGGCACGGGTATCACCAGATCCGGCGGTGTGGGCCACGCCGGCATCCGCAGCGCCAGCAACTGCCCCAGCGCCCGCGCCACCGGGAGCTCACGGCCGAACTTGGCGGCGCTGATCAGGCGGTCAACGGGATACTCATAGGGCAGGGCTGCCGCGACGCTTGTCAGCGCCCGGAAGGTCGGAGGACAGGCCCCGCAGAGGGCCGGGCCGGCCATGGCCACCGGCAGCCCGCAGCGGACACAGCAACCGTGGAACCAGGGCAGGTCAGCCTCACAGCCCTGGCAGATCGGGGCCCTCGCGACACGACCGGCACAAAGCAGGCACGACGGCGGCAGCAGGACATCCAGTACCTCGTCAACCCGTATCCAGCCCATCAGTTGACAGCCCTCCGGCGGCTTCCGATACTTTCGCGCCAGTAAACACGCCCCGCCGGCGCCCGTCCGGTGGCCAAAGCCGCGTCTTCCCGGAGAAATGATCACGATGGATACGACCGGCGCCGCCCTCCGGCGGTTACCCCCCCTGCGCACCGACTGGCAACTGGACGAGGTGCAGGCCCTGTACGGGCTCGCTTTTCCCGAGCTGCTCTACCGCGCCCAGACGGTGCATCGGGCCTATTTCGATCCCACCGAAGTGCAGATCAGCACGCTGCTCAGCATCAAAACCGGCGGCTGTCCGGAGGACTGTGGCTACTGTCCCCAGAGCGTCCACTTCGACACCGGCGTGGCCACCGAGACCCTGCTGCCGCTTGAGACCGTGGTCGCAGCGGCCCGGGCAGCCCGTGAGCGGGGTGCCACCCGCTTCTGCATGGGAGCCGCCTACCGGCAGCCCCGCCCCAGTCAGCTGGCGAAGATCGCAACCATGATCCGGGAGGTCCGTTCCCTGGGTCTGGAAACCTGCGCCACGCTCGGCATGCTCACCCGGGAGCAGGCGGACAGCCTGCGGGATGCCGGCCTCGACTACTACAACCACAACCTGGATACCTCGGAGGCGCACTACCCGAAGATCATCTCCACCCGCACCTATGCCGACCGCCTGGCCACACTGCAGAACGTGCGGGACGCGGGCCTCAAGGTGTGTTGCGGCGGCATTCTGGGGCTCGGCGAGGCGGAAGCGGACCGGATCGCGCTGCTGCATACGCTGGCCACGCTGCCCGGTCACCCGGAAAGCGTGCCCGTGAACCAGCTGGTGAAAGTGGCGGGGACGCCGCTCGCCGACGACGCGACCACCGGTGACCTCGACCCGCTGACTTTCGTCAGGCTCATCGCGGTTGCCCGCATCCTGATGCCCGCCTCCCGCATTCGCCTGTCGGCGGGCCGGACCGGCATGAGCGATGAGCTCCAGGCCCTGTGCTTCCTGGCCGGGGCGAATTCGATCTTCTACGGCGAACAGCTGCTGACCACACCGAACCCGGCCGCCGACCAGGACCAGGCACTGCTGGCCCGGCTCGGGCTGCGGGCCGCCCGGCCGGACGCCGGCCCGCCGGTCACTGCTGCGGCCGGCTGAGCAGGTCCGCGCCGGTGCTCGACCGGGACAAGATCCGCCGGTCTTTCGCCCGGGCGGCCGGGAGCTATGACGGGGCGGACTTTCTCCAGAGTGAAGTCCGGGAACGGTTGCTGGACCGGCTCCAGTGGCTGCAACTGCAACCCCGGCGGATCCTGGACCTGGGTTGTGGCACCGGCCGGACCTTGCCGGCCCTGGCTGCCCGCTACCCCGATGCCCAGCTGGTGGGCCTCGATCTCACCGCGCCCATGCTGCAGGTGGCGGCGACGCGCCCTGGCGCCTCGACGCTGCTGGTCTGCGGGGACGCCGGGCGCCTGCCCTTCCCTGACCAGAGCCTGGATCTGGTGGTCTCGAGCCTGATGCTGCACTGGTGTGCGGACCTGGATACGGTGCTCAGGGAGGTGCGCCGGGTGCTGCGCCACCCGGGCGTCTTCCACTTCGCAACGCTCGGCCCGGGCTCGTTTGCCGAGCTCCGGGAAGCCTGGGGCACCGTGGACACGCATCCCCATGTGATGCCCTTCCCGGAGATGCGGGCGCTGGGCGACGGCCTGATACGTGCAGGGCTTGCCGAGCCGGTGATGGACAGCGACTCGCTGACGATCCGCTATCAGGGCCTTCGCCAGCTGACCGACGACCTGCGCGCCACCGGCACCACCAATCCAAGCGCCGGCCGGACCCGGGGGCTGACCGGCCGTGGCACCTGGGCGCGGGTTTCTGCGGCATATGAAACCCGGCGTGATGCCACCGGCGCGCTGCCGGCGACGGTGAACCTTGTGTTCGGCCAGGCGTGGGCACCAGACCCGACGCGCGTACGGCCAGGTGACGCCGGTGAAATCGCCATCACACCGGGCGCTATAGGCCGCCGCAACCCGCCGGTTTAAGCAGCTGTTTTTGCTGCGTTATCAACAGGCGGTGGCGGGCTTGCTCAATTGCGCGGCGGCGGTGCTTTCAAGTACCATTTCCGGGCTCGCGGAGAGGTTTCTGGCGTGCATTCTTTCGAACTTCGGCCGAACTCTTCCCTGACACCCCGTGCCTGCGCCTGGTTCTATGGGTCCCTCTTTGCCCTGTCCCTGACGATTGCACTCGGTTTCGCGGCGCTCGGCTTCTGGCCCGTCCTGCCATTTGCCGGGCTGGAGCTCGCGCTGCTGTGGTGGGCAGTCAGCTGGGTGAACCGCCGGGCGGCGGCCCGGGAGTTCATCCGGGTGGACGAGTGCTCGGTGACTGTCGAAAAGTGGTCACCGCGCAGCGGCCGGAACGAAGGTGACCGACGGGCGTGGTCGTTCCAGCGTCCCTGGACGAGGGTCGAACTGCAGGCAGGGCAGCCGGCCCACTGGCCGAGCCGGCTGGTGTTCAGATCCCGCGGGCAGACCGTGGAAGTCGGTGCGTTTTTGACGGATGGCGAACGGCAGGGGCTCTGGTCGCGCCTCGCCGAGTTGCTGGGCGGAACCCGCACAGCCGCCGGGGACCAGCCGGGTTCCCCCAGCGGGAAGTAGTGGCACTAGACAATGGATGGAAGAAATTCGATGTTTCAGTTCATGACGAAGCCGGGTCGCGGCAAGCGCCTGTCACTGCTGGGCGGGTTCGCACTTGCCGCCCTGGGCCTGCCCGCCCAGGCCGCCTGGGAACTGAACATGACACGGGGCGTGACCCCGGTCAGCAGGGATGCCTATGACCTGCATATGCTGACACTCTGGATCTGCACGATTGTTGGCGTGGTTGTCTTCAGCGTGATGATCTACGCGATCGTCAAGTTCCGTAAGTCCACGGGCGCAGTGCCCGCCACCTTCTCCCACAGCACCAGGGCAGAGATCATCTGGACGGTCGCGCCCACCCTCGTGCTGATCTTCCTGGCCTACGAGTCCGCGCCTGCGCTGATCCGCATCGATGACACCCGCGGCGCCGAGATGACAGTGAAAATCACCGGCTATCAGTGGAAGTGGCAGTACGAGTACGTGGGCGAAGGCGTGTCCTTCTTCAGCAATCTGGCTGCGACCAGCAATGCCGCCCGCCAGCTCAGGTCCGGCCTGGATCCCCGCGAGGTGGAGAACTACCTTCTGGAGGTGGATGAACCGCTGGTAGTGCCGGCGGGCACGAAGATCCGCTACCTGCTGACCGCCAACGACGTGCTCCATGCCTGGTGGGTCCCGGCTTTCTCCGTGAAGCGGGATGCCATTCCGGGCTTCATCAACGAGGGCTGGTTCCAGATTGATGCCCCCGGCACCTTCCGGGGTCAATGCGCCGAACTCTGCGGCAAGGATCACGGCTTCATGCCCATCGTCGTGGAAGCCCTGAGCCGTGAGGATTTCGATGCCTGGCTCGCCGCACGCAAGGGCACTGCCGCCCCCGCCCAGGCGGCTCGCAACTGAAAAGACCTGTCGCCGGGCCGCCTGCGCCCGGTCATGTAGCTGACGACGGAGCATTCCCGATGAGCACGACCCACGAGACCCACGCCGGTCACGACCACGGCCACGATGACCATCATGGCCCCGCCAAAGGTCTGAGCCGCTGGCTGTTCACCACCAATCACAAGGACATCGGCACCCTCTACCTGCTGTTCGCGCTGGTCATGCTGTTCGTGGGTGGCGGCATGGCACTGATCATCCGGCTCGAGCTGTTCCAGCCGGGGCTGCAGTTCGTGAACCCCGACTTCTTCAACCAGATGACCACCATGCATGCGCTGATCATGATCTTCGGCATGATCATGCCGGCCTTCGTGGGCTTCGCGAACTGGATGATCCCGATGATGATCGGTGCGCCGGACATGGCGCTGCCCCGGCTCAACAACTGGTCCTTCTGGATCCTGCCCTTCGCCAGCGGCATCCTGATTTCCACGCTCTTCATGCCGGGCGGTGGCCCGGCGGGCGGCTGGACGCTCTACCCGCCGCTGGTCCTGCAGACCGGCGATGCCTTCCCCTTCATGATCTTTGCCATCCACCTGCTGGGGATGTCATCAATCCTGGGCTCCATCAACATCATCGTCACCATCATGAACATGCGGGCGCCGGGCATGACCCTGCTCAAGATGCCGCTGTTCGTCTGGACCTGGCTCATCACGGCCTACCTGCTGATCGCGGCCATGCCGGTGCTGGCCGGTGGCGTGACCATGCTGCTGACCGACCAGTTCTTCGGCACAAGCTTCTTCCAGGCGGCTGGCGGCGGCGACCCGGTACTGTTCCAGCACATCTTCTGGTTCTTCGGCCACCCGGAGGTGTACATCATCATCCTGCCGGCCTTCGGCATCGTGTCGCAGATCATCCCGACCTTCTCCCGCAAGCCCCTCTTCGGCTATGACGCGATGGTCTATGCCACCGCCAGCATCGGCTTCCTGTCGTTCATCGTCTGGGCCCACCACATGTTCACGGTGGGGATGCCGCTCGCCGGCGCGATGTTCTTCATGCTGTCCACCATGCTCATCGCCATCCCGACGGCGGTTAAAGTCTTCAACTGGACGGCCACCATGTGGCGCGGCTCGCTCACCTTCGAGACGCCCATGCTGTTCTCGCTGGCCTTCCTGTTCCTGTTCACCATCGGTGGCTTCTCCGGGCTGATGCTGGCCATCGCCCCGGCAGATTTCCAGTATCACGACACCTATTTCGTGGTGGCACATTTCCACTACGTGCTGGTGCCGGGCGCGCTGTTCGCGGCGATTGCGGGCGCCTACTTCTGGCTGCCGAAGTGGACGGGCCACATGTATGACGAACGGCTGGGCAAGATCCATTTCTGGATCTCCGCCATAGGCGTGAATATCACCTTCTTCCCCCAGCACTTCCTGGGCCTCGCGGGCATGCCCCGGCGCATTCCCGACTACGCCACGCAGTTCGCTGACTGGAACATGGTGTCCAGCGTCGGGTCTTTCATCTTTGGCTTCTCCCAGCTGCTGTTCGTCTACGTCGTCATCAAGTGCATCCGCGGCGGCCAGAAGGCCACGGCCGAGGTCTGGGACAACCCGGAGGGCCTGGAGTGGACGGTCCCGTCGCCTGCGCCCTACCACACCTTTGATGAGGCCCCGGTGGTCAAGTGAGTACTGCGCCCGCACCGCAGGATCCCCGACTGGAGGCCGGCCACCGGCGGCGAGTCGTCCGTACCGCGGTCCTGCTTGGCGTGCTCGCCATCGCCATGTACCTCGGCTTCATCCTGAGCATGGGGCTGCGGGACTGATGGCCGGCACCTTCACCAACCGGGGACTCATTGCGCGGCTCGGGATCCTGGCGGTGGCCATGTTCGGCTTTGGCTTCCTGCTGGCACCGCTCTACGAGGTGATGTGCCAGATCCTCGGTATCGGCGGTCGCACGTCCAGCACGGCCGCCGTGGTGGCTGGTGCCCGGCAGGACCCCGACCGGCTGGTGACGGTGGAGTTTGTGGCCGTGCTCAACGAGCAGGCCCCCTGGGAGTTTCGCCCGGCGGTGACCTCCATGCAGGTGCACCCCGGACAGCTCTACGACACGGCCTACTTTGCCCGGAATCTCACTGACGGGGTCCTCGTCGGTGCTGCGGTGCCGAGCGTCGCCCCCGGACAGGCGGCCAGGCACTTCCTCAAGACCGAATGCTTCTGCTTTACGCAGCAGGAGTTCGCCGGGCAGGAGGGCCGGGACATGGGCGTGCAGTTCATGGTGGACGCCGGGTTGCCGGCGCACATCGACCGCGTCACGCTGTCCTACACCTTCTTCGTCAATCGCACCGCCACCGTAGCCGCCGGAGAGGCGGCCAGCCAGATCCTTTAAGTCACAGCATTTTTCCAGGGAACCGACCACCATGGCCCACGCTCAGGACAAGTACTACATCCCCCACGGTACGCGCTGGCCGCTGCTCGGCTCCGCCGGGTTGTTCGTGGCCTTCATTGGCGTGTCCATCCTGCTCAACGGCGGATCCGGGACGCCGCTGGCAATACTGGGCGCTGGCATCGTGATCGTGATGATGTTCCTGTGGTTCGGCGAGGTCATCGCGGAGAGCGAGGCGGGCACCTACAACTCCCAGGTGGACAAGTCGTTCCGCATGGGCATGATGTGGTTCATCCTGTCCGAGGTGATGTTCTTCGCCTGCTTCTTCGGCGCCCTGCTCTATGCGCGCCAGTTCTCGCTGCCCTGGCTGGGCGGCGAAGGTGCCAAGGCCGCCACCGGTCTCTACCTCTGGCCGGGCTTTGAGAACGCCTGGCCCTCCAGCGGTCCGGAGCAGATCGGTGGTGACTACCAGATCATGGGTGCCTGGGGCATACCGGCCCTGAATACCGCCATCCTGCTGCTGAGCGGTGTCACCATCACGATCGCCCACCACGCCCTCAAGAATGGCCAGCGCGCGCTGCTCAACCTGTTCCTGGGCCTCACCGTGGCGCTCGGCTTCATCTTCCTTGGCTTCCAGGTCTACGAATACACCTACGCCTACAGCGAACTGAACCTGCGCCTGAACAGTGGCATGTATGGCAATACCTTCTACATGCTGACCGGGTTCCACGGCCTGCACGTGACCATCGGCGCGATCATGCTCACGGTGATCCTCGTGCGCTGCCTGAAGGGGCATTTCACCCCCAGCCGGCATTTCGCCTTCGAGGGCGTGGCCTGGTACTGGCACTTCGTGGATGTGGTCTGGCTCGGACTCTTTATCTTCGTCTACTGGCTCTGAGGCGCTGCGACCGGCGCCGGCCCGGCAGGCTACCGGGGCAGCGCGTCGTGGGGCTCGATCCAGCCGTTGAACCAGGCAAGGAACAGCAGCAGGAACAGCAGCACGGACAGTGTGATCCTGACCGTCATTGCGCGCACCATGCGCCGCGAGTCACCCTCGTCCCGGTTCAGGAAGAAGAGTCCGGAAAACAGGCTGACGACAATCGCCCCAAGCAACAGAACCACTACCAACTTGAACATGGGCAGGCCAGCCGACCGGCAGCGAATGGAGACGCTTAGTCTAACCCTGTCACGCGGAATTCCTGGCCTCCGGCCCTGCGGTCCTTGAGCAACCGGCCCTACGCGTTCAGGCCACCGTGGTGGGCTACGTTGCTGCTGCTGACGGGCCTGGTCGTGTTCTGCTCCGCCGGGATCTGGCAGTGGGGCAGGGCCGGGGAGAAGCAGCTTCAGTACGACGCACTGGCCCGCGGCCTGGACCAGAGCCCGCTGGCGGGCCTGCCCAGGGACGGGTCGCTGGACAAGCTGCGTTTCAGCCGCGTCCGGGTTCAGGGCCGCTTTGCGCCGGACCGGCAGGTCCTGCTGGACAACATCACCTCGGAGGGCCGGCCCGGCTACCACGTGCTGACGCCCTTGGCGACGGACGATGGCTGGTTGATGGTGAATCGCGGCTGGGTTCCCGCCTCGGGGGACCGCAATCTGCTGCCGGAAATCGCGGTGAGCGCCGCGGACCGGGTGCTGGTGGGACGCGTGGATCGGCTGCCCGTGCCGGGACTTGCACTGCAGCGGCCGCCGGTACCGGCGGCCGCGCCCTGGCCCCGGCGCATGCTGTTTCCAGCCATGGCGGAGATCGAGGCGCAGACCGGCCTTTCGCTGCCAGACTTCCAGCTGCTGATGGATCCGGCCGAGCCCGACGGCTACCTGAGGAACTGGCAACCGGGTGGCATGACGCCGCAAAAACACCAGGGATACGCCGTACAATGGTTTGGTCTGGCGCTGACGGCCGTGGTGATCTACGTCGCGCTGACCTTGAAGTACTCAGGCGGACACCGGTGAACCCTGCCGCTCCCGTTCCAGCACGCACCAGCAGACTGACGCTGTGGCTGGTGGTGCTCGTTTTCTTCGGGCCAGTGATCCTGGCGATCGTCCTCTATTTCGGGGGCGACAAGACGTGGCGGCCGGGTGGATCGGTCGCCCATGGCATCCTGCTGCCGGCGCCGCCAGTCCTGCCCGGTGGTCCGGTCATGCTGTCGGGCGGGGAAGCGCTGGACTTCCGCGGCCAGTGGTCGCTGGTCTATGTCGGCCGCGGCGACTGTGATGACACCTGCGAGGAAGCGCTGTACCGCACGCGCCAGGTCCGGCGGGCACTGGGACGGGACGCGTCCCGGGTGCAGCGGGTGTTCCTCTCCACCGGCGGCACGCCGAATGTGGGCCTGATGGCTACGGAACATCCCGGGATGCTGGTGCTCGGCGACGGTCTGGGGACCCGGGATGTCGTCCTCCAGAGCCTCGGCCAGTTCGCCGAGGGGGACGTGTTCGTGGTGGATCCCCTGGGTAACCTGATCCTGCGCTTTCCGGCCGGCACGGCCATGAAGGACATGCATCAGGATCTCGACCTGCTGCTCAAGGCGTCGCAGATCGGATGAATCCCGCCGTCTGGTATCACCGTTGCCTCTGGACCGGGGTTGGACTGGCACTGGTCGTCATCGTGCTGGGCGCCTGGGTACGCCTCTCGGATGCGGGGCTCGGCTGCCCGGACTGGCCCGGCTGCTACGGTCACCTGGTGCTGCCCGGCGACGATGAGCGGCGCGTGGCGGCAGCGGAGGCTTTTCCGGAACGGCCGCTGGAGGTGGACAAGGCCTGGAAGGAAATGATCCACCGCTATGCCGCCACGGGCCTCGGCCTGACGATCCTGCTGGCGGCACTGTTCGCGTGGATGAACCGCCGGGAGCCCGGCCAGCCGGTCGGGACGCCGCTGTTCCTGCTGGGACTGGTGATCTTCCAGGGGATCCTCGGCATGTGGACGGTGACCCTGCTGCTCAAGCCCCTGATCGTGATGGGTCATCTCCTCGGCGGGCTCAGCACGCTGGCCCTGCTGGCCTGGCTGCTGATGGACCACCAGCGACGGCGGTCATCGGGCCGCACGCTGGCCCCGGGGCGGGCGCGCGTTCCGTGGGTGGTGGCGGGTGCCCTGGTCGTGGTCGCGGGCCAGATCGCCCTGGGAGGCTGGACCAGTGCCAACTATGCCGCCCTGGCCTGCCCGGACATACCGACCTGCCAGGGCCAATGGTGGCCGGCCGAAGCTGATTTCGCCGAGGGCTTCGTGCTGTGGCGCGGGCTCGGCGTGAACTACGAGTTCGGTGTGCTGGATGCCCCCTCCCGGGTAGCGATCCACTTCACGCATCGACTGGGGGCCATGGTGACCCTCGCGGTATTGTCCGGACTCGCACTGGTGATCCTGTTCCGGTCCGCAGATCGGAGGCGGCGGCGCGCCGCATTGCTGGTGCTAGCTGCCGTGATCCTGCAGGTCGGTATCGGCATTGGCGTTGTCTGGTACGGACTCCCCCTGACGCTCGCCACTGCCCACAACGCTGGCGCCGCACTGCTGGTGCTCGCCATGATCAACCTGCTGCACCTGAGTTCATTGCCGCCAGCCCGGCGACGCACGGATTTCGAGCTCCGTTAGCCGGATAGCCAAGCTGCTAGACTCGTTCCCCGCCATGGACGTCACGCCTATCCTCGACCCGCTCAACGATGCCCAGCGGGACGCTGTCACGGCGCCCGCGGCACCGTTGCTGGTCGTGGCCGGCGCGGGCAGCGGCAAGACCCGCGTCCTGGTCCACCGTATCGCCTGGCTCATCCAGGTTGAACAGGTTTCGCCGCTGGGCATTCTCGCGGTGACCTTCACCAACAAGGCAGCCCAGGAGATGCGCGGCCGGATCCAGGACCTGCTGGACATGCCGGTGAATCACCTGTGGATCGGCACCTTCCACGGCCTTGCCCACCGCCTGCTCCGGCGCCACTGGCGGGAGGCTGGCCTGCAGGAGGGCTTCCAGATCCTCGACGCCGAGGACCAGCAGCGGCTGATACGCCGCCTGCTGAAGGCACAGGACCTGGATGAGACCACCTGGGTACCCCGTGAGATCCAGTGGTTCATCAATCACCAGAAGGACGAGGGCCTGCGGGCCGACCGGATCAGCGACGACGGGGATCCCAACCGTCGGCAGATGATCCGGCTGTACCGGCTCTACGAGGAGACCTGTGCGAAGGCCGGTCTGGTGGACTTCGCCGAACTGCTGCTGCGCGCCTTCGAGTTGTGGAAGGACAATCCGGAATTGCTCGCCCAGTACCGTCGGCGCTTCCGGCACGTGCTGGTGGACGAGTTCCAGGACACCAATGCCATCCAGTACGCCTGGCTGCGCCTGCTGACCGGCGACACGGGCCTGCCTTTCGTGGTCGGCGATGATGACCAGTCCATCTACCGCTGGCGCGGCGCCCGCACCGAGCACCTGCAGCGCTTCCGGCGGGATTTCCCCACGGCCCGGATGGTGAAGCTGGAGCAGAACTACCGCTCGACGAAGACCATCCTGCGGGCGGCCAACGCCATCATCACCAACAACACCGGCCGGCTCGGCAAAGAACTCTGGACCGAAGGTGGTGAGGGGGCCCCGATCCGGCTCTACCGGGCCTACAACGAGCGCGACGAGGCGGAGTTTGTGGTGGGACGCATCCAGGACTGGGTGCAGCAGGGCAATTCCCGCAGCGAGACCGCGGTGCTGTACCGCTCCAATGCCCAGTCCCGGGTCTTCGAGGAGTTCCTGTTGCGTGCCGGGCTACCCTACCGGGTCTACGGTGGCCTGCGCTTTTTCGAGCGGGCCGAGATCAAGGATGCCCTCGCCTACCTGCGCCTGATTGCCAACCGGGAGGATGATTCGTCCTTTGAGCGGGTGGTCAACGTGCCCACCCGGGGTATCGGCGCCCGATCAATGGATACCGTCCGGGAATACGCGCGGGCCAACGCGCTGTCCCTGTGGCGGGCCGCCCAGGTGATGTCCGCCGGAGAGGCAGGCCGGGGCGGCAAGGCCATCCAGGCCTTCCTGTACCTGATCGAATCGCTGGCACGCGACACAGCAGGCCTGCCCCTGCACGAGCAGGTGGATCACGTGATCCAGAAGAGCGGCCTGATTCCCCACTACCGGAAGGAACCGCGGGACCGGGCCGAGGCGCGTCTCGAGAACCTCGATGAGCTGGTCAGTGCCGCACGCAGCTACGACGGCGAGGAGAGCAATGAGGACATGACGCCCCTGACCGCCTTCCTGTCTCATGCGGCGCTGGAATCGGGAGATGCCCAGGGCGATGCCTGGGAGGACTGCGTGCAGCTGATGACCCTGCACACCGCCAAGGGTCTGGAATTTCCCGTGGTGTTCCTCACCGGGCTGGAGGACGGGCTCTTTCCCCACCGGCGCTCGCTGAATGACGCCGAGAGCCTCGAGGAGGAGCGCCGGCTTTGCTACGTGGGCGCCACGCGCGCGATGAGCGAGCTGTACCTCAGCCATGCGGAGCAACGGCGGCTCCACGGCACCGACAGCTTCCACCAGCCCTCCCGCTTCATCAGCGAGATCCCCCGGGAACTGGTCGAGGACGTCCGGCCCCGGAGCAACTTCAGCGAGCCGGCCTTCCGGCGGGGCGGGATGGAGGGGACTGAACCTGCCTTTGGCCTGCGCCTCGGCCAGCGGGTCCGGCACGGCAAGTTTGGTGAGGGCGTGGTGCTGGGCTACGAGGGCGCCGGCGCCCACGCCCGGGTGCAGGTAAATTTCGAGACCACCGGCGCCAAGTGGCTGGTGATGTCCTACGCCAACCTGGAAGCGATGTGACGCCATGAAGATCCTGATCCTCGGTGCCGGGCAGGTAGGTTCCACGGCGGCCTATCACCTGGCCCGCGAAGAATCCAACGAGGTCACGATCATCGATTCCAACCAGGCGGTGCTCCGGGAGTTGCAGGACCGCCTGGACGTGCGCACGGTGCTGGGCCATGCGGCCTCGCCCGCAGCGCTGGAAAGGGCCGGCGGCGCGAACGCGGACATGCTGATCGCGCTGACCAACAGCGACGAAGTGAACATGATCGCCTGCCAGGTGGCCTACACCCTGTTTGGCACGGAAACCAAGATTGCCCGCGTGCGTTCCGCAGAGTATGTGAACACGCCGGGCCTGTTTGGCACCGACCGGGTGCCGGTGGACCTCTGCATCAGCCCCGAGCAGCTGGTGACGCGGTACATCGAGCAGCTGATCGGCTACCCGGGTGCTTTCCAGGTGCTGGATTTTGCGGATGGCAAGGTGCGCCTCGTCGGCGCCCGTGCGCAGGGAGGCGGGCCGCTCGTGGGCCGCGAGATCCGCAGCCTGCGGGACGACATTCCCGGGATCGAGACCCGCATTGCCGCGATTTACCGGGACGGCAGGGAGATCAGCCCGGAGGGCAGCACCCGGCTGCTGGAGGATGACGAGGTGTTCTTCATTGCCGCCCGCAAGGACATCAGCACCGTAATGCGGGAGATCCGCCGCCTGGAGGACCCGGTGCGCCGCGTGATCATCGCGGGCGGTGGCAACATCGGCTTCCGCCTGGCCGCAGCGCTGGAGGGCAGGAACCAGGTGAAGCTGATCGAACGTTCCCGCGAGCGGGCCCGCTTCGTCTCTGAGCGCCTGTCGCAGACCATCGTGCTCACCGGCGACGCGGCCGACGAGGAGCTGCTGCTTGAGGAGAACATCGACAATGCGGACATCTTCGCCTCGCTGACCAACGCGGAGGAGGTCAACATCCTGTCCGCGATGCTCGCCAAGCGGCTGGGCTGCAGGAAAGTGATGGCGCTTATCAACCGGCCGGCCTACGCCGAGCTGGTCGAGGGGCCGCGGGTGGATGTGGGAATTTCCCCGCCCCAGATCACCATTGGCGCCCTGCTGGCCTATGTCCGGCAGTCCGGCATGGTGCGTGTGCATACCCTGCGTCGCGGCCGCGCCGAGGCCATCGAGGCCATTGCCCGGGGGCGTCGGGGCGACAGCCGGGTGGTAGGTCGCAAGGTGGAGGACATTTCCCTGCCGAAGGGCACCACCATCAACGTGATCGTCCGGGGTGACGAGGTGCTGCAGGCCCATCACGACACGGTGGTCGAAGCCGAAGATCACCTGATCCTGTTCGTGGGTGACCGGCGGCAGATCACCCAGGTCGAACGCCTGTTCCGGCCCTGATCCCAACGGCACGCAAGGGCACTCATCGCCATGCATCTACGCGTCGTCCAGCGCCTTCTTGGCATCCTGCTGATGCTCTACAGCATCGCGATGATCCCGCCGCTGGCGGTTTCGCTGTACTTCGATGACGGGCAGTCCTTTGCCTTTGTGGGCACCTTCCTCATCACCTTCGCCTGTGGCCTGTTCGCCTGGCTGCCGGCCCGGCGGGACCAGCGGGAACTTCGGCTGCGGGACGGCTTTCTCGTCGTGGGTGTGTTCTGGCTGGGGCTAAGCACCTTCGGTGCCATACCGCTGCTGCTCTCCGACCAGCCGGTGATGTCGGTGACCGACGCGGTCTTCGAGACCGTCTCCGGGCTCACGACCACCGGTGCCACCACGCTGACAGGCCTGGACGACCTGCCCCGCTCGATTCTTTATTACCGCGCCCAGCTCCAGTGGCTCGGTGGCATGGGGATCATCGTGCTCGCCGTGGCGGTGCTGCCCATGCTGGGCGTCGGTGGCATGCAGCTTTACCGGGCCGAGACCCCGGGCCCGATGAAGGACAGCAAGCTGACCCCCCGCATCACCGAGACGGCCAAGGCCCTGTGGATCATCTACTTCGGACTCACGGTCGTTTGCGGCGCAGCCTACTGGTATGCCGGGATGGGGGCCTTCGACGCTGTCTGTCATGCCTTGAGTACGGTGGCAACCGGCGGCTTCTCAACCCACGACGCCAGCATCGGCTGGTTCCAGAGCCCGCTGATCGAGAGCATCGCGATGGTCTTCATGTTTCTGGGCGGAGTCAGCTTCACGCTGCATTTCCTCGTCTGGCGCAGCCGCAGTCCCTGGCGGTACCTGGCCGATCCGGAGTTCCGGGCCTTTGGCCTGATCCTGCTGGTCGTAACAGCCGGGGCAACCCTGTCCCTCTGGTTTTCGGGCCACCACGGCACGCTTGGCGAGTCCGGTCGCCAGGCTGCCTTTCACTTCGTGTCCTTCATGACGAGCTCGGGCTTCACGGTGGGCGACTTCGACCAGTGGCCAGGCGCCCTGCCGCTGACGCTGATCCTGATTGCCTTCATCGGTGGCTGCGCCGGCTCAACCAGCGGCGGCATGAAAGTGATCCGCTGGCTGCTGCTCTACAACCAGGGTGTGCGCGAAGTGAAGCGCCTGGTGCATCCGGCAGCGGAGTTGCCGCTGCGGATCGGCGACACAGTGGTTCCCCAGCGGGTCACGGAAGCCGTGTGGGCTTTCTGCGTGGCCTACATCTTCCTCTTCGGTGTGATGCTGGTCGTGCTGGTGGCCAGCGGGCTGGATCAGGTCACTGCCTTTGCAGCCCTGGCCAGCTCGATCAACAACCTGGGTCCGGGTCTGGGCCAGGTGGCCTCGGACTTCACGCAGATCGCCGCGCTGCCCAAGTGGGTCTGCATCTTCGCGATGCTGTTCGGTCGCCTGGAGCTCTTCACCCTGCTGGTGCTGTTCTCGCCGGCCTTCTGGCGCTCCTGAACAAGCTCAGGCGTGCAGGTGGCAGGCAACCTGCCGCCCGCCCGAGGCGGCGGGTTCGGCGAGTTCCGGCCGGACCTGGCGGCAGATATCCATCACCCGGGGACAGCGGGTATGGAAGGGGCAGCCGCCGGGCGGATTGCGGGGTGAGGGGATCTCGCCAGTCAGCACCAGCCGCGGCCGGTTCTGCCCCTCCACCCGGGGCACCGCCGCCAGCAGCGCCTCGGTATAGGGATGGAGTGGCTGGCGAAAGAGTTCCGCGGCCGGTGCCAGCTCGACCAGCCGTCCCAGGTACATCACGCCGATGTCGTCGCTGACATGCTGGATCACGGCCAGGTCGTGGGAGATGAAGAGAAAGGCGATGCCCCGGTCGCGCTGAAGACTGGCGACCAGGTTCAGCACCTGGGATTGCACCGACACATCCAGCGCAGACACCGGTTCATCCGCAACGATCAGTTCCGGACTCAGCGCCAGCGCCCTGGCAATACCGATCCGCTGCCGTTGCCCCCCGGAGAATTCGTGGGGGTAGCGGTTGGCGACCTGGGGACTCAGGCCGACTTCCTGTAATAGCAGAGCCACCCGTTCCCGGCGTTCGGCCGGTGTCCCCACCCGGTGGACGTCCAGAGGCTCGCGGATGGTCTGGGCAACAGTCCGCCGCGGACTCAGCGAGCCAAAGGGATCCTGGAAAACCGCCTGCATGCGCCGCCGCCACGGCACCAGCTGCCGGCGGCCGAGGCGCGTGATGTCCTCGCCGGCGAAGCGGATGGTGCCGGAGGTGGGCGGGTGCAGCCGCAGGATGGTGCGGCCGAGCGTCGATTTGCCACAGCCGGACTCGCCCACCAGTCCCAGCGTGCGGCCCTGCCGGATCGTCAGCGATATCTGGTCGACCGCCTTCACCTGCGCGACGGTCCGCCGGAACAGTCCACCCCGCACCGGGAAGTATTTGCAGAGGTCGGCAAGCTCCAGAAGTGGCGGACCGGACCGGGTGGCTGTCGTGCTCATGGGTCAGGCCTGGAGGGGAAAATGACAGGCCACGGCCCGTTCGCCGGACAGCGTGCGCAGCGGTGGCCGCTCGCTGCGGCAGAGTTCCTGCACCCGGCTGCACCGGTCCGCGAAGCGGCAGCCCGCCGGCAGATCGAGCAGATCAGGCACGCGACCCGGAATCACCGGCAGTTCAGCCAGTCGCTCCTGCCGTATCCGGGGTATCGAGTCGAGCAGCCCGGCGGTGTAGGGATGATGGGGTCGGGTAAAGAGGTCGGCAGTCAGCCCGGACTCCACGATGCTGCCGCAGTACATGACGAGCGAGCGTCGGCAGGTTTCTGCCACCACGCCGAGGTCGTGGGTCACCAGCACGACGGCCATGCGGAACTCGGCCTGCAGGCTCCGGATCTGTTCCAGCACCTGCGCCTGGGTGGTGACGTCCAGCGCCGTGGTCGGCTCGTCGGCGATCAGCAGCCGGGGACTGCAGGACAGGGCCATGGCGATCATCACCCGCTGGCGAAGTCCGCCGGACAACTGGTGCGGATAGTCGTCCAGCCGGCTTTCCGGGTCGGGGATATTCACCCGGGCAAGCAGCGCCGCCGCTTCCGTCCGGGCCTGCCGCCTGTTTAGTCTGCGGTGCCGGTGCAGGACATCTGTCATCTGGCTGCCGATGGTGAACACCGGATTGAGGGCCGTCATGGGCTCCTGGAAGATCATCGACACATCCCGGCCGCGGATGGTATCCAGTTCCGTGAGCCGCAGGCCAAGCAACTCGCGGCCGTCAAGGTGGATGGTTCCGCCGGCAATCCGGCCCGGCGGCATTGGCACCAGTCGAAGTATGGACAGGCCCGTGACGGTCTTGCCGCAGCCCGATTCACCGACGAGCCCCAGCGTTTCCTCGGGATAGACATTGAAGCTGACATCGTCCACGGCCCGGATGACGCCCTCCTCGGTCACGAATTCGATGGACAGGTTTTGTACCCGCAGGATCGGCTCCATCGCTGCGGTCATCGTCAGCCCACCTTCCGGGGATCGAGCGCGTCCTGCAGAGCGTCAGCCACAGCGTTGAAGGCCATGACCAGGACAAACATCATCAGTGATGCAGCCAGGAAGTTGTTGTAGAACCCGGCCAGCACTTCCTTGGTGCTCTCGTCGATCATCAGCCCCCAGCTCATGCCATCCCTGATCCCGATCCCGAGAAAACTCAGGATCACTTCCGACTTGATGGCGCTGACAAAGATGATCGAGGCCTGTACCAGCAGGATGTGGGCCGTGTTGGGCAGGATGTGGCGGAAGATGATCGTGGTCTCGGGGACACCGATGGAATGGGCTGCTTCCACATACTCCATGCCGCGCAGCTTGATGACCTCACCCCGGATCAGGCGACCGGTGCCCACCCAGAAGGTGGCAACCATCGCCACGTGCATGGCCCAGGGATTGTCCGCGAGGGCATAGGCCACGGCGGCGACGAACAGGTAGAACGGAATGGCATCCAGCACGCCCATCCACCAGAGCAGCAACTCGTCAATCCAGCTGCCGGCGAAGAAGCCGGCAAAGGCGCCCAGCACCGCGCCAACCGCCACGGCGGCCACCGCCACGATCAGGCCGACCTCGAAGGCGGTGGCCGTGCTGTAGATGGCGCGGGAAAAAATGTCCTGGCCGATGATGTTGGTACCGAACCAGTGAGTGGCAGAGGCTGGCTCCCACTTTCCGCCCAGCAGATCGCCCCATCCCTGGGCCCACCAGCCGAGCCAGACGCCGAGGGCGACGATGAGGTAGACGAGGACCACAGCGAGCGCCACCATGCCGATCCGGTCACGCGCGAACTTGGCCGCCGCCTTGCCCCAGAGGGAGGATCTGGCTGGTGACGCGACGGACCGGGAATCGGCCACCACGGCGCTCACTGGACAGACACCCGCGGGTCGACTGCCCGGTACAGGATGTCGTTCAGTACGACCACCAGTACGAAGAGGATGGCTGTCAGGCTGACCACGGCCTTCAGCACCGGCTGGTCACCGGTCACGATGGCCTCGTAGGTGGCCTTGCCGATGCCCGGGATGCCGAAGTAGCTTTCGATCAGCAAGGCGCCTCCAATGGCGACCTGGGGGATCGAGAACATGATCCGGGTGATGATCGGGATCAGGCAGTTCTTGAGCACGTTTCGCAGCAGGATGCGCACAGCGGGCAGGCCGAATGCCCGCGCCGTCCGCACATGGTCGCGGCTGAGTTCCTCGACGATGATGGAGCGGTAGAACCGGGTCTCGTAGCCCAGCGCGACGAACACCGTGGCGAGCGTGGGCACGGCAACGTAGTACAGATAACTCGGCAGGTCGGTGACGTTCCAGCCCCGGACCGGAAACAGGCCCAGTCCGTCGCTGGAGCTGAGCACGATCTGGAAACCGATGATGACGATCAGGAAGCTGACGCTCATGCCGACGACCGCCACCGCCATGATGAGTTTGTCAGGCCACCGTCCGCGCCAGAGTGCGGCTGTGAGCGCGAGCAGCAGGCCGATGATGTGGCCAAGGATGAAGCCAGGGAGAATCAGGATCAGCGAAACCGGTATGGTCTTCGCGAGCAGATCGGCAACCGGTTCGCCGGTGGAGGCGCTGCCGAAATCCAGGGTGACGATCTCCCGCAGGAACTCCAGGTAGCGCTGGAAGAAGGGCTGGTCATAGCCCAGTTGCTGGCGAACCTCGAAGATCTGCTGTTCTGTTGGGTTCTTTCCCAGCAGCTCGTAGGTACGGTCCGGTCCGAAGTACACCATCAGCGCAAAGCTGACCAGCGTCACACCAATGATGAGCGGCAGGGCCGCCAGCAGCTTGCGCAGCGCGAACTGCAGCAATTCCACGCTCAGGGCCTCCGCGGGCGGGGCGCGGGCGGCACCACGTCCACGAACTTGAGGAAGAAGCCGCCGACAATCTCGCGGTCGGGCACTGCGATGACGTCCTTGTGCCAGAGGTAGATCCGGTTGCGGGACAGCGCGGTGATGGCGACGCAGTCGTCAATGACCATCTGGTTCATGCGGTGGTAGATCCCGGTGCGTTCCGGCGATGGCATCATGACCGAAGCCTGCTCGTACAGGCGATCATATTCGGGGTTCCGGTAATTGGCATCGTTGGAGCCCGGTGACCCGTTGGGACCATAGAACAGCTGCAGGGTGTTCTCGGCGTCCGGATAGTCCAGGCCCCAGCCCTTGTTGATCAGGGGCAACTGGCTGCGCTTCCAGGCACGGGAGATGTCACCGAAATTGGCGTAGGTCTTGTGCACCAGCTTCTCGCGGGGATAGCCGATGTCCCGCATCCAGGCCCGGAACTGCTCGAAGAACAGCCGCTCCGTGGTGCCTGCCGCAGTGGCATAGACGATCGTCGGGAGATTCGCTGCGGTCCAGCCGTTCTCGGCCAGCAGTCGCCGGGCAGCGGCGACATCCCGGGTCACGCTCTCCCGGGGCAGATCCGGATCGAATTCGGGACTCGCAGGGACGATGATGCCGGGATACACCTGGGCAAGGCCAAAGTACCAGCTGTCATTGCGGGCTTCCCAGTCGTAGCCCCGGATCATCGCGCAGCGCAGGGCTTTGTTCTGCCGCTCGCGCTCCGGGTCCGGGTTATAGCCAATCTCCGGGAAGTCCATGTTGAAGGACGAGAAGATGAAGCCTGCTTCTAGGCCGGAGTACACGTGGAAGCGCTCGGCGAGTTCCGGCTGCAGCGTCACGGGATCCTTGGAAACCAGTGCCCGGTCCACCTGCTCGACGGGGAGCACGGTGTACTGGATCTCGTCGCCCTTGGTGAAGGACGTCCAGGCGGCGCTGGATTCCTTGACGAAGTTGATCTCGAGCCGGTCGACGAAGGGCGGCGAACGGCCCTGGATGGCTTCGACGCCACTGAAGGCCTGGGTGTCCCGATCGTAGCCCTCCGCCGCGAGGTCTACGGGCTCCTGCCGGTAATCGGGGTTGCGCTCCATGACCACGCGGGCGGTGTCGTAGGAGACCAGGCGAAAGGGACCTGAGCCAACGGGCCGCACCCCGAGTTCGGTCCCGTAGCGCTCGACGGCCTCGCGGGGCACCACCGCGGAATAGCCCTGGGCCAGGGAGTCGGGAAGCTGGGGATAGGGGCGCGACAGTCGGATCTCGAGGGTATGGGAATCGATGGCCCTGAGCCCGGACACCGGCATGTCATAGTCGGAACCGGCCTCCTTCCACTCGTCCAGTCCCACGACCCGGCCCTGCCACAGCCAGGCACCCTGTGGCTGGTTGCGGGGATCGAAATGGCGCTTGAGGGAGTAGATCAGGTCTTCCGCCACCACTTCCCGTCCCTTGCCATCCGGGAAGCTGGGATCATCCACGAACCGGACACCCCGCTTCAGCTGGATGGTATGCACGAGCCCATCGTCTGAGACGGTCGGAAAATCGACTGCCAGGTTGGGCTTCAGCTCGTAGGGCCTGGCCAGGTACTTGTAGGCGTAGAGGGTGTCGTAGGCGTTGACGATCACGAAGTTGGCGTAGACGTTGGAACCCTGCACGGGATCGAGCGTGGTGGGCGCCTGGTCCATGGAGTGGCGGTAGGTCTTGAGCGTG
>CAYOXI010000014.1:34644-45740 GCA_964407855.1 uncultured Chromatiaceae bacterium
CTCTGGTCAATAGCGGTCCTGTCACGTTCAGCCTGCGGGTGCCGCCGGGGTTTGGCACTGCTGCACCCGAGCGCGGATCGTGACGTTTGTCACGTGGCGGCACCGGGATCACGCTATCCTACCTGCTATAGAGGCGTCTCCGGCCGGCACCTTTTTCGGGTAGCCGCCGCTTTTCAGGGAGCAACCGACCATGGGTCTCGGCGGCATCAGCGTCTGGCAATTACTGATCGTCCTGCTCATCGTAGTGATGATCTTTGGCACCAAGCATCTGAAGAGCATCGGCAACGACCTGGGTGGCGCGGTCAAGGGCTTTCGCAAGGCCATGAACGACGCCGAGAGCGACAAGGATTCTCCGGCGCAGCTCGGCAAGCCCGACGCGGAGTTTAGCGAGACCACCCAGAAGCGGGAATCGGAGCGCAGCGGCAACGCCTGAGCCGCGCTCGCCGCTGCCACCACCGGTAGGCCAGCATGTTTGACATCGGCTTCTGGGAACTCGCCCTCATCTTTGCGCTTGGTCTCGTGGTGCTGGGTCCGGAAAAGCTCCCCAGGGTGGCTGCAAAGCTGGGCCGCTATGCGGGCCAGGCCAGGCGCATGGCCCGCACCCTGACCGCCCAGATCCAGGAAGAGATGGATGCCGAGGAGCGACGCAGCAGGGCTCCTGCGCAGCCGCCCCGACCGGAACCGGCGGCTGCCTTCAACCGACCGGGCGTGGACGAACTGATTCCCCGCTCGACGCCTGACGTATCGCCGGCGCGGGCCGAGGACGAAGCAACGGCCAACCGGCCCCAGCCCTGACCTCAGCCCATACCCCGAGACTGTCATGGCGGATGATTCGCACAACGAGCCCCCCGAGCAGCTCCCCGAAGCCAGCCTGATGTCGCATCTGCTGGAGCTGCGCTCACGCCTGCTGAAGGCCGTCGGCGCGATCCTGGCTGTGTTCCTGTGCCTGCTGCCCTTCACCCGGCTGGTGTTTGAAGCCGTGGCTGAGCCCCTGATGGCGAAGCTCCCGACTGGTTCATCCATGATTGCCACGCAGGTGGCCTCACCGTTCCTGACGCCCTTCAAGGCCAGCTTCTATGTGGCCATCCTGCTCGCCATGCCGGTGGTCATCTACCAGATCTGGGCTTTCGTGGCGCCGGGACTCTACCGGCGCGAGAAGCGCCTGGCCGTGCCGCTGCTGGTATCCACGGTGGTGCTGTTCTATGTGGGCGTGGCCTTTGCCTACTTTCTGGTTTTCCCGCTGATGTTTGGCTTCTTCACGGCAGTGACCCCCGCGGGTGTGCAGGTGATGACGGACATCAACAGCTACCTGGACTTCGTGCTGGTCATTTTCGTCGCTTTCGGTCTTGCCTTCGAGGTACCGGTGGCCACGGTGTTGCTGGTGCTCACGGGCATGGTGTCGGTCGATGCGCTGGCACGGCATCGCCAGTACGTGTTTCTCGGTGCCTTTGTCGTCGGCATGGTCCTGACGCCGCCAGATATCATCTCCCAGACCCTGCTGGCGGTGCCCATGTACCTGCTCTACGAGGTCGGCATCTTCATGGCCCGCTCCCTGAGCCGGCCCCGGACTGCCGAGGATGCCGTGCAGGACAAGCCCGCCTGAATGACGGGGCCAGGGGCAATCCGCACTTGAGCGCGCCGGTTCCGGCTGCAGTTGCCGGCCAGCCGGCAATCGGCCTGGCTGCCCACCCGGCCGGGCTGCGCACCCTGTTCTTCACCGAGATGTGGGAGCGCTTCAGCTACTACGGCATGCGCGCCCTGCTCGTGCTGTACATGGTGGCCGCCATCCAGGAAGGCGGACTCGGCCTGGATGATGCAACGGCCACGGCCATCTACGGGCTGTACACCGCCGGGGTCTATGTCCTCTGCCTGCCCGGCGGCTGGATCGCGGACCGGCTGCTCGGTGCCCAGCGGGCCATCTGGCACGGCGGCGTCATCATCATGCTGGGCCACTTCGTGCTGGCCATTCCCTCGAGCTACTCGTTCTACCCGGGCCTGGTGCTGGTCATGCTGGGTACCGGCCTGCTGAAGCCGAACATCAGTTCAGTGGTCGGCGAGCTGTATGCCGGCAATGACGGGCGGCGGGACGCGGGCTTCACCCTCTTCTACATGGGTATCAACATCGGTGCTGCGCTGGGTCCGCTCGTCTGCAGCACACTGGGAGAAAGCCCGGCCTTCGGCTGGCACTGGGGTTTCGCTGCCGCCGGCGTCGGCATGGCGGGAGGCCTGCTGTACTACCGCTACAGCCGGCCGCTGCTCGGGGAGGCCGGGCTGCGTCCCGCGCTCAATCCGGACGCCACAGCAGCCAGGGCCGGGATGCGGTCCGGCTGGCGGCGCGTGCAGTTCGGAATCGCGCTTCTGGTGCTGGTCAGCGCGCTGCTGATGAGCGGTGTCGTAACGGTCAGTGCAGTGGCCCTGGCGGCCCAGAGTACGGTCGCCATCCTGCTGTTCGGCTTCGGCTACCTGGCCTGGCTGCTGCGCTTCGGCGGCCTGGACGCGGACGAGCGCGGCCGCGTCATTGCAATCTTCATCCTGTGCATGGCCGCCGCGATGTTCTGGGCCGGCTTCGAGCAGGCGGGCTCGACGCTGAACCTCTTCGCCGAGCGCTATACCGACCGGGTGATCGGCAGCTTCGTCATTCCCGCGGGGTGGTTCCAGTCACTCAACCCGGCCTTCATCATCCTGCTGGCGCCGCTGGTGGCGGCGCTGTGGATCCGCCTGTCGCTGGCCGCCATGGAACCCCGGACCCCGGTCAAGTTCGCCTTCGGTCTCATCGTGCTCGGTCTCGGCTTTGCCGTGATGATCCCGGCCGCCGCGGCCGTGCTGGACGGGGGCAAGGTGCTGCCAACCTGGCTGATCACCACCTATTTCCTGCATACGGTCGCGGAACTCACGCTGAGCCCGGTGGGCCTCAGCGTGACCAGCAAGCTGGCGCCCCGGCGCTACGCCGGACAGATGATGGGATTGTGGTTCCTGACCTCGGCGCTGGGCAGCCTCATTTCGGGGCTTGCGGCCGGCCGCTTCAACCAGGATGCCGTGGCTGACTTTCCCGGACTTTATGGCCAGATCGTACTGATGACAGCAGGGACCGGCGTGTTGCTGCTGTGTTTTCTGCGTCCGCTGCGCCGTCTGATGGGCGGCGTTCACTGAGCCGTGCATTGCCCCCGCGGGCAGGTCACCGGATAATCCGCCCCCTCACTGCACAGCCGGAGCCAGCCTGATGCCCGCCTATATCGTGTCCATCGTCGAGATCAACAACCCCGGCCCGAACCTGAAGAAGTACACCGAGGAATCCGCCCGTCTGGCGAGATCCCACGGTGGCCAATACATCGTCCGGGGCAAGTGTCCGGCTGTGGTATCCGGCACCCTGCTGAACAGCAAGGTCATCGTGATCCTGGAATTCCCCGCCATGGAGAACCTGCGGGCCTTCTACGACAGCGACGCCTATCAGAAGGACTGCAAGCCGCTGCGTGAAGGCACGGGCATCTACGACATCGGTTTCTTCGAGTCGCCCCCTGCCGCGATGGCCTGATCGAGGCGCCGCAGGTCGTCCGGACCGGCGGCCACGAGCATGAAAGTGCCGTCTGCTTCGGCAACCCGGCTGTCATCCGTGGCCTTCAGGGCAATGCCTTCGAGGTAAGCGACGTTGCCCCGACGCCGGAGTAGCCGGCCCTGCAGGTGGATCGGCGTGCCGAGGCTGAGCGGCTGGCGATAGCGGATCTCGCAACGCGCCGTATGTGCGCGGACACCTTTAAGGAACAGCCAGTTGGCCATCACGTCGTCCAGGACGCTGTAGAGGATGCCGCCGTGGGTGAGGTTGTCGTAGCCTCCATGGTTCGGGCCGGGGATGAAGGCCGCCCTGCACACCCCGTCGTCATCGAGGTGGAACCTGAGCCGGAGACCCTGCGGGTTGGCCGGGCCGCACACGAAGCAGCGATTGGCATCTGGGCGCATGGCACCTATGCTAAACGCGGAGGAATGCCATGGCCTACGATTCCGGGAATATTTTTGCGCGGATCCTGCGGGGCGAACTGCCTGCCTGCCGGGTTTACGAGGATGAGCACACGGTCGCGATCCTCGACGTGATGCCCCAGTCGGACGGCCACACCCTGGTGATTCCCCGGACTCCCGCTGAGAATCTGCTGGATCTCGATCCCGCACTGGCCGCTGCGGTAATCATCACGGGACAACGCATCGCCCGGGCCCAGCTTCGCGCCTTCCGGGCCGATGGCATCACCCTGATGCAGTTCAACGGCACGGCGGCCGGCCAGACCGTTTTTCACTGTCACCTTCACGTGATCCCGCGCTACGCGGACCAGCCGCTGCGGAGCCACGGCCGGGGCATGGCGGAGTCATCGCTGCTGGCGGAACAGGCCGTCCGTCTGCAGGCCGCACTGAAGACCTGAGGCGGCGCTTCAGCTGAGGCCAGCCATGCCTTCAGGCGGAGCTGGTGGCAAGGCCCGGTTCCGGCCGGCGCCGCAGTTGCTTGTCCTGGCGCATCGCGCGATCCGCGTTGCGCAGCAACTGCCGGAAGTCATCGTCGTCGCCCGCAGCGACCGCCGTGCCGATGCTTACCGCGAGCCGGCGCATTGCGTAGTCAAAATCCTGTGTCGCCGAGTAGACGTGGTGACGGATGCGGTTGGCCACCAGCTCGGCGCCTGCTTCGGTGCACTGGACGAGATAGACCACGAACTCATCGCCGCCATAACGGGCGCAGATGTCATCCGGACGGGTGGCACGGAGGATGCCCTCGGCCACGGCCTGCAGGGCCCGGTCGCCGGCTTCGTGGCCGAAACTGTCGTTGATGCGGCAGAGCTGCTCCACGTCAATCATCAGCAGGATGCCGAGGCGCGCACCTCCGGAAGTTGTATCCCGCTGGCGGGCCGAGACCAGGCGGCTGAAGCTGCGCAGGTTGTAGAGGTCTGTCAACTCGTCGCGCTCGGCCAGCATGCGGATGGTGCGCGTGGCCCGCTCGAGGTGGCTGGCCAGCGCCATGGTGAGAAAAGCGACCAGCAATGTGGGCGCGAGCTCCGCGAACAGGGTAATCAGCGCTGGCAGAGTCAGGGCAGCCAGCCCGTCGGTTGCCAAAGCCGGCAGCAGCCGGCCGGCCACGATCAGTCCGAGCAGCAGGACCGTCACTTGCCGTCCCAGCAGCAGCGCCGCAGTGACCACCGGCAGCAGGAACAGATGACTGAGGGTTCCGGCGCTGGACCCGGCCTTAGCAATCAGCGCGGCAATGAAGATCACCATGACCGCCGTCTCCACGCCCAGCCGCAGCCGGGACTGGCGCCGGAGCAGCGAAATCCGCGGGATGACCAGCACCGTTGCGGCGAAAGCCAGCAGGGTCAGGAACCAGCCGGTCGGGGCAGAGATCGCATCCCGGGCAACGGGGTAATACAGCGCCGTGACGAGCAGCAGCAGGAGCTGTACCTCGCGGAAACTCCGGGCAATGCCTGGCAACGCGTCCCGCGGACCCGCGACAGCCGTGTTGATCAGCCCCGCAGAAGCCGGCGGCGCAGCTTCCCTGCCCGGCGCCATCGTGGTCGGCACCCGGGTCAGTGCGCCCGGCCCTGCAGCTGCCGGGGCTCCTTGATCAGGGACAGGGCGCGGTGGAGTGCCTCGTCGCTGATGTCCGTCACCGGGGCTGTCGGGCTGCCGGCCAGCGACGGCGCGCCGGCGGCCTCGAGGTAGATGTCGGGCGTGATGCCCTGCCCCTGGATTGAAACACCCGTCGGCGTGAAGTACCGGGACGTGGTCAGTTTGATGGCATGGCCGTCCGACAGGGGCATCACGGTCTGCACCGAGCCCTTGCCGAAGGTGCGCGTGCCGATGATGGTGGCCCGGCCGTTGTCCTGCAGGGCACCGGCAACGATCTCGGCCGCGGAGGCCGAGCTGGCATTGACCAGTACCGCGAGGGGCGCGCCATTGAGCAGGTCACCGGGGAAGGCCTCGTGCCGGAAGGTCGCATCCCGGGTCCGGCCGCTGGCGGTGACGATCAGACCCTGGTCCAGGAAAAGGTCCGCCACCTCGACGGCGGCCTCGAGTACCCCGCCGGGGTTGTTGCGCAGGTCGAGGACCAGGCCCTGAAGTCCTCCGGGTGCCTCGCGGCGCAGCTGGGCCAGAGCCCGACGCAGGTCCTTTGCCGTGGTGTCGCTGAACTGGTTGATCCGTGCGTAGCCGTAGCCCGGCTCCTCCAGGCGAAAGCGCACACTGTGGACTTCCACGCTGCTGCGGATCAGTTCGAAGGCCAGCGGCTCCGGCTCGCCGGTACGGGTCACCGTCAACCTGACCGGCGTGCCGGGCGCGCCCCGCATGCTCGCGATGGCCTGGTCGATATTGCGCTGATCAACAGCTTCACCGTCGATGGCGAGGATAAAGTCCCCCGAACGAATGCCGGCCTCAGCGGCCGGTGTGCCCTCAAGGGCGGCCATGATGGCCACGCGCCCCTCCGTCATCTGGATCTCGAGGCCGACTCCCGAGTAGCTGCCGCTGGTCGAGATCCTGATCTCCTCGTATTCCCGGGCGTTGAGGAACTGGGAATGGGCATCAAGCTTGGTCAGCATCCCCCGCATCGCGTTGTCCATCAGCTGGCTGTCGGACACGGGCTCGACATACTCCCGCTTCACCTTCTCCAGCAGTTCGGCCAGGATCCGGGACTCCGCCTCGGGCAGCCGGGGCACGAATCGCTCGGTGCTGTTCAGGCCCGCCACAACCGCGCCGCCAACGGCCAGGGAAAAGCCCAGGATGGCCCCGGTGATCAGCGGCAGCAGACCCTTGGAAAAGGCGTCTCTCACGGTGATTCCACTCCCCGACGAGCAAGGACACTAGCACAGCAGTTCGCCGCGAAAGCTGGACTGGACCACACTTCCCGGGGGGTGGCCGGGCTAGCGAATCCACTGGCGGGGATTGAGGGGTTTGCCGTTCTTCCGAACCTCGAAATACAGGGCTGGCCGTGACTGGCCGCCGGTATCGCCGACGCGGGCGAGTACGTCGCCGACCTGCACCCGGTCGCCGACCTGGCGGGCCAGGTTCTGGTTGTGTCCGTACAGGGTCAGCACGCCGCCGCCGTGGTCCATGGCGAGCAGCAGGCCGAGGCCGGGCAGCCAGTCGGCGTAGACCACCCGGCCGGCCCGGACGGCGCGGACCTCGGTCCCGGCCGGCGCCCCGATGAGCACGCCTTCCCAGCGCAGCTGGCCACCGGCGCGGGGTTGGCCGAAATCCGCCAGCACGGAACCGGTTACGGGCCAGCTGCCCCGGGGTAGTGGTTTGCCCGGCGAAACCCCGGGCTCCGGCGGCGGCACGACAGGGCCCCGGCCGGGACGCGCCGCTTCGCGTTCTGCCCGGGCAGCGGCCTGCTGCAGCTCCCGCACCAGTTTCTCAAGACCCGCGGCCTCGCTGCGGGACCGGGCCAGCTGCTGCTGCTGACCCTTCATCTGGCGGGTCAGGTCCTGGACGACCCTGGCCCGACGGTCACGGGCCTCGTCGAGGGACGCGACGCGCTGCTGCTGCGTGACTTCCAGTGCAGCAAAGCCCGCTTGTTCGCGCTCAAGGCTCTCCTCGCCCTGTTTCAGGGCGGCCAGCGTGGCCTGGATGCCGGCCAGCAGTTCGCCGCGACTGCGCATCAGGTAGCCCAGCCAGGTGAGCCGGCGGCCGAGGTCCGCCGGGTCATCGAGGCTGAGCGCCGTCTTCAGGGATTCGTTGCGCCCGCTGAACTGGGCAAGACGCAACTGGGCGGCCAGGGCTTCCCGCTGTCCGGTCAGCGCCTTTTCGGTTTCGCTGAGCTGGCGCCGAAGCTGGCCAAGACGGGCGCCGGCTTCCTGCAGCTGCTGGCGGGTGGCCCGCAGGGCCTGGCGCGCTTCCGCAGCGGCCAGCTCTGCGGCCTTGAGTTCCTTGTTCAGTGCCTCACGACGCGCCGCGTCCCGGCGGGACTCGGTTTCCAGCGTCCGGATCCGCTCCTGGACACGCCCCAGGTCGCCTCTGACCGTGGCCGGATCCGGCGCCGCCGGCAGCCCGGCGGGAAGGAGCAGAAGCAGCCCGGAAAGCGCCAGCAAACACAGGGGAGCGGTCATCTGCGGGGGAGTTTAGGCGATGGGTATAATGCGCCGCCAGCCATAGCGGATCCCATGGAAAATCTCGTCCTCTTCGCCACTGCCAACCCGCTGCTCGTGACCGCGACCGTTCTCATGATCGTCGCCGTCATCGCCTTCGAGGTGCGCCTGCGTGGCCGCGCGGAACTCGAGCTTTCCATTCCCGAGGCGGTGCGGATGATCAACAACGGCGCCACCGTCGTCGACGTTCGCGAGCCCGCGCGCTTCGCTGCCGGACATATCGTGGACGCCATCAACATGACCGCAGCAGATCTCAGCAAGGGCGAGGAAGGGAAAATCAAGAAGAAGCGTGGCGTCCTGGTGGTCTGCGATACCGGCAGCGAGAGCCACCGGTGCGCCCGCAGCCTGCGTACCAGCGGCTTCGAGGCCGTGTTCAGCCTGGCCGGCGGCCTTGCCGCCTGGCAGCGGGAAGCGCAGCCCCTCGTGGCCAGCAAGCGCTGAGTGCCGACGGATTTATGACCGGGACAACGGGAGTCGTCATGTACGCGAATGCCTGGTGCCCCTATTGCTCGGCAGCGCGCGCCCTGCTGCGCGCCCGGCAGGCCGTGATCACGGAGATTGATGTCGAGGCCGAGCCCCGGCGCCGGGCCGAAATGATCGAGCGCAGCGGCCGGACCACCGTACCGCAGATCTTCATCGGCGCGACCCACATCGGGGGGTACGATGACCTGGTGACGGTGGAGCGCTCCGGCCGGCTCGACGCGCTGCTCGCCGCGGCCTCGCGGCCCTGAACTGAACACTGCAGAACCTGCTGAAAGAGACTTTATGGCTGACGCGCCCACCACCAGCAATGGCACCAGCAATGGCAACGGTGCCGCGGCCCCCGATCAGCGCCAGTTCGGCCTGCGCCAGCTCTACATCAAGGACATGTCCTTCGAGGCGCCCAACTCTCCGGGCATACTCACCGAGGCCGGACTCGAACCCGAGATCAAGCTGAACCTGCGCACCTCGCACCGTGACCTTGGCAACAGCCTCAACGAGGTGGCCCTCCATGTGAGCGTGCACGCCACGGCCGGGACGCGCACCGTCTTCCTGCTCGAACTGGAGCAGGCGGGCGCCTTTCTGGTCAGTGGTTTCGCCGGCGAGGAGCTCCGGGCCGTGCTCGGCATTGCCTGCCCCAACACCCTGTTTCCCTACGCCCGGGAGGCGGTGTCGTCCCTGGTACAGCGCGGTGGCTTCTCGCCCCTCGTGCTCCAGCCCATCGACTTCTCGGCGCTGTTCGCCCAGGCCCAGGCCCAGGCAAACCGGCCTGCCCAGCCGGTAGGTCAGGCCTGACCGCCTGATCGTAATTGGTCCGCCCGTGACACCCCTGCCCGCCGCAGCATCGGACAGCCTCGCGGTGCTCGGGGCGGGTTCCTGGGGAACCGCACTCGCCCTACAGTTTGCGCGGGCCGGTCACCAGGTGACCCTCTGGGGCCGGGACGGCGAAGCGCTACTCGCTCTTGGCAGCCAGCGCTGCAACCAGCGCTACCTGCCCGGGGTATCGCTTCCGCCGTCAGTGGCGGTCAATCCGGACCTGGCCTCCACGGTTGCGGCCCACCGCGATCTGCTGGTGGCTGTGCCGAGCCACGCCTTCCGGGAAACCCTGAAGCGGATGCAGCCAACCCTGCGGCCTGATGCCCGCCTAGCCTGGGCCACCAAGGGCTTCGAACACGGCACGGGCAAGCTGCCCCACGGCGTGGCCCGCGAGCTGCTCGGGGACACGCTGCCGGTTGCCGTGCTGTCCGGACCCACCTTTGCGCGTGAGGTCGGCGCGGGCCTGCCGACCGCGTTGACCGTGGCGGCCAGCGACGAGGCTTTCGCCCGGGACCTCGCCGCCCGGCTGTCCGGCCCAAAGTTTCGCGCCTATACGTCGACCGACATGATTGGTGTCGAGGTGGGCGGAGCGGTGAAGAACGTGCTCGCGATCGGCGCGGGAATCTCCGACGGGCTGGGCTTTGGCGCCAATACCCGTATCGCCCTGATCACACGGGGTCTCGTCGAGATGACGCGACTCGGGGTGGCCCTCGGCGGCCGGGCCGGGACCTTCATGGGGCTGTCCGGCATGGGCGACCTGGTACTCACCTGCACCGACGACCAGTCGAGAAACCGTCGCTTCGGGCTCATGGTGGCGGGCGGCGTGACAGCCGACGAGGCGGCCGCCCGGATCGGCCAGGTGGTAGAGGGCCGGTTTGCCGCCCGGGCGGTGCGGGATGTGGCCGCCGGCCTGGGCCTCGAGATGCCGATCTGCCAACAGGTGTTCCAGGTGCTTGAGGAAGGCTTGCCACCCGGGGAAGCAGTGATGGCGCTGATGGCGCGCGAGCTGAAGCCGGAAAGCGACGCGTCGGTGTGGGGCGATTCGCCGACCTAATCGCCGCCCGGGAAGCCAAGCTGCCGCCAGGCTTCGAAGACCACCACGGCTGCCGCGTTGGAGAGATTCAGGCTGCGATTCCCGGCTTTCATGGGGATGCGCAGCATCCGTTCCGGCGGCAGGGCAGCCAGGGTTGCCGCCGGCAGGCCACGCGATTCCGGCCCCAGCATCAGCGCGTCTCCCGGCGCGTAGGCGGGCGCCGTGTAGCGCGTGGTGCCCCGGGTCGAGAGTGCGAACAGCCGGGGCTGGCCCAGCGCCGCCAGGCAGGCCGGCAGGTCCGCGTGGTGCCGGACACTCGCCCACTCGTGATAGTCCAGGCCCGCCCGCCGCAGCCGCGCGTCATCCAGCGTGAAGCCGAGGCTGCCCACCAGGTGCAGTCCGGAACCGGTGTTGGCGCACAGGCGTATGATATTGCCCGTATTTGGCGGAATCTCCGGCTCGTAGAGAATCAGGTCGATCATTCCCGTGTCCACCACCAACTCGCCCCGCACCGAGGCCTCAGCGCCGGATCCCCGGCTCGCTGTCACGTTCTGCGGCCTGCACTTCGCCTCGCCGATCGTGCTGCTGTCGGGCTGCGTGGGCTTCGGCGAAGAATACACACGGGTGGCCGGCTTCTCGAACCGCGACGTCGGTGCCGT
>CAYOXI010000015.1:0-30703 GCA_964407855.1 uncultured Chromatiaceae bacterium
TTCCAGGCGACGCGCTCGGCGACGCCACGGATAGTGATATACGGCGACTCTTTCATTCATGCTGAATACACGGCGCTTGAGCACACTTTGGTCAGGCAGCTGGAGGAGCAGCTGACTGTCAAGCTGGGCAGGCCTGTTGAAGTGATCAACGCAGGCGTAGTCGGCTACGGCCCGGACCAGGTGCTGCGCCGGGTGGAGGATGAGCTGGAGTGGCTGCAACCTGATTTGCTGATCGTGGGAATCTTTGCTGGCAATGATTTTGGTGATCTCTTGCGCAACAAGCTCTACCGGTTGGGTGCGGATGGTGAGCTGCTGCAGAACAATTTCACTTTCGGCGAAGAAGTTGTGTTGAATGCAGCGCTGGAAACGTCCGAGCCCGTGCTGCGCAAAGTGGGTCGGGAAGCCAAGAATCAGTTACAGGCGTTGCTCCGGGGTGATCCAGGGCCACCTACCCCGCCTGCGCAGCTTACCTACAACCGCCTGCAGCAGCATTTGCGCGAGTTCAATGAGTACGTCATCGAAGGCGATAATGAAGTTCGGGACTTGCGCACAGATCCGTATTCTGCCGATATCGCGGTGTTGCCCGGCAGTCCGTCGGCAGAGTACAAGCTGGCACTGATGGAGGCAGTGATTGCGGGCATTCACCGGCAGGCGCAGGCACAGGGCGTACCGTTGCTCTTGCTGGCGATTCCGCACCCCATGGATGTGATGGGCGGTGAGCATGCCAGTGGTGCTGTGGACATGAATCAATTCCCGGATTACCTGCCATCACGCATGACAGACGCTGTGCAGGCCATCGCCGAGAGGCAGGCTATCGATTACCTCAACCTGTACCCGCATTTCCGCGATGCGCCTGATCCTGCCGGGCTTTATCTCCGGGGCGGTGATGATCACTGGAACAATGCGGGTCAGGCCCTGGCTGCGGAACTGATTGCCGGACATGTGCTGACCAGAGGCTATATCCCGCCGACTGCATTGCCCGCGAGTGAGCCTGCCGCTGTGCTTCGCTAAGCGCTGTCAATTTACAAAGCCATCGGCATCCGCCGGGCGAAACCAGACGTTGGCGGCGTTGAACTGAAGCCCCGAAATACCCGGCGTGCCAGCAGGAAAACGAATCACCATGTTCAGTGCGCCTTTTCGCAGTAAGCCCAGCTTGCGCAGGGCGCGTCCCGGCTGCGGTTCGGGCACACATAGTTCAATGGCGTCGGCCCTGGCATCAAGCAGTGTTCTGAGTGCCAACAACAGGAGCTCCGCCTCACCCATTGCCTGATCGTCAAAGTTCATCCAGTCCAGCACCGATGCCAGCCGGATGTTGCGGATGCGGCCGCCGTCGGCCTCATCATGCTGCATCAGTCCCGTCATGAAATAGGCCACGGCGCGCCCGGTCCGGTCCTTGACCAGGTAAAGTCGGCGAGAGTTGCGTTGGGGGCCGGCTTTCATGGCCCAGTTAATCCAGCGGGTGGAGCGATGGCACTTGACGGGGCGAATGAGGCCGCTGATCTGCGGGTCCAGTTCCTCCGGTAGCCGCTCTACCTGCTCTACCCGGAAGCCCCTGAACCGGATTTGCAGCCAGGCCGCCAGCACCAGTCGGTGCAGCAGCAACGGCACGTCCACCAGCCAGGATAACGGCGTCGCGAGCCAACTGCGCTGAATCCAGCTCATAAGTATGGGTGCCGAGTGCCGGATCAGCAGGTGTCGGTCGGCGGCGATGTGGCGCCAGCCCAGCTGGCTATAGAGCGGCAGTGCCGCTTTGGATACACACACGGCACCCGAGGCTACTGGCTTGGATCGAAGCCGCAGCAATATCATCAGGCCGGCGCCCGTGTTACGGAATTCGGGAAGTACTGAAAGACCGGAGCACCAGAGTACGTCGCACGCCTGCGTCCCGATGTGTATAAGGCCGTTAATGGTAACGATGGAGCCGACGGGGCGATTGCCGAGCAGCGCAGCGAGTAGCAGCGGGTCGTCATTCCGCGGGTCGCGAACAGGGGAGGAGAGCAGTAGTTCCCCGAAGCTGCCCCCGATTCGGGCATAGTCTGAGGAGTCATCCCAGTCGTTGAAGGCCTGTCCTGATTCAAACTGGCTACGGGTAACTTCTACGACCCGTAGCGATTCCCTCGTGGTTGAATCCGTCATGGCCTTGCCGTTCGGATAGTACCGGGACGTTCCATTTGCACGGTGATAAAGGCCGGGAACGGATAGGCATCGGCGGTCGACCATAAAAACGCATGGGCATCCCGTACGCCAAAGCCACTGCGTTGTGCGAAAAAGTCCAGAGTTGGCCGATTCTTGGCGGTTGGCAAATACAAGGCGTGAACAGATTCCAGACTGGCCGCCTGCGCATGGCGCACGGCAATCCCTGTCATCACATTCTCAATGTGCCGGCCAAACACCCGGCAACTGAGAACAAAGTCCACGAAGGTGCATATGCCATCGCGACAGTCGACGCTGATCAGGCCGGTCAGGCCAGAGTCACCGAAGCGGTCTGCTACCCATAGTACCCAGCAGCTACGTCCTTCCTGTTGCACCCAGTGCTCCAGTTCCGTCTCGGTAAGGCGGCGAGTGCTGAGGTTCATCTGGTTGGTCTTGTTGAGCAGCTGCGTTGCCCGCTGCCTGTTACTGTCACCCAGTGGTTCGATCCGAACGTGGAGTTCGAGTGACTGCAGCCAATCGTCGATGCTCACTCTGCTCCGGCTTTGCCGGCGTCCGCGTTCGGCGACGTAGGAGCCTGCCCGTCGGACATCTTCAATGCTGATAGCCGCCGGGTCAAAGCACGTCAGCGTATTCAGGGCGTGGCGATACAACAGCTTGTCGGGCGGCCAGTCCGGCACATAGAGCTGTGGCAAGGCTTCGGCTACCCGCCCGCGTTCTGCCGGGTTGTCGTCGATAAATACCGCTGCGTCCATGCCGAGGTTCAGCTCGTTTACCAGGTCAATAATATTCTGTGCTTTGTCCTGCCAGTTGATGCGCCAGCCAGCCAGATCGTCCCGTCGGATAAGCATTTCCGGGTGGCGATCGATTGCTTCCAGAGCCACGGACTCTTCGTTCTTGCTGACCACGGCAAGTACGATGCCGCGACTCTGTAGCGCCTTGATGCCGCGCTGGAAATCCAGAAAGGCTTCGCCAACCGGATCGTGACCACCTAGCCGCACGTTCTCCCATCCGAGGTCGCCGACTATCCCGCCCCACAATGTGTCGTCCAAATCGAGTATGAGCAGCTTGCGGTTTTGGCCGGTGATGGCGCGCAGCAGCGCCTTCAGCTGCCGCGCTGCCTGTTGAAAAACCTCGGCGCAGTAGGGTGATTTGGAGGCGTACCAGTACTTGAACGCCAGAGCCGGATTCTTTTGCTCGGCAACCCACCGGTCGCTGTCTACCACAAAGATCGTCGGGTGCTCGTGCAGCCGATCCGCCAGCCGCAGGTTCATCCTCGCCAGTGCATAGCCGACTCCACCGGGACGCAGATCAATCGGGCCAAGGCCACGATGGCCAACCGGGTGTGCCCAGGTCGGTAGCATGACGGCGCGCACGCGGCTTGCAATATCAATGACGAGGTCGGCAAACCGGTCCACTTCATCCAGAAGCAGCTCAATAGGCACGCTCTCGGCCTGCAATACTCTGCCGAACGACTCTATGACTGCTTCGGGCCTGGTCCAGATGACTGCTACGCCGGCTTGATCCTGCCAGCATGGGTGCCCGGCGTCGAGCAAGGTTTGCATGACCTGACCATAGTCAGGCATGACGACGCGCACACTGGGCTGTTCGTGATCGCTCTGCAAATAGCTTCTCAGGTTCCCGACATTGAAGTCGGAGACCAGTACGACGGTATGGATCGCCGGGTCACGTGCGCCTTGCATCAGTTCAGCTCATGGATGCTCTGCCGAATCAACTCCGTAAGCTCGCGGAGGGTGAAGGCAGCGCTGTTGGTCGCCTGTTCACCGATTGTGTTCATGACGTCTACAGGCCGTCCCAGTATCTGCGAGAGCTCTTCCTCGGTGAACAGCAGAAGGTTGATCAGACCCATGGAGTCAAGCTGCCCGGCAGGGCCGGCGATAACCGTGTCAGGTGCAGTCGCCAGGCAATTGTCGGCATCTCGCATTTCATTCAGTCGTTCTATGGCTTTCAATACCGCAGTCTGAATCACAGTTTCCACGTGCGAACTCTCAATTGTTGCTGCACGACATCGTAGCGGAACTTGCGCCGCAATTGTGTGAAACCGGCTGCCATATGACAGTGTGTGCGCTTTGCATGCTGAGGAGTACACCCCTTTCGAGACAGCCGGATGAGGGGCAGTCCTTCTCCTTTGGCGAAGATATCGCCATGACGAGGGAGCAGCAAGATGCGCCGCCTCGACGGAACCACTCAGCCATCTTGAAGGCAAAGGTGGCCCTGACCGCGTTAGGGGGCGACCAGACGCTCGCCCAGGTCGCCGAGCGGTTTGACACCCATCCGAACCAGACCAACGACTGGAAGAAAAAATTGCTGGAGAAAGCAGCTGCGTCCGTCAATGGTAGCGCCGATAGACCTGTACATAGACAGCGTATCAGCGGCTAAGGCCAGCATCGAGCGTTACATCGGCGTCTACAACAGCCGCTTTCATCACAAGGCGCGTGACCGTTGAACCCCGATATCCTGTACTTCAGTTCACTGTTGCTCATGGCAGTAGCCTAACCGGCAGGGCTCCACCTATCCGGACCGCGGAAACTCTCCAGGAAAGCGCGGCCACCTCTACCTGATTGGCAAAGAACACCCTCTGCCTCCCGCTCCATATTGCTGCGCTGTGCAAAGCTGACGCGCTTCACGTTTCGGGTCATTTCCGCCTTTTAGGGACAACCGCTGTGCTAGGCTTTCCTCGAAGAAATGGCTTTGGGTGAAATTGTTTTGCGAATTAATTCCTTCATGCGCGGTTTGCGCACTTTAATCGGCATGTTTCTGGTTTTCGGTACATGGGTTGGCCTTTCAGCTACTCCAATTCCGCCGCCGCTCCTGTGCGTGGATGACATTGATTGCGTTGAAACAGCTGAGCCGCCTGAGGCTCCTGCCCCCGGTCAGGGTTACACACTTGCCAACGCCACGGCAGGGTTGCCGTTTGCTCTGAATACGCCTGTGTTGCCGAATATCAGCAATGAGGTGACGGTGACGCCGTCAACCATCGGTGCGAACAAGGTAAATGGTCGGCGAATTATCCTGCAGCCAGGCAACTATGGTAACCAGATGTTTGGTAGCCAGGATCAGGAAATTGTCCTGCAACCGGGTGTCGAGATCGGCACCATTACTTTTAACAATACAGCGCGCCGGCTCCACTTTCGCGCCACACCCGTCCGCTCTGGGCGGATACGGGCGATTTCCACGGGCGGCAGCGCCAACAACTCCCTGACTGACCTGTTCTTTGATGGCATCAACGTTGACGACACCGGCAGTCCGGGTGTGCAGTTTCAGTTTCATGGCACCCGGGTTGCCGTGATTAACTCATCAATTACGGCTGATTCCTATGCGATGGGGAACTTCCACACGGTTACAGATTTTCTGGTAGCGAACTCCTACATCTACACTTATGGCTCCACTCAGGCCAATATGCGATCTCACAGCGCCCTGCGCTACGTAGTGGTCGATAGTAGACTGAGGAAGTCCGGTGGTGGTCACCACGCCTTGCGGGTGCATGGTGATGACAGCGCTAGCATCCGCCCGGCACATAATATTTTCATCGCGAGAAACCAGATCGACGGCGCACGGGTAGCCATCCGCGGCACGGGTTCGCAGGGGGGTGAAGATGGTGGGCTATCGGGTTCCAGCTCAGGGATAGATACTGTGTGGTTCGAGAACAATGTTCTCTATCATCCCGGCCCCAATAACGCTTCACTTTTTACGGGTAACAACGAGCATGACAGCGACCGTCCGCAGATGTTCTATCTGAGAAACAACGTGTTGTATTCCAACCAAGCAACCTGGTTGAGCCCTGGCCAGCCACGCTCCAACTGGGTGCTACAGAACAATGCGCACAATCCATATCAGCCGCCGCCAGACTGGAGTTTCCGCTGAGACAGCGGTTGTGTGCCGACTTACAATTGCCAGATGGCTCAACGCATCGCCTATTTCGTCAATCGCTACCCTGCAGCCAGTCACAGTTTCATCGGCCGCGAGATTCTCGCGCTTGAAGAGCATGGAATAGATGTTCTTCGTATAGCGTTACGACTGACTGAGCCAGACGCTGTTCGACTCGATCGCGGAGGCGCAGGAATCAGCCACCCGCTGGCTCTGGACTTACAGCCACGAGCGCCTGAACATGGCCATCGGCGGCATCACCCCGATCCAGAAACTGGCGATGGCCGCCTAGCTCCACTTCTGCCGAGAGCTAAAAAAGGGGGGATTACCAGGTCGCCTGATCCCGATTGGTCAGGGGTCTGCCAGAAAGCTCTGGATGCGCGCCAGCAGTTCCGGTGAGGCGCTTCTCCTGAGTGTATCCCTTGGCTGGAAATGCTGGAACTCTGTCAGTAGTTGCAGCAAGTCCTGATTTTCGAATGCAGCCATTAGCTGGCCTTTGGCAGCGAAGTGCCGTGCTGTCCCGACCTGATGGTCGTTCCGCGTTTCGGCAAACTCGCTCAACCTGGGGAATACGAGCAGCGGCTTGTGCTGGAGCAGCACCTGAATAATGGTCCCGGTGCCAGCATGTGCCACGACGGATGTGCAGCGTTGCAGCCAGCCATCAAAGTCCCTTCGGCTGAGCAGTTGCGTGAACTCAAGGTGCTGTGGCCGATAGTCGGACTCGCCGATCTGGGCGAACAACTGAATCTCCGGATGCTCACCGGCCCACTGGTCTACCAGTGCAATCATCCGGTCAAAAGGCATCTGGTGACCCACAGTCACGAAGATCATATGACCTGTCCTGCGTAGTGAGGTCCGGTCTCTCGTGCCAACTCCGGCCACTGGGTAAGCCAGAGATCCGCACACTTGCCTGCCATCCGGCCAGCCTTGGACATCTGCTCGACATTGGCCAGACTGTCAATCCAGATGGTACGGGCACCAAAGAGCCTGCCAAAGCGCAGTGCAAAGTAGCCGGGAGCTGCACCGGTACTGACCACCACGTCCGGCCGAATGCGCACTACCAGCAGCAGAACCTGCAAGGCCAGAATGATTGCGCCAATTGGATTCCATTGAGTGGCATCTCGAACGGTATGAAAGTCGCCATGGCTGACATCCGCACGGTAGTCGGGCCGGACGGTGACGAAATGAATCGTGGCATCACCAAATGCTGGTGTCAGTCGCAGCAGTTCAATCCAGTGACCACCGCCGCTTGCGACAGCAAGGATCCTCACCGGTCGCTGCTCCGGCGCAGAATTCGGTACGGGTGCCGTCGCAGAGGCGAAAACCTCATGACACTGGGGCGGCCGATTCGATAGCGCGCCTCAGCAGTGCAACCATGACCCGCACGTTTGGCTCGAGTACCATATTGTCGTGGTTTCCTGGCACCTCATAGATGTCAATCCTGCGCACGTAAGGCGTCCAGCCATTGTCTGGTGAAATGAAATTGCGCTCCGAATCAACCATGCGATCACCGCTGAGCCGATAGCGAATGTCGAGCCTTGGTCTGAAGAGTGCGATGTCCACTGGCAGGCGCGGAATCCGGTAACGGCTCAACGCCCGTACAAATGCGTCACCGATTCGTCCGGACTGGAAATTCACTGCAGCATCATTCGCGGTGGGGTAAGCCTGGGCCACACGTCGTCTTTTCCTTTCCCACTCAATACGGCTGCGTAGCCGTTCACCGAGAAAACCAATACCGTTGGCCCTGAGCCCTTGCAGGAAAATTGACAGCCTGTCCCTGACCCCGATCGTTGTCACTTCGCGAACAGGCGTATCCAGCATGATGACCTTAATGACGGCTTCCCCCTGTTCCAGCAGCTGGCGCGCCATTTCGTAGGCAATAAGGCCGCCACCAGAGAATCCACCCAGCAGATAGGGGCCAGTTGGCTGAACCTGGCGCAACTCACCTATATAGTCACTGGCCATCTCCTCAAAGCTTTCATGCGGCTCGGTATCACCGTAGAGCCCCCGGGCCTGCAGTGCGTAAAAAGGCCGCTCTTCGCCGAGCAGGTGTGCCAAGTGGCTCAGATTCAGTACATTCCCGAACATGCCAGCGACCAGAAACAGTGGTGTTGCGCCGGCTACCGGCCCGGCATGCATTGGCACAACGTGTCTAAACGTCAGCGCATGACTTGCTGTTGGGTCAGGCGAAGTGTCGGGTGACTGCACAGGATCGTCGAAGCACTTACCCCGGATCAGATCGCCCAGACGGGCAATATCCGGTGAATGTAACAGCACCGACATGGGCAGTTCGATTTTGTATCGGTCGGAGATCTCGTTGAACAGCCTTACGGCAATCAGCGAGTGGCCGCCCAGATCAAAAAAGCTGTCGTGAATGCCGATGCCCTCGACGCCAAGCAGGCGCCCCCACAGATCGGCCACGGAGCGCTCGATGTCGTCACGCGGTGCCTCAAAGTCACTCTCCAGCTCGGGCCTGGCAAATCTCGCCTGATCACTATGTGCGGTCATCTGGCTCAACGAATCGGCCTGCTGCAATAGCGCAGGCAACTCCATCGAGCTTACGACAGGTCCGGCCTGAATCGGGTTGGCCAGAATACGGCAGAGCGCCTCAATGCCCTGTTGCGGTGAGATACCCTGGCTGATGTTGTGCTGCAGGGCAAGTTCTGCGGGCGAGCGAGGCTTGTCTTGCGACGGCACAGGACCGCCGTCGGCGGCAACGACCGCGCTCTCACCGGTCGTGCTCAGTCTTGCAGGCCCACCCTCGGTTCGGCGCAAGGTCAGTTGTTCTACCTCGACCAGTACCGTGCCGTTCACTGCAGCAATGACGATATCAAAAGTGGCGAAGTCTGCATCGCTACTTATGGACTCTCCTGATCGTATCCAGCTCAGCAGTTCCCCCTTCAGTGGCGCATGGTATCTGAGGCGGCGGTAGGCAATCGGTATCCACAGGTACTCGGCAATGTCCTGGGCGGCATAGCCCGGAATCAGGTCCATAGCGCACCCGGTCGCTATGTCCAGCAAAGCCGGGTGCAGCAGATAGTCCTGCAAGTCGTCGATACAGTTATCGGGGAGTTGTAGATGCGCCAGTGCCTGTCCGGATCCCAGCCGCAGCTGTCGCAATACTCGCCAGCGCGAACCAAACCTCAGGTGGTCTTCCTGGCGCGTGCGCAGTCTACCCGTGCCGGCAGCCATGGTGACGGACTCACTGCAGCGGATCTCAAGAGCAGCCCGGTCAAGCGCGGCTGCCGCTGGTTGCGGCGCGCAAAGCACGCGGCCGCTCGCGCAGAGATCCCATGGTTCATCGCTACTTCCAGCCGACCGCTGCGCAAACAGCTTCACGTCCCAACGACCCTGGCCCCCGTGGAAGCGCAGCCGGAATTCGCGCCCTTGATCATCGTTGACGAAGAGTGGGTTCTGGAAGACCAGGTTCCGTATTTCCCAGGGTTGAAACTGGCCGAGCTCTGCGAGACCCGCACGGATCAGTTCGAGGTAGCCGGTACCTGACAGCAATGCCTGGCCCCCGATTAGCCGATGGTCATCGACTATCCAGTGTCTGGCCGTCTCAAGCCGACCGCCGATTATGTGCAGATGGGCAATCCCGTCTCGTGAACTGTAGCGACTGTGCAGTAAGGGATGGTTGACGGGCAGACAGGTAGCCGTACGGGTTTCGGAATCAAGTACACCTGGTTGTGGCAGGCGCGCAGGTCTTGCCACCATACCGACGTCTCTCCAGACACCCCAGTTGATCGCGCTGACTGCGTAAGGCCTTTGTCCCTGACAGGAACTGGCAAAGGCGTTCAGGAATGCACTGGCGCCCACGTAGTCAACCTGGCCTTGTGGTGCTATGAACGTGCTGGTCGAGGAAAACAGCAACAGAAAGTCCAGTTTCGACTCACGAAGAAGCTCGTCGAGAACCAGGGTGCCGTAAAGCTTCGCGGCGAAGACCTCCTCGATCTCACGCTGACTCTTGAGTTGGATCAGATTGTCGCGAACGACGCCGGCGGTATGGAAGACGCCATTGATAACACCGAAACTACGGCGAGCCTCGGCAAGCAACTCCTGCATCTGTTCGGCAACCGTCACATCGCCGGCCAGGGGAAGCACTTGGGCACCCATTGCTTCAAGTTCTCGTACCAGCATGAGCGCGCGACTGATGGAATCAGCGCTGTCATGTCGGGCTAGCCAGTCATCCCGATCTTCGCTGGCTGGCAGGGGTGTTCGGCCTATCAGTACCAGTCGGGCCTGATACGCGGTTGCCAGCCACCGGGCGATCTCGACAGCGATTCCGCCAAAGCCGCCTGTAAGCAGATACACGCCACCTTTGGCAAGTTGCGGCAGGCTGCCGGGCGCGGGCGCAGGAAAGCGCTGGCGGCCCAGGAACCGCTGCCAGCGTACGCCGCTGCGCCATGCAACGACGCGGTTGCCGGCCGGCGCCTCGAGTTCCGCCGCCAATGCTGCCTGAGCTGGTTCGGAGCCGTTGTCCGCGGTCGGTCGGCGTGCGCGGTTTCGCTTCGGTTCGTTTGTGGCAGTTTCAATATCCACGAAGCTGCAGGTGAAATTGGGGAATTCACGCGGAATCACCGCGCAGGGTCCGAGCACCGTCGCCTTGTCCGGATAGGGCAGGCCCTCCGAAGCCACCTGTTGCACGCCGTTGCCGGCCACGGTGACATGCAGCGGCGAATCCACAGGAAAAGCCTTGCCGAGTGCCCGTGCCAGATGGAACAGCGAGTAGAAACCATATTCCTGATTGCGGTGCAGAAAGGTCGAACCCGGCCGGAAACTCTGATCCCGCGTGATCAGCCAGCCATGCAGAATGCGCTCAGGCAACAAGTCATTGGCTGCGAGGTCGTTGATGAGGTCCTGATAGCCTGTGCCGCCCGCTTCCGGTGCCAGTGTGTAACTGTGGCTCTCCAGGCGGGCGAAAGTGTCACCGGCCTGCACCGTGACTACTGTCTTGCCGGCAGCGCGCAGCTGATGTACCAGCGCGGTGATGACCGGATCATTGCTATGGAACACCAGCCACTTCTGGCAGCTGCTGGTTGACTCGAGAATGCCGTGCTGCACCCAGCGGGGTTGCCAGAACCAGTCGTCCACGTTCGGCAGGGCCATGGGACGAACAGGGGCAGCGGATTCCAGTGCCTGTGCTTTGCCAGGATCAATCCAGTAGCGGGCATGCTGGAACGGATAAGTCGGCAGGGGTACACGACGGCGTGTCCCATCGTGAAGTTTGTTCAGTTCAACCGGAATACCGACAGCCCATAGTCGACCGATAACCGTGCGGAAGTAGACCTGATCATTCACGGTATCGTTGGGGTGCCGCATGGAAGACACTACCCGCTGGGCAGGTGCCGCCGGATTCTGGCGCACGCAGGAACCGAGCATGGAGCCGGGCCCAACCTCCAGAAAGACCCGGTCCGGGGACTCCAGCAGCGTGTTGATGCCATCGGCAAACAGCACGGTATTGCGCAGGTGCGCTACCCAGTACTCCGGATCACAAGCCTGCTGCGGATCCAGCCAGGTACCCGTGCGGTTGGAAATGATTTTTATGGCGGGCGGATTCAGCCGGATGCTTTGCAGATAGCGACGAAATTCACCGAGTATGCTTTCGAGATGGCGTGAATGTGCGGGCACGTTCACCCGGACACGCTGCGACTCAATGCCTTGGGCTGTCAGTGCTGCAGCCAGTCTCTCCAGCGCCTCCGGAAGTCCGGAAGCAACGGCAAGCTGAGGGCCATTTGCCGCCGCGATATCCACGTCTGTGCCGGCGATGTCACGCAACTCGGCTACAGGCAGGGGAACGCTTAACATCCCTCCCCTTGGCGCCTGCTGGAACAGTTGACCCCGTAGTAGCAGTAGTCCGAGTGCATCCTCAAAACTGAATACCCCGGCGATGGTGGCCGCGGTGTTCTCTCCCATGCTGTGGCCGATCACCGCATCCGGGCGCACACCGCAGGATTCCCAGAGCCGGGTCAGAGCGTACTCCACGAGAAACGTGAGCGGCAGCTGGGTGGCCGGTTTCTCAAGTTCCGCACTAACCGCATCCCGTGATTCTGCCGCGGCGAAAAATACCGGCTTCAGATCAACGCCAAAGCGCGATTGCAGTATCGCCATGCCGCGGTCGATGTGCTCGCGAAAAACTGGTTCGCGCTCATAGAGGTCGAAGCCCATCCGGAAGTACTGGGCACCGCCGCCCGGGTACATGAATACCAGCGATGGCCGGTCGAGCTCCCGGACATGGGTGAAAACCCGCTGCGCATCATTACTCTCCAGCAAGGCGACGGCTTCAGCATGACTGCTGCAGGCGAGTACGCGCCGCTGGTCAAAGCCATGGCGGCCAAACTGGAGGGTATAGGCCACATCGGCAAGGCGCTGCTGCGGATGTGACTGCAACCAGTCGGCCAGCCGTTTGGCAGCGCTATCCAGTGCCCGCCGATTTCGGGCCGACAGCACCAGCAGTTGCGGTGATGCATCGGCTACACCAGGATCAGCCTTCGGGGGCTCTTCGAGAATGACAAAGGCATTGGTGCCGCCGACGCCCAGGGAGTTGACCCCGGCGCGCCGGGGTCCGGCGGTCTGCTCCCAATTGCTGAGCGACGCCACCACAGTGAATGGACTGCTGGCAAAGTCGATGACCGGATTGGGCACAGTAAAATTCAGGGAAGCCGGAATCTGCCCGTGTTCCAGTGCCAGCGTGGTTTTGATCAGGCCGGCAACCCCGGCGGCAGTATCCAGATGGCCGATGTTGGTTTTGACCGACCCCACGCGACAGAAGCCAGCCCGCTCCGTGCTCTTGCGGAATGCCTGGGTAAGCGCGGCAATTTCAATGGGGTCACCAACCGGGGTGGCGGTGCCATGACACTCAATGTAAGTCACGCTTTCGGCATCCACATTGGCTACCGCCAGTGCTTCCGCCACAGCAGCCGCCTGACCGTCAACACTGGGGGCCAGGTAACCGACTTTGCCTGACCCGTCATTGTTGACGGCGCTTCCCTTGATGACAGCATGCACGTGATCGCCGTCACGCATGGCATCAGCGAGCCGGCGCAGTACAACCACCCCAGTGCCACTGCCGAACACCGTACCTTTGGAGTGGAGGTCAAAGCTGCGGCAGTGACCGTCGGGTGACAGTACTTCGCCGTCTCTGAACACGTAGCCAATGGCATGCGGCAGCTCAATCGTTGAGCCGCCGGCCAGCGCCATGTCGCACTCTCCTGAGAGCAGACTCTGCATGGCCAGATGCGTCGCTACGAGCGAGGTGGAGCAAGCGGTCTGCACATTGACGCTTGGTCCGCGCAGGTTGAAGGCATAGGACACACGGGTGGCCAGGAAGTCCTTGTCATTGCCTGTGTGGCGCAACAAGAACAGGCCGACCGAATCGATCAGATCCGGGTTCGACAGAATGTTGAAGGCGAAATAGGCCCCCATGCCGCAGCCTGCAAATACGCCTACGGAGCCATCAAACCCCTCCGGCGGATGCCCCGCGCGTTCCAGCGCCTCCCAGGCCACCTCATAAAACTGCCGGTGTTGGGGATCGAGAATTGCCGCTTCCTTGGGGCTGAAACCGAAAAATTCCGGATCAAACTGGTCAAAATCCTGCAGCGGCATGCCGGCGCGGACATACGCGGGATTGTCGAGCACTGCGCGGCTCACCCCTCTGGCCAGCAGTTCCTCATCGGAATAAACGCGTACTGACTCAACGCCGTTCACCAGATTGCTCCAGTACGCTTCTGGCGTGTTGGCGTCGGGAACGCGGATCGCCATCCCGATGATGGCGATATCGCTGTCGTCAATTGGCTGCATCTGGCTGTGCTTCGCTGGCCTCAGTGATCCGGGGGGGCATGGAAGTATGTTAAGACGAGGCACCAAAATCCGTGATCTATATTCACATTTTCTGGCCTAACGCTTTATAGTACAAAGAGTTGTAGACGTAGTCAGACCGCAGATCCTGCCAATCCGGGGTTGATCCCGCACCCCTTGCATGCATGTTACTGGCTGCCGCTAAACACCCGGATGTAACTTCAATTTTATGAGCGGCTCCAACTTTCGGTGGTATGTCAAGAAAACGGCCCGCATGGCCGTAGCCCTCGGCTGCGGCTTGACGGGCGTCCTGGCAGTGCGCCGTGCCACTAGCAATGGCCCGGCACTGCGGGCATTGACCTACCACCGCATCGGGCATGCGAAACAGGATCCGTTTTGTGTCTCCCTCGAAGATTTCGCCGCGCAGATGCAATTGCTTGCACGGGAAGGGCGGGCCGTATCGCTCCGTCAGGTACAGCGCTTTCTGGCCGGCCAAGAAGCGTTGCCGCAGGATGCGTGTCTGGTGACAATTGACGATGGCATGCTCAGCACATTGACAGAGGCCTTGCCGGTTCTGAAGGATGCCGGCGTCCCCGCGGTGGCCTATGTCAGTGCCAGTCTGATCGGGCGGGAAGCGACCGGGGCCGGGCCTGAGCGTTACCTGACCTGGGAGGAATTGAGGACCGTCCAAAAGTCGGGTCTGGTGACTATCGGCTCACATGCGCACACCCATCGGTCACTGGCCTTGATGCCACTTGCTGATGCGCGCGAGGAAATGCGCCTGTCACGCGAGCGGTTGATTCTGGAACTGGACGCCGAGGTTAGTTCTTTCGCCTATCCGTTCGGCACCCAAAGCGACTTCAACGCTGCGACTGATCAGGCGCTGGCGGACTGCGGCTACGCGTTGGCTTTCAATTCCATCCACGGTGTCATACGCCAGGGAATGTCCCCGTTCAGCCTGCCCCGCGTGAAGGTTGAGGGTGGCGAGTCGTTGTACATGTTCTCGCTGATCTCCAGAGGCGGCATGGATGCATGGCAGGCCGTAGACAGGTCCCTGTGGCGGCTGCAACGTGTCCGCAGCGAGATCAGCTGATGGCGTCGGACAGATGGTGATTCATTCATGTGCGGTATAGCCGGGGTACTCGGACCGGCCGACGAGTACGCCATGAAGGTCACGGCGCGCATGAACAACGCCATGCAGCACCGCGGGCCAGATCAGGGCGGCCTGTGGAAGAGCGAAGGCAAAGTCGGCGTGGTGCTGGGGCACCGGCGACTTTCAATAATTGATCTCAGCGAGGCCGGGCGGCAGCCGATGATCGACGCCGCCACCGGCGTGGCGATCGCCTTTAACGGTGAGTGCTACAACTTCCGCGAACTGCGCGCTGAGCTGGAGGCTAGCGGGCGCGACTTTGTTTCGGTCAGTGATACCGAGGTCGTACTGGCAGCCTATCTGAGTTGGGGGTCTGCGGCATTGCAGAGGCTGCGTGGTATGTTCGCTTTGGCCGTGTGGGATCCGCGCGAGCCCATTTTACTCCTGGCGCGCGACCGGCTTGGCATCAAGCCGCTGTACTACACAGAGCAGGACGGCCGGCTGCTGTTTGCTTCTGAACTTCGGGCTCTGCTGGCCAGCGAACTGGTCCCTCGGAAGCTTGACCAGATCAGTCTCGCTTCGTTCCTCTGGCATGGCTTTGTGCCCGGACCACGAACGCTGGTGACTGGAGTCAGGCTGCTGCCGGCGGGGCATCTGCTCTGCATTCGTCCAGGTCAGCCGCCTGAACCTGCCTGCTACTGGAACTATCCAGTGACAACCGGAGCTTCCCGTGAGTCGAGCGCCGTTGCTCCGGCGCGTGACAAACTCGAAGAGGCGGTCGCCCAGCACATGGTCAGTGATGTCCCGCTTGGGATTTTTCTGAGTGGCGGCGTGGACTCCTCAGTCATCGCAGCCATGGCCCAGCGTTCGGCCGATCATCCCGTCAGCACGTTCAATGTACGCTTTGAGGAGGCGCGGTATGACGAGTCCGCGCATGCGCGGCAGGTAGCCGAGATACTCGGTACGGAGCATCACGAGGTTACGTTGACTGAGACCTATTTCGCTGATCACCTTGACGCCGCCCTGGATTGCATAGACCAACCAACGTTTGATGCACTCAATACATATTTTGTCAGCCGAGCTGTGCGGGAAGCCGGCCTCACGGTCGCCCTGGCCGGCACCGGTGGCGATGAACTATTCGGCGGCTATGCAAGTTTCTCGGATCTGCCGCGCATTCGACCAGTGTCCCAGGCACTGGGGTGGCTGCCGGAACGCATGCGGCGCATGGCAGGCCGGGCCGCATCGAGGGTGATGATGGGTTTGCCTTCGGCTGTCTACCCGCAAACCCGCTGGGGTAAGCTGACCGACGCGCTTGCTGCCCGTGGCGATCTGGTGGCGCTGTACCAGGTTTCCTACGGCTTGTTTACCTGCGATTTTCTGGATGCGCTGCTGCTACAGCCCGTCCAGGACATGCACTGGGGTCTGGAGACTGCCCGACGACGGGAACTCACGGAGCGAACCCACGGTCAGGATGAACCGACGGCAATCAGCAGTCTCGAGGTGGCGAGCTTTTTGGGTGAGCGGCTGCTGAGGGACACGGATTGCGCCAGCATGGCGGTCTCTCTTGAGGTGCGTGTGCCGCTGCTCGATCATGAGTTTATTGAGGCATTGGCGCGGGTGCCGACTGCGCAGCGCTTTCATCCGCTACGCAAGAAAATGATGCTGCGCGAAATGACAGGCGGAAAACTCGATCCGTTGCTATTCGAACGCGAGAAGGCTGGTTTCGAACTACCTCTGGCAGTGTGGTGCAAGCGTCTACTGTCGCGTCGCTTGCGGGCCACGTTTCAGGACATCAACCTGGCCCATGCGATTGGCCTTAATGCGGAGACGGTCGGTCGGCTCTGGCGCGCCTTCGAGCAGGGGGGGGCCGGCGTCTACTGGTCTCGTGTCTGGAGTCTCTATGTTCTGATGAACTGGTGTCGGCGTCACGGTGTCTATCTATGAGCAAGGAGATTTTCAATCCTGTGTCGCGAGCGCTGGGCCGCCGCTATTGCCTTGTCACCCCCTGTCGCAATGAAGCGCAGTACATCCGCACGACGCTGGAAACCACGTGTGCCCAGTCGGCCTTGCCCGCTCTGTGGGTTATCGTCGATGACGGTTCCACAGATGAAACTCCTCAGATATTGCAGGAGTATGCCCGTCGCCATGATTTCATTCGCATTGTCCGCCGCAACGACCGCGGCGCCCGTGCCGTTGGCCCCGGCGTAATTGAAGCCTTCTATGATGGTTTGTCACACGTTGATTTAAGTGATTTCGATTTTGTCACCAAGTTTGATGGTGATCTGGAGTTACCACCACGCTACTTTGAGCGCACCATGGAGCTCATGGCAGCAGATCCGTACCTGGGAAATCTGTCTGGAAAGCTCTTCGAGCGCCGGCCGGATGGCAGTCTTTTTGAAGAGCGTACCGGGGATGAGAATGCTGTCGGCCCGATCAAGTTCTATCGCGTGCAGTGCTTTCAGGCCATCGGTGGTTTCGTGCGCGAAGTCGCGTGGGATGGTATCGACGGCCACATCTGTCGGCTGAATGGCTGGATTGCGAAATCCGTGGATGACCCAAAGATGCGCATTATTCATCTGCGGCCGATGGGCAGCTCACAGCAGAATATCCGTGTCGGCCGGGTACGCTGGGGCCGTGGCAAATACTTCATGGGCTCAGCCTGGTACTACATGCTGGCTTCTGCAGCCTATCGCAGCATAGAACCACCGTATTTGCTGGGCGGCCTGGGCATCCTTTGGGGTTACGTCAAAGCACTGGTCACGGGACATCCGCGTTACGAGAATCCGGAGTACCGGCGCTACCTACGACGTTTCGAGCGTTCACAGTTGCTACGGGGCAAGCGCAGGGCGCTGGCAGAGGAGAATCAGCGTATCCGGCGTGGACCGGCCCCGACATAGGGCTTTGTTGGGTGCTGTGAGCCGTGAAAACGGCAGAATGCAAGAGCAACAGTCAGCTTACCAGCGCTTCCACGGCGCCGTGCCGGCACTCCACATGTCTTCCAGCTGCCGCTTGTCACGCAGCGTATCCATGGGTTGCCAGAAGCCATGGTGGAAGTACACCGAAAGCTGGTCCTCGGCTGCCAGCCGTTCCATCGGTTCGCGCTCCCAGACGGTGGCATCGCCTTCGATGTAATCACCTACCCGCGGCGATAGGACAAAGTAACCGCCATTGATCCAGCCGCCATCGCCCTGGGGCTTCTCCCGGAATCCGGTTACCCGATCACCGCTGTATTCCAGTGCACCGAAGCGGCCCGGCGGCTGTGTAGCAGTTACCGTCGCGAGCCTGCCCTCCTGGCGGTGCAGGGCGATAGTAGCCTGTACATCGACGTCGCCGAGACCGTCACCATAGGTGAGACAGAAGGCTTCGTCATCCTTCACGTATGGCAGGATGCGCTTGATACGACCGCCGATCATCGTTTCCTCGCCGGTGTCCACCAGCGTCACCCGCCAGGGCTCGGCATTGTTCTGATGCACTTCCATCTTGTTGGCCTGCATGTCGAAGGTGACATCCGACATGTGCAGGAAGTAGTTCGCGAAGTACTCCTTGATCACATAGCCCTTGTAGCCCAGGCAAATGACGAAGTCGTTGATGCCCTGCGAGGAATAGATTTTCAGTATGTGCCAGAGAATAGGGCGCCCCCCGATCTCGATCATGGGCTTCGGTCTGATCGTCGTCTCTTCGGAGAGGCGTGTGCCGAGGCCACCGGCGAGTATCACTGCTTTCATCGTTGCATCATCCTGGTCATCAGCCGGATTATAAAGGTAGCCTTCCGCTTCTCTCAGCGCCGGTCCTGGCCCGGCACCTTGCCGGGTCCGGTACGCAGCGCCTCACCCTGCCGGGGACGTACGGCGAAATCCCAGAAGCCGCGCAGCAGGGCGGCATGGCAGCGCCAGTTCAGCAGCCCGTACTGGCGCATGTTCCAGCCGAAGGATCGCAACAATGCCCACCAGCGCTTCGGGCTGTGCAGGTCCTGCGAATAGCGCCTGAGGCAGATCAGCCGGTTGCGGGTCGTGTAGTAGACAATGTAGGGCGAAACGCGTCCCGTGGTGTAGCTGCCGACGTGCGTAGCAGTAGCATCGCCCACCGTCAGGTATCGCCAGCCTGCATCCTGTAGTCGCAGACACAGGTCGTAATCTTCCCAGCAGGTGCCGAAGCTCTCATCCAGCAGACCCACTTTCCGCAAGGCCTGCGCACGGAACAGCAGCGCGACGCAGGGAATGAACGCACTGTCAGTGGTCGGAAAGCTCGCCGCGACGTAGGGCTCGCCCACCCGTTCGTGGTAGTGCGCAGCCTGATTGCGGTCGAGCGATGCGGAATAGAACTGGACCGTGTCGGGCCGACCGGCATCCAGCAGCAGCGGCCCGGCCGCCGCCACGTCAGGCTCACGCTCGCAGGCTGCAACCAGCGCGGAAATAGCCTGCGGCGCCAGGACCGCGTCATTCCCGATCAGGTGCACGTAATCGGCGCCGAGCGCCAGCCCTTTCTCGAGTCCGCGGTTGGCGCCACCCGAAAAGCCCTGGTTGACCTCATTCTGTACCACCAGCACCGAGGGGAAGCGTTGCTGGAGTTCCGGCCCGCGGGGCGGCGTGGAGCCATTGTCCACCAGCAGCACACGCAGGTTGGGGTAATCACTCGCCAGCACTGACTGCAGGCATTGCGTGGTCAGTTCGGTGTCGTTCCAGGTCAGTACTACCGCTACTACCAGGGGGGAGGGGTTATCGCTGGTTGCGGTGGCGGTGTTCATCGCAGGGTAATCCCTGCGCGCGAGCGGCGCTGTGCCAGAAGATGGTCAGGCACGGTGCAGCTCCGCGTAGTAACTGGCGACGGCATCCCAGGCTGCCTGTTCATCCCAGCCCAGCGTGGCGAGATCGGGCCGGTCGGTGTTGGTGCGCACCCGAGGCTCGGGGAACTCGCGCTGGGGCTTTAGCTCCAGTTCGCAGGCGAGCGGGAGCCGTCGGCGCAGTTCGGCAGCAAAGCGCTGCGCGAAAGCCCCCTGGCTTTCCACGTAGCCGCTCGGGTTCAGTTTCTGCAGGCCAGTCGTGCCAGCCATGCGCGCCGAAAAATCACGGTAGGCCAGTGCCAGCAGAGAAATGTGAATATTGTCACGCACATAGTCCGGGGTATTGACGCTCGGCACCTTGCCCGCATACCAGTTCCTGACCAGATAGTCGGTAAAGCGCGGTTCTTCCAGCGGCCCGAAGGGATTCGGAATCACGAATTTGCCGAGTGGCACACCCGCGCGCTGCGTGTGATAGCGGAACACCTGGTAACTGAGCTGTTTCGAGAGGCCGTAGGGGGAGAAAGCAGCCAGGTCGGCAGAGCCCGCACCTTCATCATTCTCGAATACCGACCCAGTGACGATAACGGCGGGGCGGCGCTTGGGGTCGACAGTCAGCGCCTGGAGGACCGCCCGCAGATTTTGCGTGTTGTTGGCCACGGCCGCAGCCACGTCGAAGTCCTCGCTCTTGTAATCAGTGACGTCCGCCCCGTGATGGCACAGCAGGTCCCAGCTGGAACCACGCAGCTTCTCCAGAAACGTGTCATCGCCAAAGTGGCAATTGAATACACCCTCGGCATGCTTCAGCGCGGTCTCCACGCGGCGCCGACGCAGCGGGTCCGCATACGCGGATGGCGTTTGCCCGAAGGTGGCCGTCACCCGGTGTCCGGCAGCGACCAGCTCACGGATGAACCAGCAGCCGGTGAAGGAACTGCCGCCGGTGAAGAGAATATTCAGGCTCATGCGTGGATCATCCGGAATTATAGCGGCAGTCCATCATGCGCCTGACTAAGCGCCAAGGTGCCAGGCCTGGTCGAAGTCGCGGTGCTGGCGATCCTTGTCCGAGAGCACGGAGGGTTCGCGTGGCCAGCGAATTGCAAAGCGCGGGTCGTTCCAGCGTATGCCCCGTTCGGTGTCCGGCGCATAGAACTCGTCTACAAAGTAAAAGGCCTCGGTATCGTCCGTCAGGGTGATGAACCCGTGGGCAAAGCCCCTGGGTACATACATCATGCGGCGGTTCTCGGCCGACAGTTCCGCACCGAACCATTGGCCGAAGGTGCCTGAGTCCGCCCGCAGGTCGAGGATCACATCCCACAGCGCACCGCGGATGCACCTCACGAGCTTGGTCTCGGCCGCAGGAGCCAGCTGGTAGTGCATACCGCGCAGGGTGCCGGCGAAAGCGCTGTGCGAGTTATTTACCTGTACGAAGTGGGTGCTCAGGCCGTGGGCCTTGAACTCCTGTTCGCAAAAAGCCCGGGCGAAGAAGCCGCGTTCGTCGCCGCGCTTCTCCAGTTCAATGACGAATGCCCCTGCCAGTGGGGCGGGATTGAAGAGCATGCAGTTCCCCTGAAAGGAGGTATTGTTATATCAGATGCAGCTGACAGCCATGGCATACGGCCATCAATTCCGAGGTGTGCCCTAAAGCCAGCGCAGCGATTCGTCCAGGCGACGCTCGTCGATATGCCGTTCCAGTACTTTCAGCCGCATGAACTGGGAAGCCCTGAAATTGGCATCGTTGAAGCGAGTGGCCTCGAGTCCGGCCCTGATCTCCCTGATAGCCTGTTCGAGATCCACCTGAGGTTGGTGCTGGGGCGCCAGGGATCGATACAGCGAAAAATCCACGCGGTAAGAACGCTTGTCTGGCGGAGCATCGGTGTTGATGCTGACCTTCGTGCCGGGCAGTTGCCGGGCCACGGCCTCAGCCAGATCCCGCACCTGGTAATTCCACTCGTCACAGCCCACGTTGACGGCCAGAAAGCTTCCGCCTGAGGCGGGATCGCGGGTCAGTGCCCACTCCATCGACCGTGCCATGTCCTTGACGTCGATCAGCGGGCGCCATGGCGAGCCGTCACTCAGTACCGTGATCTCCCGGCTGGCGATCGCGCAGGCCACAAAGTCATTCAGCACGAGATCCAGCCGGATCCGGTCCGACCAGCCGCAGGCGGTGGAAAACCGCAGCGCGGTGATGACCATTCCGGTGCCGGCGAGCTCGCGCAGCGCCGACTCGGTAGCCACTTTGGAGCGCGAGTAGGCCGTCAGCGGATTCAGGGCATCCTGCTCAGTGCGTGGGCCGCCCTCGGCATACCCATACATGCTGCAGCTGGAAGCGAACACAAAGCGCTTGACCCCGTGTTCGAGGGCCTTGCGGGCGATGTCAGCGCTGGACGCAAAGTTTATATCGTCCGTGACCTGCTCGAAGCGTTTGCCCATCGGATCATTGGAAACGGCAGCCAGGTGGATGACGGCATCGACGCCATCAAACAGTCTGGCAGGAAGGTCGCGGACATCGCCCCAGTGCTGGGTCACCAGCCGGGTTTCAGGCAGCCGGTCGGTACCAGTCAGGCAGTGGGCGAAGTAACCGTTGTCAAAGCCGATGAGGCGGGATTCAGGCAACGCCTGCCGCAGATGTCGAGCTACCATCGGGCCGATGTAGCCGGTGTTGCCAGTGATCAGTATGTTCATATGTGTCACAGTGGTCGCGCCTCGGCCCCTTCCTGCCGGTTCATGGCGCAGGCGGTGCCCAGGTGGCCGAACAGCGGTACCCGGCCTTCGGGGTAATTCTCGTGAAAGCGGCCATTGATCTGCAGGGTTTCGCCGCCCCACAGAAACCGGAAAGCAAAATACAGGGCTGCTGAGGACATTTCAATGTCGCATTCGTGACGGTCGCGCGCGCACTGCACCAGCCCGTGTTGTAGCGAATACTCGAGGCTGAGTGTGTGGTCGGTAAGCCAGATACGCGCGGGCCGGATGCGCAGTCGCAAGATCTCGGCCACAGCCGCCAGCCAGCCGCTGAGCCGTGCATTGGAGCGCACACGGAGCTGGTGGGCGGCGTTCTGTCGCACAGCTCCGAGGTACAGCCGGAGTTTCGAGCGTTTCTGCGTGAGGTAGGCCGTGAACTGACCGGCTGCCTGTCGCAGAAGGTCGATATCCACTGGTTGCGATGTGCAGAGGGGTCGTGACGGCAACGAGGCCAGGTCGCTGGCATAGCGTTCTGTGGCCCAGGTACTGTCCACGGGCTTACCCACCGTCCAGCTATCACCCGGATAGAGCACCACGGGTTGCGCCTGCGTTCTGGCGCGCACCACAGCCACGGCGTCACTGACCGGCCGGGCCGCCGAGTTCATGTAGAAATTCTCTTCATTGCAGAACCAGACAAAGCTGGCAAAGGGAATCACATGTTTCGCCCGCAGACGGTTGGCCTGCAGCACCACACGGTCCAGCATCGCGTCCGCGCCAGCCAGCCGCCGCACCTCGTTGTCGGCGTTGCCGTCCCACGATGACACCGAGTACTGGGTAAGCAGCACGTCCACATCGCCAGTTGCTGCCTGCAGGGCATCGGCCTGTGCTGGCGTGCTGACCTGGCAATCGTTCAGGTTCAGCAGTAGTCCGGCTGGAGTCCGCACGAGCAACCACGAATCGTCGGTGCCCTCGAAAACATCGCAGCGAATGTCGAAACCCGGCGCGAGACTCAGCCACTTGCCTGCTTCGAGCTCAATAGTGGCGCCGAATCCCATCTTCTCGCAGTACCGCACCACCTTGCGATCACTGCTGGCATGGAACAGGACAGTCAGTCCGGCCCGGACTGACGCCGGAATCATCGCGAGGGTGCGGGTATTGAAATGATCCGGATGCTCATGGGAAAACCAGATGTGGGTCACCGAGGCAAAGTCTTCTGCGCCAAAAACCGGTGTTGACAGCAGCGCCCAGCCGTCGTCAAAGGCAGTCCCGGCCAGCCAGGGATCGCACAGAAGGTGGACCGGATCCTGGCGAAAAACCACGCTTGCGTGGCCTACGAACTCAAGCTGCATGGCTGCCTTCTTCTATATATAGTGGGCCATCACGGCGGGGCTGTGAGCTGATTCAGACCCGGAGCCCGGCAATTGTCCGGCCGGCAGTCATAACCTGCCGCGATGGAGTTCACAGTTGCTTCCAGAAGATGATCCCGGGCCAGGGCCGGCGCTTCGCAGCGACCGGCAGGGCGTCTGGCAAGGTACTGAGGGTCCGACCGGCCCGAGGGCTTGACAATAAGTACTGAGCCCGTCGGTGACTTATAATCCTGCGGTGTCAATCTTGATGGCGTTCACACCCCGCGACACCGAACTCCGGCACCATGGCCCAGCTAGAACAAGAACTATAAGCCTCCACAGGTCGCATCGATGAAACCAGACGTTGCTTCGCCCTGCCCGCTGACACCCACGCAGCAGGGCATGTTGTTCCATCACCTGAGTGACCCTCACTCAGGGGTAGATATCGAGCAGGTCGTTGCCTACCTCGCTGAGCCTATCGAAGCCGAACAGTTCCAGCGGTCCTGGGAGCACGTGGTGGCCCGGCACCCGGCATTGCGCACCCGCTTCCGTTGGGATGACGTAGACGAGCCGGAGCAGCTTTTTGAGCCCGAAGTGTTCATGTCGCTGCGCACCGAAGACTGGCGCACGCGGCCGGCAGCTGCACAGAAACCGGCTCTGGAAGCCTTGCTGGACGAGGAGCGACGGCGCGGCTTCGATCTGCGTCAGGCACCCTGTCTGCGCGTTACCCTGCTTCGCACCGGCGATGAGCATTGGGTGATGGTCTGGACCTTTCACCACATCATCTGCGACGGCCGGTCGTTTCCGATCGTGCTCGGCGAAGTGTTCGGTGACTATGACGCCCGGTCCAGGGGCGAGTCCTTCAGCCCCCCGCCGCCAAGCGCCTTTTCGGAGCATGCGCGTTTCGTCGGCCAGCTGCCGCTCGATGCGGCCGAAGCATTCTGGCGCCAGCGCCTGGCCGGCTTCACTGCACCCACGCCTCTGCCAGCTGAGCCAGTGGCAGGCACGCCCGAGGCGCGCGGCCATGCAGTACGCGTGCTACCCGAAGAGGTGACAGACCGGCTGCAGGCTCTGGCCCGGTCCTGCCAGTGCTCGCTAAATACAGTGGTACAAGGCGCCTGGGCGCTGCTGCTCGGCCGCTGGGCCGGTACTACGGACGTTGTCTTTGGCGCCACCCGAGCTGGACGTGCCGGTAGCGTTGATGGCGCTACCGACATGGTCGGTTGCCTGATCAATACGCTGCCCGTGCGTGTGCAGCTGCCATCCGACACCGCCCTCAGCGCCTGGTTGCAGGCGCTGTATGCCAGTGAACGCGAGGTTCGGCCGCATGATCAGGCGCCGCTGGTGAAAGTGCAGGCCTGGTCACAGGTGGGTTCGGGGCAGCAGCTGTTTGAGAGCCTGATCGTCTTCGATCGTGCAACGCTGGATGCACAGATGCGGGCGCAGGGTGATGCCTTTGCCAATCGCAGCTTCCTCTTGCTGGAGCGGACCAACTACCCGCTGACGCTTTACGCCTACGGTGAAGCAGATCTCCAGCTTAAGCTGGCCTATGACCAACCCCGATTCGAGCCGGTCCTCGCCGAGCGATTACTGGACACGCTGGTGGATCTGCTGGACAGGATGGGTGCCGCGCCGGATACCCAGCTTGCCGACTTGCACCTGCTATCGGCATTAGATCGGCAGCGGCTGCTGAAAGACTGGAATGACACAGCCCACCCTTTCCCGGATCAGCTGTGTGTTCACGCGGCCATAGAAGCCAGGGTGGAGCAGTATCCCGACGCCACGGCACTGGTGTTCCGTGACCGCACTATCAGCTACCGCGAGCTCAACCAGCGCGCCAACCGGCTGGCCTTTCACCTGCTTGGCCTTGGGGTCGGACCGGATGTTCCGGTGGCGCTGTGCGTGGAGCGCAGTATTGACATGATGGTGGGCCTGCTCGCCGTGATGAAAGCCGGTGGAGCGTATCTGCCACTGGACCCGGCGTATCCGCGCGAGCGACTCAGCTTCATGCTCGAAGATGCCGGAGCGCCGGTGCTGCTGACGCAATCCCATCTTGAGAATGTGCTGGGTAATACCCGGGCACACACCGTGTTCCTGGACGACGAAACGGTATATGCCGGACGACCTGCCAGCAATCCGCTAACCCGTGTTGCAGCATCCAATCTGGCCTATGTGATCTATACATCCGGTTCCACTGGCAAGCCCAAGGGGGTGATGCTCGAGCATCGTAGTGTGCTGAATTTCTTCACCGCGATGGACGCAACCATTCCGCTGGTGGAGGGGGACTGTCCCGGAACCTGGCTTGCGGTAACCAGTCTGTCATTTGACATTTCGGTGCTGGAGTTGCTCTGGACGCTGGCACGCGGATTTCGGGTCGTGCTGCATGAGGATCAGCAGCGCGCGGCAGCCGGCACCGTGCGCGATGGCAAGCATGCCAGCAAGGCCATCCAGTTCAGCCTGATGTACTTCTCCAGCGCTGACACGGCTGGTGACAACAAGTACCGGCTGCTGCTGGAAGGCGCCCGCTTTGCCGACCGGCATGGATTTGCGTCGATCTGGACGCCTGAGCGGCATTTCCATGAGTTCGGCGGCCTATACCCGAATCCGGCTCAGACCGCGACTGCGCTCGCAATGGTAACGGAGCGTATCGGCCTGCGTGCCGGCAGCGTGGTCAGCGCGTTGCACCACCCGGCACGCATTGCCGAGGAATGGGCGGTAGTGGACAACCTGTCGAACGGTCGCGTGGGTATCGCCTTCGCATCCGGCTGGCAGCCGCGCGACTTCGTGCTGGCGCCGGCGAATTTTGGCAGCAAGACAGTGATGTTCGATGCCATAGAGCAGATCCAGCGCCTCTGGCGTGGCGAGGACGTCGAGTTTGCAGGCCCGGGAGAGAAGCCATTTCCGGTACGAACGCTCCCGCGGCCGTTGCAGCCGAGTCTGCCGATGTGGCTTACGGCCGCTGGCTCTCCCGATACCTTCCGGACGGCCGGCACTCTCGGAGCCGGAGTGCTGACTCATCTGCTCGGGCAGTCTATGGAGGAACTGGCTCAGAAACTGGCGATCTATCGGGACGCATGGCGTGCAGCAGGCCACCCCGGGAACGGGCATGTAACCCTGATGCTGCACACCTTTGTCGGTGACGACACAGAAGCGGTACGAAATACCGTACGACGGCCAATGATGAGTTACCTGGGTTCGTCGCTCGGACTGGTTAAAGGTTTTGCGGAGAGCTGGACGGCTTTCAAGAAGCGTACCGACGGCTCCACCAGCGTGGATGTGGATATCAATTCACTAACCGATGAGGAGATGGAGGGGCTCCTTGAGTACTCCTTTGAGCGCTACTTTGAAACGTCAGGACTGTTCGGTGACACGCGACGTGCGCTTGCCATCGTCGATGATCTCAAGGGCCTGGGTATCGACGAAATCGCCTGCCTGATCGATTTCGGTGTGGACGAAGAACTCACACTGGCACATCTTGTGCACCTTAACCGGGTGCGCGAACTGGCGCAGCCTGTCTCTGCAGCCGATGCCGCAGTGGAGGATGGTTCCATCGCTGCGCAGATCGAGCGTCATGGTGTAACCCACATGCAATGCACACCTTCACTGGCCAGCATGCTGGCGCAGGATGAAGTGGTACGTAATGTACTGGGGCGCCTGCAGGTGCTGCTGGTAGGTGGCGAGGCCCTGCCATTAACGCTCGCCCGACAGTTGCTGGACTCCAGGGTGGGCCAGCTGATCAATATGTACGGACCTACCGAAACCACCATCTGGTCCGCCGTACAACCCGTTACGGTTGAGGACACCAGCATCGCAATCGGCCGGCCGATCGCGAATACCACGGTCTACGTACTCGACCAGGGCGGGTACCCGCTGCCTCAAGGTGTGCCGGGTGAGCTGTACATTGGCGGTGCCGGAGTGGCCCGCGGCTACCTTGGACGGCCTGAACTGACCGCCGAGCGCTTCATTCCGGATCCCTTCGGACCGCCGGGCGGACGACTTTACCGCACCGGCGACCTTGTGCGCTGGCGAGATGGAGGCGTACTGCAGTTTCTGGGTCGCGTCGATCATCAGGTCAAGATTCGCGGGCACCGTATCGAACTGGGCGAGATCGAGACGGCCCTTGCTGACTTCCCCAACGTGGAGTCAGTTGTTGTGATGCCGCGCGAGGACTCGCCGGGCGATGTGCGTCTGGTGGCCTATATTATTCCGGCGGACAAGGACATCGAGCTGCCAGTACGTGAACTCAGGGAGCATCTGCGAGGACTGCTGCCCGAAGCGATGGTGCCTGCACACTTCATTTCGCTGGATGCGTTCCCGCTGACGCCGAATCGGAAGATCGATCGGAACGCCTTGCCCTCACCGCTGGAGGCCACTCCGGCAGCGTCGGGCAAAGATGGCGCTCCTGCCAGCCAGACCGAGGAGAAAGTGCTCGCGGTATGGCGAGAGGTGTTGCAGCTGCCGACCATTGGTATCGACGACAACTTTTTTGATATCGGTGGGCACTCGCTGCTGGCCGTCAAGGTGCACCGCCGGCTGAGTGAGGTGCTGGAGCGGCCACTGGTTATCACCGACCTGTTCCGCTTTCCCACCGTCCGGGCGCTCGCCGGCTTCATGGCCGATGGCGATTCCGGGTCTTCACTCCAGAGCAGTCAGGATCGCGCTGCCCAACGACGCCAGGCAATGGCTGCAAGGCGCGGCGCCCGGTCCCGAAGCAGCGGCCCAGGTTCCGTCTGAACTGAAAGTTCAGGGCGCTGGATGCCACCAGTCACGATCGCTGCCAGGCTCGAAACGCAGTGGGTTCGGCGCGTCATCGGCAAATGCCTGTTGCCACCGCCGCGTGTTACGTACTCGGCGTACCTCGCTCCTTGCGCGCTCGAGCAGTGACGCATACCAGGTGATCCCGCTGCTTTTCCTGGCGCTCTCAACGTAGCGCCAATAGCTCGCCGCGAAACCCTCCCGCACGTACGCCTGGCAGGCAGCCAGATCCAGCGGCTGGTTGTCCTTCCTGAAATCCCGCACGAACCCGGCCGCCACCTGTTGCAGTGATGCCGCCTGCAGAGCGCTGACCTCCGCCGGATGCCAGCGGGGGGCAGCCACACCAGGCCGGAGAAATGCATGACTGACAAGGGCGATGTAGTAGGCGCCAAGCGGCGACAGATGCACATCGTCAGGCAACAAGGTGTGCATCGTGGCTGTACTTGAGTCCCTGCTGATCCCGGCCAGGCCTTCACGGGAAGTCGCGCGTTCGACCAGCTCGGCCAGTGCGAGACCGGCCGGCAGAAATGCCAGCCGGTCAGGCCGGCCTTCGGCTGCCAGCGAAACGTTCACCCGTGTGGCCATACATTGCCAGACCGGCGCAGCAGCCCGCTCATAGTTGATCCAGTGACGCGGGTCGGATGCATCATCCACGCTTAGCCAGGCCTGGTAGAAATGTGTCTGGCCTGAGGGATTGCCATCGATGAACCGCTCATGGTAGTGCCGCAGCAGCCGCACACTGTCACGTTCCAGCAGTGACCACATGAAGTCATGCACTTCCGTAATGACCAGCGCATCGTAGCGCCCGCCACCGATGGATTCGGCAGTGCGCAACTCATGGATGATGTCCAGATTCGAGCCGCGGCGGTTATCGCCCTGCTGATAACCGGCCCAGCCATCAGGCTGCGGCGGGCGCCCACGTGTGCGGTCTTCCAGCGCGGCTCCTGCCATGGTGTGGTAGTTCCAGCCCATGAGGGTCCCTGAGGCCTCGCTGAGGCCGGCGACATAGTCCGGGATGGGAGGGGCCGTGAGACTGTGGCCGGACCAGAAGACATTGAAGGGGGATGACTGCATGGAAGTGCCGTCGTCTGTATTGCCCATTGCCACCGGTCCGGCAAGTACGGCCATTAAAAAAAGTATGAGTCCGGCGACGTTCATCATGGGGTGCCGACCTTTCGACTCGACATGCAGTTTGCTTGCTGGTCAGGCCAGCCCCCCCCAAGCCGCTTCCAGTTCGGCATCGGGATTGGCACCGGGGCCGGCTCCGGGTTCGAGATCCAGGCCACGCTGGTAGCGGCCACCGACGAACAGCAGCGGGGTGCGGCTGGAGTAGCTGAAGCGCCCAACTTCGCCCAGATGGATGACGTGGTCGCCCCCCGGAAAGCGCGCTGTCGCAACGCACTCGAGGCACGCGGCGGCACCTGCAAGCAATGGCACCCGACCGAGTCCGTCCGAGAACGCCACACCGGAAAACTTGTCTGGCCCTGCGCGAGCGAAGCGCCGGCAGAGATCAATCTGATCCTGCGCCAGTACGTTGACGGCGAAGTGGGTGACCGCCGTAAACACCGTGCGGCTGGGCGACGCCAGCGACTGGCTCCAGAGGATCAGACGGGGTATCAGGGACACCGCAGCGAACGAGTTCACGGTCAGGCCGTGCGGCGTACCCTGCGGGTCGCGGGCGGTAATGACGGTGACCCCGGTTCCGAAGACACCCAGCGCATTGCGGAAGTCGCGGTCGGAGTTCAGTGTCGCCGCCATTCCGTCTCGCTCAGGCATGCCTCGCGACCCGTTGCCCACTGGCTGCGATCGCCGCGTTAAGCCGCGGCATCACCTCGTCGGCCATCAGCTGCATCGACCGCTTCCCGAGCGCCGGATCGACCCAGTCGTGTCCAACGTAGAGTAGCGTGCCGAAGTCACCAACCTGCTCGCGGAATTCCAGCAACTGTTGTGTGACCGTCTCCACCGAGCCGCAGATGACGAGGCGGCGGAGAACGTAATCAATGGTCACGTCCGCATCCGGCATGTTGCGGTCATGCTTGAAAACGTCGACGCGACCGCCGTTGACCAGCTTGCGCATGAACTGCCGGAAGTACTGTGTGTAAGGGCTGCCAGCCCCATGTACATAGCGATGGGCCGTAGCGTCGTCATCCGCCACAAAGATGCTCCTGGCTACGCGCCAGTCCGCGGGATCGGCCACATGCCCCCCAGCCGCGCAGCCCT